>NZ_JBHDJA010000010.1:0-161990 GCF_041877125.1 Arthrobacter sp. E44
TGGCCGACCCCGCCGAAACGAATCAGTGGGCAGATCTGTTGGCCATAACCGGGCAGTTTTACTGGCCACCAGCGGGCACATCAACTGGCCGCCCATGGGCAGAACGTAATGGCCATTGACACACGTCCGAGGAAGTGCACGCGGCGGCGCTGCAGTATGTCCGCAAGATCAGCGGGAGCACTAAGCCTTCCAAGGCCAACCAGGACGCCTTCGACGAGGCCGTGCACCAGATCGCGCACATCACGCAGCACCTGCTGAACTCCCTGGTGACGCAGGCGCCGCCCAAGGACCGGGAGGAAGAGGCTGCCAAGGCCAAAGCCCGCGCCGCAGTACGGTACGGCGCGGCCTGACCCAGCCTCCGCTGCCTGCCGCTACTTGCCGAAGCTGCGCAGGCGCAGTGAGTTGGCCACCACCAGGACGGAACTGGCGGCCATGGCGGCGCCGGCGATCATCGGGTTGAGCAGTCCCAGTGCAGCCACCGGGATCCCCACCGCGTTGTAGAAGAACGCCCAGAAAAGGTTGGTCTTGATGGTGCCCAGGGTCTTCCGTGACAGTTCGATGGCTTGGGCCACCTGGTGGAGGTCATTGCCCATCACCGTCAGGTCCGCGGCTTCGATGGCCACGTCCGTTCCCGACCCCATGGCAATGCCCAGGTCGGCCTGCGCCAAGGCCGCGGCGTCGTTCACGCCATCGCCGGCCATGGCCACCGTGGCACCCCGGGACTGCAGCTGTTTCACCGCTTCCACTTTTCCTTCGGGCAGGACGCCGGCGTAGACATCGCCTGGCGCAATGCCGACGGCGGCAGCCACCCGGGCGGCGACCGCGGCGTTGTCCCCGGTCAGCAGGATGGGCCGCAGGCCCAGCGCCTTCAGCCGGGTGACGGCGGCGGGGGAGCCTACCTTGACGCTGTCCCGCAGGCTGATGATTCCGGCCGGCGTGCCGTCCACCGCCACGCAGATGGCCGTGGCACCCCCTTCTTCAGCGCCGGCCAGCTGGGCCCGCTGGCCTGCATCCAGGACAACACCACGCTGCTCCAGCCAGCCGCTGCGCCCGGCCATGACCTGCCTGCCTTCAACGGTTCCCGACACTCCGCCGCCCGGGGCGGAACTGAAGCCCTGCACCGGCGGCAAGGTGCCGGCGTCGTTCGCTGCAGGTGCGGAACGTGCCCCGGACGCTGCAGCCGCGATGGCGCGGGCCACGGGGTGCTCGGAGGCGGCCTCCACTGCCCCGGCGAGTCGGAGGACGTCCTGATCCGTGAAGCCGGGGAACGCGGAGGTGGTGTCTACGGCCAGGATGCCGGTGGTCACTGTCCCTGTCTTGTCCAGCAGGATGGTGTCTACGGTGCGGGTGTCCTCCAGAACCTGCGGGCCCTTGATCAGGATGCCCAGCTGGGCACCCCGGCCGGTGCCCGTGAGCAGACCCACCGGGGTGGCCAGTCCCAGGGCGCACGGGCAGGCAATCACCATGACGGCGACGGCGGCGGTGAACGCCTGGCGCAGGTGCCCGCCGTCAGCGTCGGGGCCGGCCGCCAGGAGCCAGAGCACGAAGGTCAGGACGGCAATGCCAAGGACCACCGGCACGAAGACGGAGCTGATGCGGTCCGCGAGCCGCGCGATCGGGGCTTTACCGGTCTGGGCCTGCGACACGAGCCGGGCCATCTGGGCAAGGGTGGTCTCCGAGCCAACCCGGGTTGCCCGCACCAGGAGGCGGCCGGACGTGTTGATGGTGGCACCTGTGACGCGGCTGTCCGGGCCCACCTCGACCGGTACGGACTCGCCGGTCACCAGCGAAGCGTCGACGGCGGACGCACCGTCCACCACCACGCCGTCGGTGGCGATCTTCTCGCCCGGGCGGACCACCAGGACATCGCCCACCTGCAGCCGGTCCGCCGGGATCTTCTGTTCGCTGCCGTTGCGCAGGACAGTGGCATCCTTGGCGCCCAGGTTCAACAGGGCCTGCAGGGCATCGCCGGCCTTCTGCTTGGCGTTCGCCTCCAAGTACCGGCCCAAGAGCAGGAAGGTGGTGACTACCGATGCAACTTCGAAGTACAGGCCGCCGGGCATGCCCTCCATCCCGGGGTGCTCCGTCATTCGCGGGTCTGCCAGCAGCTGCCAGGCCGAGAAGAGGTAGGCCGCCGCCACCCCGAGCGACACCAGCGTGTCCATGGTGGAAGCAAAGTGCCGGGCATTGATGGCGGCCGCCCGGTGAAAGGGCCAGGCCGCCCACGTGACCACCGGCAGCGCCAGGGCCGCGGCCGCCCAGCCCCAGTTAGCGAACTGGAAGGCGGGGATCATGCTGATCATGAACACCGGGACGGTCAGGACAGCCGCCAGGATGAGGCGGGGCCGGAGCCGGGAAGCCGGGATCGCAGCGACCTGGTCCGCTGGTCCCGCCTCAGGAGCCACTGTGTGCTGCGGCCGAAGTGTGGCCTTGTAGCCTGCGGCGTTGACCGTATCCACCAGCTGTTCGTCGGTTATTCCCGCCGGGACCGTGACGTGGGCTGACTCCAGGGGCAGGTTGACCGTTGCTGCGACGCCCTCAAGCTTGCCGAGCTTCTTTTCCACCCGGTTGACGCAGGAAGCGCAGGTCATCCCCTGGATGTCCAGTTCGACGATCCGGGTTCCCGGCGGGTGCAGCAGTTCTTGGTGGCTCATATCAGCTTTCCGGTGTCGGAATGGTTCTTAGGCTTCGTTGGCGACCACCAGGTAGCCTGCCTCGGCCACGGCTTCCCCGATGTCAGTGGGTGAGAGTTCCTTGTTTGCGCTGATGGTCACGGTGGAGATACCGCCGGCGTTCAAGTCGACCTTTACTTCTTCGACGCCTTCGATGGCTTCGAGTTCTTCGCTGACAGCCGATACGCAGTGCCCGCAGGTCATGCCGGAGACGCTGATGGTTGTGGTGGTGGGGGAGGTGGTGCTCATGGCTTGCTCCTTCTGTAGGTTCCGGCGGTGGCCGGGGGATTGTGGGGTGGTGTCAGCGAAGCAGCCGACCGATGGCGTCGGCGGCTTCCTTGACCTTGGCGTCGATGGCTTCAGCGCGGGCGTCCGGGTCCGGCTCGGAGGCTGCACCCACCACGCAGTGGCCGATGTGCTCTTCGACCAGACCAAGGCTTACTGCGTGCAGGGCCTTGGTGACGGCGGCAACCTGGGTGAGGATGTCGATGCAGTACTTGTCTTCATCCACCATTCGGGCAATGCCCCGGACCTGGCCCTCGATGCGCTTGAGGCGGCGGAGGTACGCGTCTTTGTTGCCCGTGTACCCGTGCTGCGGGGCAACATGCGCCTCTTCGGGAGCTTGATCAGCTGCCGCGGCGGCGACGGCTTCTTCGATAGCCTTCATGAGATCAACGTATACCCCGGTAGGGTATAACCGCAAGTACCCCCAGGGGGTATCAATCGTGTCCTCGGCGCCTCCCCGGCGCCTACGGGGGGCTGCGGGCTGCGCTGCGGGGGCACAAAAAAGCTCCGGAGTGCGTTATTGGGGGATACGCACTCCGGAGCAGCTTTTGGGCAATTCCGGCTTCCACCGAGGTGGAGCGGCCTTGCTTGAATCAGCTTACTGGCTGGTAGTGGCGCTGCGCCAGCATCCCGAATAACTACTTTCGCTTTACTTTAAGCTCCCCTGCATCGGCGCGGATTTCCGTGCCGATGAGCGCCTAGGGACGGTCTTCGTGGGCCGGCTTCCGGTAGGGGACCACCAGCACCGGCCGGCTTTGGTGGTGGCTGAGCCACGCGCCGACGGACCCGTTGAGGGCCTCTGAGAGCCGGTGCGAAAATCCGCGTTCGGAGGTGCCCACGATGATGATGGGGGCGTCGAGTTCGGCTGCCACCTGGCCCAAGGCGCGGGCCGGATCCCCGGTGAGGGTGCGGAAGGACCAGTCCAGGGAGGCACCCTCTGATGCCAGTTTGTCCACGACGGCCTGGACATGTTCTTTCAGTTCTGTTGCCAGGGCCAGCATGTCGTCATTGGCGTGCGGGTCGCGCGAAAGCCGGTGTGCGGAGCGGGCAGGATCCCATTCCACTAGGTAGCTTGCTTCATCCACGTAGGCGCAGACCAAGGGTGTGCCCAGCCGGGCAGCCAGGGTCGCCGCGGTTTGCAGGACTTCCGGGTGCTGTTTGGGCATGATTCCCACCAGTAGCGGGGTGCCGTTGAAGTATTCCCCTGTCATGGGGCCCATTGTCCGTCCGGCGAAGGGGTGTGAACAGGTACGTTCGGCCCGGAAGGGCCTGGAGGTCGCGGAAACCTCCGGTGCCGGGCGCGGAGCGGCTAGGAAGCGGCAGGGTACGCCGTGACCACAACATTCTTGCCCCAAGGGTCCTCGGTGTAGCAGCTGATGAGGACCAGCCGGTTGGGCACCATGTCCCACACGGGGCTGTCCTTGAGGCCGGACTTCAGGTAAGTCTTGATGCTTTCCACCTGGTAGCTGATGGTCCCGGCTGTGGTTTCGACATCGAAGCGTTCCCCGACGGCTGCGGCTGAGCTGAGGTGGTTGAAGGGGGCGTCTGCGCCTTCCCAGCTGTGGCCGATCACGTAGGTGGTGTTGCTGGAACCACTGCCCGGGATGCCGAACGGCGTCAGCCAGTATCCGTCCTTGGTGGCGGGGGGTTCGATGGTCCGGCTGGACTGCGCTTCACCGTCCAGGTCCAGGGGGTGGACGGCTACGTCGAACTCTGCGGATGGATACCTGATGCGGAGGGGCTGGGCAGCTGCGGGAAGGACAGGTGCTGCCGCAACTTCCGTGGGCATCGTGCGGGCGGTCTGGGAGGCTGAGGCTGGATCCTGTGCGGCAATTGCAGCAGGAATGCCCGTCCCGGCGATGGGAGCCGGGCCACCCGGTGCCCCGCCACCAGCGATGACCACGGCAGCCGCAGGACCATTCCCAACGGACAGCGGCGGCGCCGGGTGGAAAAGCGGAGCACCAAGGGTGAATGACAGGAACGCGAGGATGCCGCAGAACAGGATGGCCAGGTCCCCACGGTTCGATGTTCCCCAGGCACGCTGCCAAGTGTGCCGCCTGGGCGCTGCGTGCCGGCTCCGGTCCTGTGGCATGGCACTCCTCGTTGGTTAGTGGCATTGGCTGGATTGGAAGGAAGGCGCCCTGCCGGGCACTGGCAGGACGCCTTCCTTGTCAGGGGCCACGGGTTCGTGGCGGATTGCGGTTAGCCGGCGTTGTTCAACGGACGCGACCGGCGGCGGGCTGCCACGGCTGCGCCTGCCGCAGCAAGTGCTCCCACCCCTGCCAGCCAGCCCTGGCCGCCGTCGGAAGCTCCCACTGCGGTCTGGGCGTTGTAGCCCTGGTTGGTTCCCACGCTGACTGGTGCGGGCGCGGCCTTAGGTGCTGCCTTCGCTGCCGCGGCAGCCTGCTTGGCAGGCGCGGGCTGTGCCGGGACCTGGGCCGCCACGACCGGCGACTTCACCTCAGGCGATTGCACCGCAGGGGTTTCCGCAGCGGGCTGTTCCACTGCGGGCGGGACGACGACAGCGGGTGGCTGCACCACAGGTTGGTCAACGGTGATCGGCACCTCGGTGGGCGGCGGCGTCACCGTGGGTTCCTCCTTGGGCGGCGGCGTCACGGTGGGTTCCTCCGTGGGCGGCGGCGTCACGGGAGTAACGACGACGACGGGCGGCTGCTCGGCAGGCGGCGTCACCACAGGAGCGGGCACCTCGCCGGGCGGCAGCGGCGCGCACTGGGCGGCGTAAAGTTCCTTTCCGGCGGCGGTCCAGTTCTTGCCCTCCGATTTCGACGTCGGCGGGATGATGTCCAGCGGATGATGGTCGTGGCCGCCCAGCGCATTGATGCTGAACTCCAACGGCTCCCAGGTGCTGCCGTCGCTGTGGCAGACGATGACTTTGTCTCCGGCGGCCAAGGCAGGTGCTGTGAGGCTGATGAGGCCGAGCCCCACCACCCCCAGTGTGGCTAAGGTGCGTTTCATCTTTTTCCCCATCTGTTTGTGAAACGGACCATGGCAAGGACAGGCCAGCGGTTGCGCCGTATGCCCCAGCGGCACGGTCAGCTTGCTTTGAGATTTCAGGCTAGGGAGGCCGCAGGAGCCAGTCGCGAGTAGGGGGTACTCGTCTTTTCCGGCCCCTGGCAGGTCAAGTTACTTGCCGGTACCCAAAACGCTGCCACGTTCCACCTGCTTAAGTGCCGGCATCTTGTCGGTCCCTCTGGCCGTGCCTAACGTTTTAAGTGTTAGGGAGGGGGAATCGTGGAAATCTTCATGTGGTGGCTGGACCTGGACCTCGCCAGCAAGGAGTGGCTGCGGCAAAACCTCCGTGCGGAGGAGCTGCCGCTTCCCGTGCTTCAGGGAATCGCCGAGGCGGGAGGTCCCCATCCGGGCAATCCCGCCGCCGTGCTGACCGCCGCCGACTGGGACTTCATCGAGACCCAGTCTGAGTTCGTGGACTGACCCCTCCCGCCCGGGAGGGGAACCGAGGGGCTGAAAACCGTTGCGCGCCAACCGATCCGGTGGTTGCATGGTCCGCATGGCAACGGAGGCAGAATCATTTGTCCTGGCAATCGGTACCAAAAAAGGGCTGTGGCTTGCCACCAGCCGGGACAGGCAGGAGTGGTCCCTCACAGGCCCGCATTTCCTGATGTCGGAGATTCCCAGCATTGGAATCGATACCAGGGAAGGCCGCACCCGGATTCTGGTCGGCGTCCGCAGCCCGCACTGGGGCCCCACGGTTGCCCACTCCGATGACCTCGGTACAACCTGGACCGAGCCGGAGCAGGGCGCCATCAAATTTCCCGAAGATACCGGCGCGGCGGTGGAGCGCGTATGGCAGATCTACCCGGACGCCGGGTCCCGGCCGGGAGTGGTCTGGGCGGGGGCCGAACCCATCTCCCTCTGGAAGTCCACGGACGGCGGGGAGCACTTCGAGCTGAACCGCGGCCTGTGGGACCACCCGCACCGCAGTGAATGGGGAGCCGGCTACGGCGGGGCGGCGGCGCATTCCATCGTGGTTGACCCCTCGGGTGAGACCGTCCATGTCGCCATGAGCACCGGCGGCGTCTACCGCTCGGACGACGGCGGAACCTCCTGGGAAGCGCGCAACAAGGGGATCTCGGCCTACTTCATGCCGGATCCCAATCCGGAGTTCGGCCAATGCGTGCACAAGATCGCCGCGGATGCCGCCGTCGAAGGCCGCCTCTACGCGCAGAACCACCACGGCGTCTACCGGACGGACGACAACGCGGACAGCTGGAACTCCATCTCCGGGGGACTGCCCGCAGACTTCGGCTTCGTCATGCTGACCCATCCCCGCCGCGACGGCACCGCCTGGGTGGTCCCGCTGAAGGCCGACGGCGAACGCATCCCTCCGGACGGCAGGCTCGCCGTCCACCGCACCGACGACGCCGGGAACACCTGGAAGCGCCTCAGCGCCGGCCTCCCGGAGCACGAATACAACAGCGTGCTCCGGGACGCGGCGTCGGTGGACGCCGCCGAACCAGCCGGGGTGTACTTCGGCACACGGGGCGGCGCCGTCTACGCGAGCGCGGATGAAGGGGAGACGTTCAGGGAGGTGGCATCCCACCTGCCTGATGTCCTGTGCGTCCGGGCGGCAGTGGTGGCCGGTGCCTGAGATTGCGCTGCTGCTTCCCAGCGTCCTGCAGCCCTTGGCCGGCGGGCAGTCCGTGCTGGTTGCGCCCGCTGACGGGCCGGTGACGGTGGCAAGCCTGCTTGATGCGGTTGCCTCTGACTATGCCGTGCTGGGCCGGCGGCTGCGTGACGAGACGGGCGCACTGCGAAGGTTCGTGAACATATATGTCGACGGCGATGAGGTGCGGCGGCTGCAGGGCCTGGACACCGAGGTGCTGCCTGGCCAGGAAGTCCTGGTGATCCAGTCCGTCGCCGGCGGCTGAAGTACCACCCCTACACGGGAAATTCGCGCTTCATCGGACGCAGCGAGTTCAAGCCAAAATCGTTGACAATTTCGTCCGCCATCCGTAGCGTCAGTTTCGTGCAGTACTGATCGGCTGCATCCATTCCTAGCGATGATGCGACAGGAAGGTACAGGGTGGCTGCGAGCCTGAGCCTCAAGGACGTCAACCTGCACTTCGGCGGGGTCAAAGTGCTGCAGGACGTCAGCTTCGACGTCGAGCCCGGCGTCATTTTAGGCCTGGTGGGCCCCAATGGTGCAGGCAAGACGTCCCTGTTCAACTGCATCAGCGGCCACTACAAGCCCAGCTCCGGGGCGATTTCCATCGACGGGACAGAGGTCTCGGGCAGCACTCCATCCCGGCTGGCCCACCTGGGCCTGGCCCGCACCTTCCAGCATCCAGCCCTGCAGTTGAACGCAACAGTCCTGCAGAATGTGCTCCTTGGCGCCCACACCCGGCTGCCCGGCGGTCCCATATCCTGGGCGCTGCGGCTGCCGCGCACCGTCCAGGCGGAGCGGGCAGTCCGCACCGAAGCACTGGAACTCCTCAGCCGGGGAGGGCTCGGCTGGGCAGCAGAGCTGCCGGCCGATGAACTCTCGCACGGTCTGCACAAAGGCATCGAGCTGTGGCGGGCGCTTCTTTCACGGCCCGCGTTGCTCCTGCTCGACGAGCCTGCGGCCGGACTTTCCCACGGCGAAGTGGAACAGCTCATCGCGACGGTCAAGCGCCTCCGCTCGGAGCAGGACATCACCATCATCATCGTGGAGCACCACATGGGACTGATCTCCGCGCTCACCGACCAGGTTGTGGTGCTGGACCACGGACGCAAGCTGATGTCGGGCACCGCGGCCGAGGCGCAGTCCGATCCCCGCGTGGTCGAGGCCTACATCGGAAAGGACGCCGCGGATGACGCTGCTTGAGCTCAAGGACGTCACCGCGTCATACGGGCCTGTGCAGGTGCTGGACGGGGTCTCGCTGAGTGTTCCGGAAGGCGGGTCGGTGGGGATCCTGGGCGCAAACGGTGCCGGCAAGACCACAACCCTGCGGGCCATTAGCGGCACGGTCAGGACCGGCGGGACCATCAGGTTCGACGGCCGTGACATCCGTGGCCTCCGGTCGGACCAGGTGGCGGCCCTGGGAATTGCCCACGTTCCGGAAGGCCGTGGCACCCTGGGGCAGCTGAGCGTCCGGGAAAACCTGTTGGTGGGCGCCTATCTCCGCAGGGACCGGAAGGCCATTGAAACGGACATTGAGTACTGCCTCGATCTGTTCCCGCAACTGCAGGACCGGGTGGGCTCCCGGGCTGCGGCACTGTCCGGCGGGGAGCAGCAGATGCTGGCCGTGGGCAGGGCCTTTATGGCCAAGCCCAAGCTGCTGCTGCTGGACGAGGCATCGCTGGGGCTTGCGCCCGGCACGGCCAAGACTGTGTACCAGGCCATCCGCCGGCTGCGGCTCGAATCCGGCATAGCCATGCTGGTGGTGGAGCAGAACGCGAACCTCGCGTTCTCACTCGTCGATACCGCCACCGTGTTGGAAACAGGCCGAAACGTGCTTACCGGCACATCGGCGCAGCTCAAGGGCATGGACGAGATCCGCCGCGCCTACCTGGGGGGTTGAATCGGCATGGAAACCTTTATCCAACTCGTGGTCGACGGCCTCGCCACCGGTTCCATCTACGCCGCCCTGGCCCTGGCGATCGTGCTGGTCAACCAGGCCACGGGCCTGATCAACTTCGCCCAGGGCGGCATGGCCGTGCTCTCCGCCTACATTGCCTACGTCTTCGTCCAACTCGGCCTGCCCATCATCGTCGCCATCCTCATCGCCGTGGTGCTTTCCTTCGTCTTCGGCGCGCTGGTGGAGCGTTTCCTGGTCCGGCGGTTTGAACGCGGCGACCCGGACACCGCGGTGGTGGTCACGATTGGACTGCTCACCCTCGTCACCGGCATCTCGGCGGTGCTGTGGGGCTACAACAATCTCGCGTTTCCGTCGCTCTTTCCCCTGACCAGCGTGGAGATCCTTGGGGCGGTGGTAAGCGTCAGGTCGCTTGCCACCGCGGTGACCATCGTGGTCATCATGGTGGTCCTGCAACTGCTCTTCCTCCGAACCAAGCTGGGACTGGCCCTCCGCGCCGTCGCCGACAACCCGTCGTCGGCCGCTTTCTCCGGGCTTCCCGTGGGCCGGCTGCTCATGGTGGGTTGGGGGCTCGCGGCCACCCTCGGAGCCATCGCCGGCGTCCTGGTGGCACCGCAGCTGACGCTGACCCCGGGCATGCTGGACACCGCCCTGGTCTATGCGCTCGCCGCCGTCATCCTGGGCGGCCTGAACAGCCCCATCGGCTGCGTGGTGGCGGCCTCCGCGATCGGTGTCCTGGAGAACCTGGTGGCCGTCTACGTTCCCCTGATTGGCCACGACCTCAAGATTGCGGTGCCTTTCGTGCTGATCTTTGTCATCCTCATCCTCCGCCCACAGGGCCTGTTTGGCAGGAAGGTCGTGGTGAGGGTCTGATGAGTACAGCTGCTGCCACCGTACGCCGCCGGCGGGTCCGGCTTGTCCTTGTTGCCGTTGTGGCGGTTCTGCTGGTCGCCGCGCCACTGATCCTGCCGGCGTTTGCAAACCAGACACTGGTCCGCATTGGGGTCTATGCGGTGGCGGTGCTGGGGCTGAACATCATCATGGGATACACGGGCCAGGTCAACCTCGGACAGATCTTCTTTGTGGGCCTGGGCGCCTACGTCACCGCGTACGGCGTCAACCATGGCTGGAACATCCTGCTGGTGTTCGTTGCAGCCTGTGCCATCGCCGGCGTGGTGGGGCTGCTGGTGGCGCTCGCTGCTGCGCGCCTTGGCGGCCTGGCCATTGCGATGGTCACCATCGCCCTGCCGATCGTCGGCGTCCCCCTGGCCAAACGGCTCGCCGATTTCACGGGCGGCTCCCAGGGAGTCTCCGCGCGGTTCACTGATGCCCCCGACTGGTCGGGGCTGGCAAACGACCAATGGCAGTTCTACATTGTGCTGGTGGTGGTAGCCGGAGCATTCCTGCTGGCCCGGAGCCTGGTCCACGGCAAGTACGGGCGGGCCTTCGCGGCGGTCCGTGAAAATGAGGCTGTTGCCGCCTCGATGGGCATTTCGCCCTACCGAACCAAGGTCCTGGCCTTCACCATTGCCTCCGTATTCGGCGGTGCAAGTGGTTTCCTGTACCTCGCAGCGGTGCAGTACACGTCTCCGGAGACCCTCAGCTTCGGGCATTCCATCAGCCTCCTGGCCGCCATGGTCATCGGTGGTGCGGGAAGCATTGCAGGTTCGCTTCTGGGCGGGGCCTACTACGTCTTCGTTCCGCAGTTGACCAACGCCATAGACCCCAACCTCACCACCGTCAGCCAGGGCGCGATCCTCCTCGCAGTGCTGTTCCTGTTGCCAGGGGGCCTGGTCAGCCTGCCCAGAGTGGTCCGCAGGCTCACCCGCCGTCCTCCCGCCCGGCGTTCCACATCCCGCCCTGCGGCGGAGAATTCCCAGCAGACCACTCCCGCACATCGTCCGGTACCGGATGCTGCGCCGGAGGAACGTGAACAAACAGAGAGGCAGGATGGACCATGAAGATGAGAAAGAAGCCGGGCGGAGTACTTGGCATTGTGGCCTTGACGGCCGCCGTCGCGCTCTCCCTGTCCGGTTGCAGGGGCGACAGCGGGGGCCAGGGAGGCGGCTCCGCGTCCTCTCCGGGGATCACTGACTCGGCGATCACGCTGGGGATCACCACCCCGCTCAGCGGCGCAATCGCCGGGCCGGGCAAGTGCACCGTCGCCGGGGTCTCGGCTTACTTCGGAGCGGTGAATGCCGCGGGCGGGGTGAAGTTCGGCGACGGCAAGACCCGGACCGTGAACATCAAGTCCTACGACGACGCCTACGATCCCCAAAAGTCCCTGGCCAACTTCCAGCAAATGGTCTCTGACAATGTGTTTGCTGCCACCGCCGGCCTGGGAACGCCCACCAACCGGGCGTTCCGCGACGCCGCCATCAGCCAGAAGGTCCCGCAAGTGCTGGTGATGACCGGCGACCCGCTGTTCAGCGACCGGAAGCAGAGCCCCTGGCAATTGGGCTTCGTGCCCATCTACCAGAACGAGGGCGCGGCGTTCGGGAAGCTCCTGGCGAAGTCGGGTGCGCAGCACAAAGTTGCCATCCTGTCGCAGAACGATGACTACGGCAAGGGCTACGTCGCGGGCTTCAAGGACGCAATCAAGGGCGCGTCCAACATCTCCGTGGTGGGCGAGCAGACGTACGAGGCGACTGACACTTCGGTGGATGCGCAGCTTACCCAGCTCGCTTCCTCCGGGGCGGACGTCTTCTTCAACGCCATGTCCATCACGCCGCTCACCATCGCGGCCCTCCAGAAGGCGCAGCAGATCGGCTGGAAGCCCAGCTGGTTCCTGCCCTCCAACACCTCAAGCCCAACCGCCATCCTGGAACCCGGCGGCGGCTCCGCCTACCCTGGCATCTACTCCGTGTCATTTGCCAAGGCCCCGCAGAGTCCGGCATTCGCCAAGGACTCCGACGTCGTGAAATTCCTTGACGAACTGAAGAAGTACGGGAACTACCCGGACATGCCGGCGTTCCCGCACTGCATGTGGAGCTACATGGTGGGGGCCACCCTTGAGAAGGCGTTCCAGAACATGAAGGTGCCCACGCGGGACAGCTTCATGACGGCGCTGCGGGACATCAAGGACCTGAAGGCGCCGCTGATGCTCGAAGGGACGTCGGTGGACACCACAGTCGATGGCCAGCCGGCGGTGTCCTCCGTGGTGGTGCAGAAGTACAACGGCAAGGGGTATGCGACTGTTGAAAACGTTGGCTGACTAGGCCGGGGACGCGCTGGGCACCGGCGTGGCGCGTCCCGGGGATTCCAGGGTGTCGATGAGCTCGAGCCCCCGCCGCGCCCACGCTATCTCAGCGTGGGCCCGGTCCACCAGGCCTTCGTATGTGAACCGCTTGAAGGCGATGGTGCGTTCCCGGTCCGCGGGGTCCGTTACGGCCAGGCGGCGCACCAGCATCGGATTGTCCACCTGGGCGATGCGCTGGAGTTCACCCTCCCACTGGGCAAGCTCGGCCTCCCACTGTTCCTGATGCCGCCGAAAAAACGCGCGCGCCGTCTCCGGCGATGCCGCCTCAAGGTAGGCGGCACGCAGGTGCGCAGGGTCGCGGACCCGCGCGTATTCCAGCGGGGTCTGCATCCAATCCAGGAAGGCCTGGTTCCCGGCTGCCGTCACATGGTAAACCCGCCGGGTGGCGCGCTGGCCCCTGGGCTGCTCCTCACCTTCGATGAGGTGCTCTTCCTCCATCTTGCGCAGCTCAGGGTAGATCTGCGAGTCCGGGGCGTGCCAGACGTGCCCCACGGACATGGAGAACTGTTTCTGCAGTTCGTAACCTGACAGCGGGCCGACGCGCAGCAGGGCCAGCAGCGCGTACCGAAGGCTCATGCGGTACTCCTCCAAGGGCTCAAGGAAAGTGCGGGGGCGGCTGCACCCCCGCACTTCAGGGTCCCCAGCCTAGGCCGACTGGTAGTTCGTCCGCCACCCGCCGTGGTAGGTGGCGCGTGCCACGGTGGAGTAGGGGACGGGGCTCACTACGGCCCGCACTTCAGTCTGCACATGGGGTTCGACGGCGGCCTTGGCGGTACCGCCGTTCGGCTCGCCCCAAACGACCTTCAGTTCCGTGCCTTCGGGAACGTTGGGATCGATGGTTGCCAGCGAGAGTGCGCGCCGTTCGTTTGCGCTGTAGCCGGTGAACATGGAGTACCCCACCACCGTTCCGTCGGCGTCCACCACTGAGTCGTAGTTGGCTGAGCCGTAGTTGGCCAGGGGCAGGTCAAAGAACTTGTAGCTGGGCCCCCCCACGTTGAACAGCGACGCGAAGATGGAGGTGACATCTTCTGCGTCCCAGGCCAGGGTGACCTTCTTGCGCTGCATGGCCGGATCGATCCGTTCGAGTGCGTCACGGCCGATGAAGTCGTGATCGAATTTGACGAACGAGCCGTAGCCCAGCTCCCACGGAGTGAGGTAGTAGTCCTCGATGTTCCCGGACACGAACGAGCCCGCCAGGGTTCCGGTGGCTTCATATCCGTCCGCGGGCAGCCATTCGCGGTAGCCGCGCTCGGCTTCGCCGCCGTAGATGGCCGGCAGCGGCGACGGGATCCAGCCGGACTCCAGGGTATTGGACGGGTAGGCGCGGGAACCCACGGGCACCAGCCCGAACTCGGCACCTGCCTCTACGATTGCATCCCGGATGCGGTCGTGGTCCGCGTACGGGCCCCAGACCTCCAGGCCCGGAGCGCCGGCCATGCCGTGCCGCAGGGTGCGGACCGTGGTCCCGGCGATGGTCATGGTGGACATGTTGAAGAACTTGAGCTGCTCCAGTGCGCCCCCGTTGAGCTTTTCGATGACCTGCCAGGCATTGGGGCCCTGGATTTGGAACCGGTAGTACTGGCGGGTCACGGGATGCCCGTACGGCCGTGACGGGGACCGCCGGTCCACGGTGATGTCCAGGTCCCGGTAGCCGCCTGTCTCGCCGTGATAGAGCAGCCAGTTTGCTGCGGGTGAGCGGCCGACATATACGTACTCGTCCTCCGCCTCGTGGAACAGGATGCCATCACCGATGACGTGGCCGGACTCCGTGGTGGGCACATATTGCTTGGCCTTGTTCACGGGGAATACGGCGGTGGAATTGATGGCGGTGGCGGTGATCAGCTTGATGGCATCCGGGCCTTTCATGAACAGGTTGTCCATGTGGTGGGACTGGTCGTAGAGAACGGCAGTCTGCCGCCACGCGGTCTGCTCCTTGATCCAGTTCTGGAAATCGGCCGGGACCACAGGATAGATGTAGGAGCCGATCTGGGAGTTGCGGAGGAGGTCCACCGCCCCTTTGGACGCGTCCAGGACTTCCTGCAGATTTTTCGGTGCCACGATGAACCTCTTGTTCTGTGTTGGATTGTTGGTGGGTATCAGAAGACGATGGTTTGGTTGCCGTGCCGGATGACGCGGTCCTCGGCATGCCACTGGACAGCGCGTGAGAGCACTGCCCGCTCTACGTAGGCTCCTCTGGCCTGAAGGTCCAGGGCCGAGTGCGCGTGCGTCACGCGGGCCACGTCCTGCTCGATGATGGGCCCCTCATCCAGGTCCTTGGTCACGTAGTGCGACGTGGCGCCGATCAGCTTCACCCCCCGCTCCTTGGCCTTGCGGTAGGGCGCTGCGCCCACGAATGCGGGCAGGAATGAGTGATGGATGTTGATCAGCGGAACGGCTGCCGCGTCCAGGAAATCGGGTGACAGGATCTGCATGTAGCGGGCCAGCACCACGAAGTCCACGTTGCCGTCCAGCAGCTGCAGGATCTGTGCCTCGGCCACCGACTTGTCCGGCCCTGCTGAAGGGACGTGGAAGAACGGGACGCCAAAGGAGCGCACGTCCTCCGCGGTATTCGTGTGGTTGGAGATCACCATGGGTATGGTCACGGGTAGTTCGCCCCTCCGGTGCCGCCAGAGCAGTTCCAGCAGGCAGTGGTCGGAGGTGGATACCAGTATGGCCATGCGCTTGGGTATGGAGCGGTCCGTCAGCGTCCAGGACAGGCCCAGCGGGGCGAGGGTCTTGGCTACGTCGGCCTCGATTTCGGGCAGCGCCGCCGTCAGGTCCGGACGGTTGAATACAACCCGCTGGAAAAAGTCACCGGACGAAGGATCGCTTGAGTACTGGTCCAAGGAGACGATGTTCCCCTTGTTCCGGGTCACCAGCGCGGCCACGGCAGCCACGATGCCCGGCCGGTCCGGCCCGTGGACAATCAGGCAGGACTGGTCCTTCCGGGACTCTGTATGCAGGACCATTGATTCCCGTCCCTAGCGATCTTCGGCCGTCAAGTGCCGGACCCAGTTTGCCGTCGCCAGCAGGCCGCCGAACGTGTAGAAGTGCAGGCCGAGCTGCGGGGGCAGGTGCTGGTCCTGCCCGGGTGCATGCTGCGCAAGCACGGCAGCCAGGTCGTTGACGAACCGGTCAGGTCCCGCGTCTCCCATGAGGTTGGTCAGTGAGAAGCCGTATTTCTTGACGATCATCGCGTTGGCTCCCACCCCGAACCGGCGCGCAAAGCTGAGGAGCCGCTTGACCCCTGCCGGTCCGGGCGTTCCGACCCGGATAGGTGCCTTGATGCCCCTGGCCCTGACCTCCTCGATCCAGCCGGCGACTGGGCCGGTGTCGAAGGCAAACTGCGTAATGATGAAGGCGCCGAGGTCCTGTGCGGCGAGGGCTGCGGTTTTGTCTTCCACCGCCCGCCAAAGAGTGTCCTTGGGGATATCGGGGTGGCCTTCCGGGTAACCGCCAATTCCCACCTCCCGGACGCCGAACTGCGGCAAGAGCCCGGTGTTGATCAGCGCGAGTGAGTCCCCGTACGGGCCCTCGGGTTCTGCGGGGTCGCCGCCCACCACGAACACGTGCTCGGCGGCGCCCACCTCCTGGAGGCGCTGGAGGAACTTTTCAAGATCGCCCCTTGATGCCAACCGGCGCGCTGAAATGTGCGGCACGGGGACGAACCCGAGGTCGCGGACAGCCTTGGCCGCTGCTACCCGCATCTCCAGGTCCTCGTTGCCAAGGAAGGTGACGTTGATACGGGTGCCCGGCGGAATCTTGTCCTTTGCCTCGATGAGGGCGGCAATGTCCTTGCCGGTCATTTCCACCGAGAAGTTCTTGATGAGTTCCAGTGATGCTGCGCGGTTGGGGGCGGGCATGATTCGGGTCGCCATCAGCTCATCCTTTCGGCGGGTGCAACGGTGCACCCGCCTCCGACATTACCTATGTCCATAGGTAATTTCGATAGTTATCTACCCAATTTTGACCCTCCTGCTGCCCGCCCGCTCCTAGCCTTCTGCTGCCTCCGGCTCCAGATGGGCGATGGCGCGGGTGTCCTGGAAGGCCCGGACCCCTTCGATGCCCTGTTCCCTGCCCATGCCGGACTGCTTCATTCCGCCAAAGGGCGCCCGCAGGTCCAGCCGCGTTGCACCGTGGTCGTTAACCCAGACGTAGCCGCAGACCAGGCGCCCGCCCACGCGGTCGGCCGCTGCCGGATCGGCGGTCCACACCGAGCCGCACAGTCCCGCCCAGGTCGCGTTCGCCGCCTGCACTGCCTCCTCCTCCGTATCGAACGGGATCAGGGGGATGACGGGTCCGAACTGTTCCTGGGTGACAACCCGCAGTGAGGGGTCCGGATCGATCACCAGCGCCGGACGCAGGAAGTTCCCGCCCCGCAATTCAGGGTCAGAGGGAAGGGTGCCGAACTCCCTGACGTCGGCACCTGCTTCCTTGGCTTCCTCGATGAGCTCGGCCACGAATGCCTTCTGCACGGGGGAGTGCAGCGGACCCATGGTGGTCCCCTCGTCCAGCCCGTAGCCGATGACTGCTTTTTCAAGCCGCTGCGTGAGACCCGCCACCACCTCGTCCAGGCGCGAACGGTGGACGTAGATCCTCTTCGCGTTCATGCAGATCTGGCCAGTGGTATCGAAAATGGCGGCGTAAAGCCGGTCCAGGTGGGTGTCATCGAGGATCGCGTCCGCGAGGATGACGGCGGCGTCGTTTCCGCCAAGCTCCAGCGTCACCCGGGTGAGTGACTTCGCGGCCATTTCCATGATGCGCTTGCCGCCGCCCACACTTCCCGTGAAGCAGACCTTGGCGATGTCCGGGCTGGTGATGAGCGCGGCCATGTCTGCGTCCTTGCCGGTAACCACGTTAAGTACCCCGGGCGGCAGTTTTTCGGCAATCCGCTGGACCACGCGGGTGGTGGCCAGCGGGGCCGTGGGTGGCGGCTTCACGATGGCTGTGTTCCCGGCGAGCAGCGCGTGCGGCAGTGATGCCGCGAGGATGGCAATGGGCCAGTTGAATGGCACGATGACCGTCACCACGCCCAGCGGCTGGACCGTGACCGAGGTGGAGACGGGAATTCCTGGCGCGGGCGGCAGCACCTTGGCAGTGTCGACGTCGGGAGCCAGTTCCAGGGCGAGGTTCCACCTGATTTCGAACACCAGGGAGTCCACCCAGGCTTCCATTCGGATCTTGCCATTTTCCTGGGACAGGATGGCGGCATCCTCATCACGGAAGTCGGCAATGCCCTCCAATGCCTGCCGCATTTGGTCGGCGCGCTCCCGTGCGCTCAGGGCAGCCCACCCGGGGTAGGCGGCCTTTGCCGCAGCGATGGCGTCCTGGACGTCGGCCGGGCCCGCTGCCGCCGCGTGGCCCACGATGGTGCCGGGCTTGCCCGGATCGGCAATGTCCATGGTGGCCGCGGCCTGGCGTTCGGCGCCACCGATGTACAGCCCCGTGGTCACCGGGGCGGACGTGTCCACTGTGTTGGTCATGATGTTGCACCTCTCTGTGCGGTACTGCCGGGATCTTTTAATTTTGTCACTGGCGGATGTTTGGCGTTCCGTGCGTATGGAACGTCTCGATGGTCTTCATGCCCCAGGCCTGGCCCTTTTTGCGCTCCTCCTGGCTCCACTCCACTACCGGTGAGTCCGGGTCCAGCAGCAGGCGGGCCCCGGCGTTGGCCAGTTCGATGCGGTTGCCGCCGGGTTCCCAGACGTAGAGGAAGAATGTCTGGTTGATGGCGTGCTTGTGCGGCCCGGATTCGATGTGGATGCCGTTTTCAAGGAAGATGTCCGCGGCCTTCAAAATGTCCTCGCGGGTATCGGGGGCGAACGCCACATGGTGGAGCCTGTTGCCGTGTTTCAGCCAGTCGTCGGAGTACACGATGTCGTAGGACTTGTTGTTGAAGTGGAACCACCAGGCCGCGTAGCCCCCGTCGTCGAGCCGGATGCGCTCACTCTCCCGCCCGCACAGCGCATGGGCCACGAACTCCCCGTTGGCCACCACGTCCTTCGCGAGGAAATTGATGTGGTCCAGCCGCCGCGCGTTGACGCCCCTGCCGGGGAAAGCCGAGGCTTGGTTCTTCAGCGCGGGTTTGTCGTCCGTTGCCACATACCGTTCGGTTTCGTAGTAGACGCCCATAAGGTGCCCGTCCGGGTCACGGAAGGAGTACGTGGGCCCGGTCCCCACCTCGCCTTCCTCCCAGCCGATGCCCAGGCCGGTGGCTTCAATCGCGGCGACCCTGCGCTGCAGCGCCTCCTGGCTGGTGGTCCGGAAGGTGGTGCGGCCGACGCCGGCATCCTCCGAGGCGGTGAGCTTCAGGGTGTAGAGCTGGTATTCGTCCCACGTCCTCAGATAGGCGGACTTCCTGCCGTCGCTGCTGGTCTCCGCAACGACGCGCATGGCGAGCAGGTCCCGGAAGAACCAGAGGCTTTCATCGAAGGCGGGGGTCAGCAGTTCGACGTTCCCCAGATGGGCAACGTCGAACGAGGTATACCCGGTCATGGAGCTTCCTCTCTAAGGGGGGGTGTTCCGGCGTTGAGGCGGGACGCGGGAAAATCTCGTGCCGTCCGATGCCATGGAGTGGGTCACCATAGTGCCTTACGGCCCACGGTCAGTCCTTTCCGGCGAACATTGCCAGAGAATCACGCTCTGGAACTTTGGTCAATACATCCCATACAATTTTGTTAGCAATCGCGCGCCAGCCCTTTCAGGGGTGCGTTTCGGCAGTGCCCACTGAACCGAAGGAGAAAGCCATGGCCCCGAAGTCCCTCCAGGAATTGCTTGATGCAGCAGGCAACACCGTTGATCTCCTGCGCAATTCCCAGCTCGGCACCTATATCTATCCGGTGGTGCCCGCAGAGTTCACCAACTGGCGCCGCGAGCAGCGTGCCTGGCGGGAGACAGCAGTCCTTTACGATCAGTCCCACCACATGGTCAACTTCTTCATGAACGGCCCCGACGCCCTGAAGCTTCTTTCTGACACTGGCATCAACAGCTTCGCCAATTTCCCGGTGAACACCGCCAAGCAGTTTGTACCGACGGCGTCCAACGGCGGTGTGATCGGTGACGGCATCCTGTTCCACCTGGCCGACCAGGAGTTCGTCTACGTGGGCCGGGCACCGGCGGCGAACTGGCTCCAGTTCCACGCCGAAACCGGCGGGTACCGCGTGGAATGCACCTACGATGACCGGTCGCCGTCCCGCCCCTACGGCCAGGCGGTCACCCGGAAGTACTTCCGCTTCCAGATCCAGGGTCCCAACGCCTGGCAGATCATCGAAAAGCTCAACGGCGGAACCCTTGAGCAAGTGAAGTTCTTCCACATGGGCCACTTGAACATCGCCGGGGAGCAGGTGCGCACCTTGCGCCATGGCATGGCCGGGGCCCCGGGGCTGGAAATCTGGGGACCCTACGAACAGCACGGCAAAATCCGGGATGCCGTACTCGAGGCGGGGGCTGAATTCGGAATCGAACCGTGCGGGTCCCGCGCCTACTCCTCGAACACGCTGGAATCGGGCTGGATCCCGTCGCCGCTGCCGGCGATCTACAGCAGTGACGCCGAACGGGCCTACCGTGAGTGGCTGCCGGCAACAAGCTACGAAGCGGTCAATGCGCTCGCCGGCTCGTTCGTCTCCAACGACATCGAAGACTATTACCTCACGCCCTGGGAGCTCGGCTACGGATCTTTCGTGAAATTCGACCACGACTTCATTGGCCGCGACGCCCTCCAGCAGATCGATCCAGCCAGGCAACGGAAAAAGGTGACCCTTGCCTGGAACGACGAGGACCTCGCCCGGATCTGGGCATCGTTCCTGGACCGTGACACCCCGGGCTACCAATTCTTCGACATCCCCAACGCCAACTACGGCTCGTCCAACTACGATTCCGTGGTGGACGCCGACGGCACGGGCGTCGGCCTCTCGCTCTTCACCGGGGTCACGGCCAACGAACGCCGCGGCCTTTCGCTGGCAACGGTTGATCCAAACGTAGAGCTGGGAACGGAAGTCAGGGTTATCTGGGGGGAGCCCGATGGCGGGTCCCGCAAGACAACGGTGGAGCCGCACGAACAGATCAGCGTCCGTGCCGTGGTCAGTCCCGCCCCTTATGCCGTCACTGCCAGGACCGAATACCACGGGGGCTGGCGAACCGCGGCCGCCGGTGCGCGGTAGCAGGCGGGGGACGGACGGTATCTGGATCGCCGTCCTGGGCCTCGGGGAAGCCGGAAGCATCTATGCGCAGGACCTTGCTGCCCGCGGGCTGAAGGTCACCGCGACAGACCCCGCCGTCGAGGCTGTCCCGCTGGGCGTCGTGCCCGCCGGCTCCATCAGCGAAGCGGTGACCGGTGCAGGCCTGGTGCTCAGCCTGGTGGGAGGACGTGCTGCGGAACATGTCCTCCAGGAGGCGCTGCCCGCCATGGAACCGGGGGCTCTCTTCGCGGACCTGAACACCTCCGGACCGGACCAAAAGCGGCGGCTCGCTGAACAGGCAGCCCGCAGGAACGTCCTTTTCGCGGACGTGGCCGTTCTGGCGCCTGTACCCCGCAGCCGGATCGATTCGCCCCTGCTGATAAGCGGCACGGGGGCGGATGCCCTGGCATCCCTCTTCGGCGGTTGGGGCATCCCGGCCACCACCGCAGGAATTGAAGCGGGGGCGGCAGCGGGCCTCAAGCTGCTCCGCAGCGTGTTCATGAAAGGGCTGGCGGCGGTCATCCTGGAGTCGGTCACTGCCGCCGAAGCGGCAGGCGCGAAAGAGTGGATGATCGGCCAGATCGCGGGAGAGCTGGGTCCCTCCGGTCCGGCGCTTGTGGCCCGGATGCTTGAAGGTACGGGCCTGCACGCTGTGCGACGGGAAGCGGAGATGTTGGATGTGCGGGCATTCCTCGAGTCGTTGGGAACCCCGCATCCGGTGACCGATGCCGCCATCGCGTGGCTGCAGTCGCTGGCGCATATGGACCAGGGGCGGATTGCGGACAGTCCTTCCTGACTACGTCCGCCTCCCGCCGCCCGGAAGTCCTAAGCCACCCGCCAGACGCTGCACTCGTCCGTATTGATCGCCTTGCGGAGGCCGGTGAGCCGGTCCAGGATCCAGACGACGCCGATGCCGGGGGCGGTTTCCTGGACGCTGCCGCGGCGGATCACCACGTCGTCGTAGGACGGCCCCACTGAGAGGCGGGCTTCAATTTCGTCACCGCGGTGGAGCTGGTCCAGGGCGCGGATTCTGGTTACATGCGGGGTCGCTTTCTTCAACATCGGGGCCTCCTGGCTGGAGCTGGTGCCGGCTCTTGCCTGCACTCACCAGTGTGGCCGTGCAATGTTGCGTACCGGTTTCCCCGCTGTTAGGGGCCGGTTAGTTCTTCACTCCGTCACTGTTTCAACTTCGAAGGCCGCCTCACGGTTGCGGTAGGCGGCAAGGAACGTGGAGATCCGGCGGACCGCTTCCTCGATCTCGCGCACCGAGGGAAGGATGACGAAGCGGAAGTGGTCCGGTGTGGGCCAATTGAAGGCCGAGCCGTGCGAGACCAGGATTTTCTGGTCCTTCAGAAGATCCAGGACAAACTGTTCGTCGCTGTCGATCGGGTAAAGCTCCGGGTCCAGGCGCGGGAACAGGTACATGGCACCCGACGCCGGCACGCACGTTACGCCTGGAATGGCAGTGAGGAGCTTGTGGGCCAGGTCCCGCTGCTCGCGCAGGCGGCCGCCCGGCTGCACCAGGGCCTCGATGCTTTGGTATCCGCCCAGGCAGGTCTGGATGGCGTGCTGCGCCGGGACGTTTGCGCACAGCCGCAGCGAGGCCAGCAGTTCCAGGCCCTCGCGGTAGGCGGCGGTGGCGGCCAGGGGCCCGGTGATGGCCACCCATCCCGCCCGGTAGCCGGGCATCCGGTAAGCCTTGGACAGGCCGCTGAAGGTCAGGCAGCAGACGTCTTCGGCCACGGCGGCGGTGTGGATGTGCTTGGCGTCTTCGTAGAGCACCTTCTCGTAGATCTCGTCGGAGAACAGGACCAGGTTGTGCTTCCGCGCCAGGGCCGCGAACTGCTCCAGGATGTGCCGCGGATAGACGGCCCCGGTGGGGTTGTTCGGGTTGATGATGACGATGCCCTTGGTGCGGCTGGTGATTTTTGCTTCCACCTCCGCCATGTCCGGCCACCAGTTCTCCGCCTCGTCGCAGAGGTAGTGCACGGGCTTGCCGCCGGTAAGGGTCACGGCAGCGGTCCAGAGGGGGTAGTCCGGTGCGGGGACCAGGATCTGGTCGCCGTTTTCCATGAATGCCTGCAGGCACATGGAGATCAGTTCGCTGACGCCGTTGCCGATCACGATGTCCTCGACGCCGATATTCATCAGGCCGCGGGTCTGGTAGTACTGCGAGATGGCCGTCCGCGCGGTGAAGATGCCCTTTGAGTCGCTGTAGCCCTGGGCGCCGCGCAGGTGGTGGATCATGTCCACCACCACGGACTCGGGCGCTTCCAGTCCGAACGGCGCGGTGTCCCCGAGGTTCATCTTCAGGATCCGGTGCCCTTCAGCCTCCATGTTCTTGGCTGCCTGGAGGATGGGTCCCCGGAGTTCGTACCGGACGTTCTGGAGTTTGCTGGAGTGCTGCATGGCGTGCATGGTTGATTTTTTCACAAACCACGACGGCGGACGGCCGGTTACGGCGCCAGCCGGTCACCTTTGCGGTGCACACGGAACCAGCGGCAGCCGTAGCGCCCCAGCTCCACCGTGAAGCCGCCGTCGGGCGCCAACCCGACGCTGTCGCCGTCGAACAGGTCCAGCAGCATGGCGTCCCGGAAGCCCCGGGGACCGTCATCCGGCTCCAGTCTCCCGCTGACCTTCACGGAATCTTCGCCGAAGTTGTGCAGCAGTACCAGCGTCCCGCCCTCGGAACTGCAGGTGTGGGCGAACACCGCGGGCTCACCCTGGTCGATGACCCCGAAGCTGCCCCAGCCCAGCTCGGCGGCCTCACGGTACCGCGCGATCAAGGTGGCCATGAAGTTAAACAGCGACTCCGGGTCCCGCTTGGCCGCGGCGGCGTTGACCCGGTCCGGACCGTACTCCCCGCGCACCAGGGGTGCCACCAGGTCCATTGTTTTGGCGCTTGAGAAGCCGCCGTTCTTCTCGTTGTTCCACTGCATGGGGGTACGGACGGCAGCGCGGCCCTTCTGCCGGAGGTCTTCGCCCATGCCGAGCTCCTCGCCGTAGAACAGCACCGGGGTACCGGGCAGGGAGAACATCAGGGAGTACACCATCCGCAGGCGGTCCGGGTCCCCGCCGAGCATTGGCGGCAGCCTCCGCCGCAGTCCGCGCCCGTAGATCTGCATGTTCTTCTCCGGCCCGAAAGCTGCAAAGACCTCCTGGCGCTCGCCCTCACTGAGCTTGTCCAGCGTGAGTTCGTCGTGGTTCCGGACGAACATGGCCCACTGGTTGTCCGGGTTGATTTGCGGCCGGCCCTTCAGCGTTTCCGCCAGGTGACGTGCATCCTGCCTGGCCAGGGACAGGTAGAGGTGCTGCATGGACAGGAAATCGAACTGCATGTTCAGCTCGTTGCCTTCCATTCCACCGAAGTACTCCAGCTGCTCCTTGTAGGACAGGTTCACCTCGCCCAGCAGCACCGCGCTGCCGTTGCGCCGGTTCAGGAAGCTGCGCAGTGCCCTGAGGTAGCCGTGCGGGTTGATCCTGGCTGCCTGGTCCTTGGGCTCGCCCCTGGTCTCCAGGAAGAACGGCACGGCGTCCAGCCGGAACCCGTCCAGTCCCAGTTCCAGCCACAGTCCCATGGCCTTGGCGATCTGGTCCCGGACCTGCGGATTGGTGACGTTCAGGTCCGGCTGGTACTTGGCGAACATGTGGAGGTACCACTCGCCCGTGGCCTCGTCCCGGGTCCACAGCGAGTTCTCCTCCCCGGGAAACACCACCTCGGCGGAGGTGTCAGGGGGTGTGTCCTTCCGCCAGACGTAGAAATCGCGGTACGGGTTGTCCGTGGACTTCCTGGCCTCCACGAACCACGGATGCTGGCTGGAGGTGTGGTTCACCACGAAGTCCGCGATCACCCGCATCCCCCGGTCCTTTGCGGCGCGGATGAATTCCACCAGGTCGCCCAGCGTGCCCAGCCGCGGGTCCACATTGAAGAAATCCGTCACGTCGTAGCCGTCGTCGCGGTCGGGGGACGGGTAGAACGGCATCAACCAAATGCAGGTCACGCCCAGGGCAGCCAGGTAGTCAACCCGCTGGGTGAGGCCGGCGAAGTCCCCCGTGCCGTCGCCGTCGTCGTCATGGAACGTCTCCACGTCCAGGCAGTAGATGACGGCGTTCTTCCACCAAAGGTCGGAGGTCTCGGCGATCCTCATGCGGAAGCGTCCGACGCCGGTTTGCCGGCTGCCGCGGCCAGTTGCGGTTCGGCGGGGGTGCCTGCGGGGGTGCGCAGTTGGGGGAGCACCTCCGCGGCGAAGGCGTCGATGAAGGCTGCCTGCTCCTGCCCCACGAAGTGCAGGTACAGCTCGTCGAAGCCAAGGTCCGCGTACCCGGCCAGCCACTCCACGTGCTGCTGAAGATCCGCGGAGACATTGACGGCGCTGCGGACCTGATCTTCGGGCACATGCGCCCCCGCGGTGTCGAAGTGCCGGGCGGTGGGCAGGTCCCAGGGGATGGGCGGGGCGAAGGTGTTGGTCCGCCACTGGTCCAGGGCAATGGCCGCGGCTTCCTTGTCCGTGCCCGCCCACGACAGGTGGACCTGCAGTACCGCCTTTCCCTTGCCGCCGTTGTCCCGGTAGGCGGACAGCATGTCCCGGAGCTTTGGCGCCGGCTGGTTTATGGTGACCAGGCCGTCCGCCCAGGTGGCCGCGCGGTGTGCCGTTTCCACGCTGACGGCGGGTGCGATGAGCGGCGGCGGTGTGTCCGGAACGTCCCAGATCCGCGCCTGCTCCACCGTGACCAAGCCCCGGTGGGTCACCTCCCCGCCGCGGTGCAGGCGGCGGATTACGTCCACGCATTCCTCCAGCCGGCGCTGCCTGATGTCCTTGGCGGGCCACGCGTCCCCAGTGATGTGTTCGTTCATGTTCTCGCCACTGCCTGGGGCGAACCAGAACCTGCCGGGGAACATGCTGGCCAGCGTCGCCGTGGCATGGGCGGTGATGGCCGGGTGGTAACGCTGACCCGGCGCGGTCACCACCCCGAACCGCAGGCTGGTGGTGGCAAGCGCCGCGCCCAGCCAGGACCACGCGAAGCCGGCGTGCCCCTGCCGTTGGGACCATGGTTCGATATGGTCTGAACACATGGCCGCGTCGAAGCCTGCGCGCTCTGCGTGCTGGACGTCCTTGAGCAGCTGGCCGGGGCTGATCTGTTCGTGCGAAGCGTGGAAGCCGACGGTAACCATCGTTAACCTGTACCGCCCCGGAAGCGCCGTGTCGAGGGGCCGGCGGCACGGCGGTGGGCCATTCTGTGGACGCTTCTGGCGCAGCGCTCCTTATTCGATAAGTTTGGGACTTGTAGTACTGCCTTCCTGCGGTGGTGCATGGTGGAAGCGGAAGGAAGTACCCACGTGGGCGGTGTGCTCATCGGACTGGCGGTGATCGGCGTGGTCATCGCCGTCGGCTATATCGCCGCGCGCTGCGGGCTGGGGGATGAGCCCACCATTTCGGCGCTGACGCGGACCGCCTTCTTCATCACCAACCCGGTGCTCCTCTTCACGGTGGTACTGAAATCGGATTTGTCAGTGGTCTTTTCCGCCTACGTTCCGCTTGCCATCATCACTGCAGGGGTAACGGCACTGCTCTATGTCGCCGCCAGCCGCATCTGGTTCCGGCGGCCGGCGGCCGAAACAGCCCTTGGCGCCATGGCCGGGTCCTACGTCAACGCCAACAACATCGGCATCCCCATCACCCTCTACGCCCTGGGTGACGCCACCCCGGTCGCCCCGGTCCTGCTGGTCCAGCTGCTCCTGTTCGCCCCGCTGGTACTAACCCTGCTGGACCTTTCGGCGGCCGGCCGGTTCTCGCCCCGGCTGATGCTGACCCAGCCCTTCCGCAACCCCATGATCATCGCCTCGCTGCTGGGCGTGGTCCTGGCCGCATTCCATGTGCAGCTGCCGGAACCTGTGATGGCACCGCTGACCCTGCTGGGCGGCGCCGCCGTCCCTGTGGTGCTCCTGGCGTTCGGCATGTCGCTGCGCGGGACCAGGATGCTTCGGAGCGGCGGCCACACGGCCGAGATCCTCACTGCCACGGCACTCAAGTCCGCGGTGATGCCGGCGGTGGCGTTCGTCGTCGGACGCTTCCTGTTCAACCTGGACCACCGGATGCTCCTGGGCGTGGTGCTCATGGCGGCACTTCCCTCGGCCCAAAACGTCTTCCTGTTCGCCAGCAAGTACGGACGCGGGGTGGCTGTCGCCCGGGAAACCATCCTGCTTTCCACCGCGGCCGCAGCACCGGTGCTGGTGCTGATCGTCTGGCTGCTGGCGGGCTGACGCCGGGCGTGCCGCCCTACCGCCAAGCGGGCCGGCCGGGCAAGAATGGGCACATGGAACTTCCCGTGATGCCGCCCGTCCCGCCCATGCTCGCCAAGGCCGTCAGCGGCATTCCAGGCAGCGGGGACCTCAGCTATGAGCCCAAATGGGACGGCTTCCGCTCAATCATCTTCCGCGATGGTGACGACCTTGAGATCGGCAGCCGCAACGAAAAACCCATGACCCGCTACTTCCCGGAACTCGTCGCCGCGCTCAAGGAGAACCTGCCGCCGCGGTGCGTGGTGGACGGCGAGATCATCCTGGTGGGGACTTCGGGCGACCGCCTTGATTTCGACGCCCTGCAGCAGCGGATCCATCCCGCCGCCAGCCGCGTGAAGCTGCTGGCACAGCAGACACCCGCCTCCTTCGTGGCCTTCGACCTCCTTGCCCTCGATGATGACGACTACACCGGCAGGCCCTTTTCCGAGCGGCGGGCGGCGCTGGAGAAAGCCCTCGCGGCCAGCAAGGCACCCGTCCACCTGACAGCCGCAACCACGGACAGGGACACGGCCGCGCAGTGGTTCGAGCAGTTCGAGGGGGCCGGGCTGGACGGCATCGTCGCCAAACGACTGGACGGCAGGTATGAGCCGGACAAGCGGGTGATGTTCAAGGTCAAGCACGAGCGCACCGCGGACTGCGTGGTGGCCGGCTACCGGCTCCACAAGAGTGGCCCGAACGCCATCGGTTCCCTGCTGCTGGGCCTGTACAAGGACGACGGCGGCCTGGCCAGTGTGGGGGTGATCGGCGCCTTCCCCATGAAGAAGCGGCAGGAATTGTTCGAACAGCTCCAGCCGCTGGTCACCGACTTCGAGGGCCACCCCTGGGCGTGGGGCAAGCAGGAGGAGGGCGAGCGGACGCCGCGGAACGCCGAAGGCAGCAGGTGGAGCGCCGGGAAGGACCTCTCCTTCGTTCCGCTTCGGCCCGAACTGGTGGTGGAGGTCCGCTACGACCACATGGAGGGCGACCGTTTCCGCCACACGGCGCAGTTCAACCGCTGGCGGCCGGACCGGGACCCGGAATCCTGCACGTATGAGCAACTGGAGGAGCCGGTGAACTTTGACCTAGCCTCGGTGCTGGAGACCGGCCGGGGGTAGCGGCCCCCTGCCGGGCACCCGGGCGGGCTCCGTCGTCGTGCATTCCTGCCCGGTTACCGGTGTCCAGCCTGTTGCGGCGCCACGGAAAAGCCCGCCGCCCCTGGGTTTTCCAGGAGGCGGCGGGCTTTCTGCGTTAAGTAACCGGGCAGGAACGCGCGCGGGCGCCTACTTCAGGCCGAGCTGCTTGGTGGGTGTCCGGAAGGACTCCTTGGCGGTCAGCGCTGACACTGCGGCGATGGCGCAGATGATGGCCGTGAAGATGGTGATCTGCACCCAGCCGCCGGCCTTGATGCCGCCCATGGCAGCCACGATGGCCGGCGCGAACCCTGCCATCAGGAAGCCCAGCTGGGTGCCGATGGCCAGACCAGAGAAGCGGACCTTGGTGCTGAACATCTCGGCGTAGAAGGACGGCCATACGGCGTTGGCGGCCGCGTAGCCACCGGAGAAGTAGCCGATGGCGGCCAGGAACATCAGCGGGACGCTGCCGGACTCCAGGCTGAGCAGGAACACGGGGGTCAGGAGCGCGCTGGCCACGGCGCCGTAGATGAAGACGGGCTTGCGGCCGATCTTGTCAGCGAGCATTCCGAACAGCGGCTGGGTGCCCAGGGCCACGATGTTGGCGGCCACCACCAGCCACAGGGTGGTGGTCCCGTCAACGCCGGCCACGGTCTTGGCATAGCTGATGGCCAGGGTGCCGAACACGGTGGAGACGGCGGCGATGAAGGCGCAGCAGATCACGCGGAGGACGTCGCGCCAGTGGCCCTTGAGCAGGTCAGCGACCGGGAGCTTGGCGATCTGCGCGGTCTTCCGGGCCTCTTCGAAGGCGGGCGGCTCGTGGAGCGTGCGGCGGATGAGGAATGCCACCACAACCACCGCGGCGCTCAGCCAGAACGGGATGCGCCAGCCGATGCCGAATTTGATCTCATCCGGCAGGGCCAGGACGGGAATGAACACCAGGGCGGCGAGGATCTGGCCGCCCTGCGTTCCCGTGAGCGTCCAGGAGGTGAAGAAGGAGCGGCGGTTGTCCGGGGCGTGCTCAAGGGTCATGGAGGAGGCGCCGGCCTGCTCACCGGCGGCGGAGAGGCCCTGGCACAGCCGGGCCAGCACCAGCAGGGCCGGAGCCCACCAGCCCACAGTCCGGAAGTCCGGGAGGCAGCCGATGACGAAGGTGGACGCACCCATGAGCACCAACGTGAACATCAGGACCTTCTGGCGGCCCACCCGGTCACCGAAGTGGCCCAGGATGATGGCGCCGACGGGGCGCGCCACGTAGGCGAAGCCGAAGGTGGCGAAGGACATGATGGCGGCGTTGGCATCGGCACTGGGGAAGAAGACCGTGGGGAAAATCAGCGCCGCGGCGGAGCCGAAGATAAAGAAGTCGTAGTACTCGACGGCGCTGCCGAGGAAGCTGGCGAGGGCGGCCTTCCTGGGCGTCCCGGCATGCGTGAGGGCACCCGCCTCTGCGGACGGAAGTGTCTTGCTCATGGTGTTCCTTTGGTGTGACGACATTGTCGCGGATGGATCTGGTGGTCGCAGCCGCCGCTGCCTTGGTGCGGGCGGGGCGCGATGCGGCTGGAGTCCGGAAAAGACCCGGCATAAATAGCCACATGGTGGGAGCTACTTGTGCGATACAGAAACTATGACTGTGAGGGCTGTCACCTGTCAAGAAAAATAATCACCATCTAGAAGCAGCTCTCACATTGTGGCAACATGGAGCCATGAGTGTGAACCAAACCACAGCGATCAACGACGACTCCGCTGTAGCCGCCCCTACTGCGGAACCTGTCAACGCCATGCCTCCGGAGGGAAGGGTTGCTGCCCGTCCCGCCGACCGCACAGACATGGTGGGCAAGGCCCTTGGCCTGCTCGTCCTGCTGGGCGAGGAACCGCGGGGCGCCACCGCCGCAGACATCTCCCGCCGGGCGGAACTTCCGTTCAGCACCACCTACCGCCTGCTCGGCTCCCTGACCCGCGACGGTTTCGTGGACTACGAGCCGGACGGCCGCCGCTACCACCTGGGCCTGCGGATCTTCCAGCTGGGGCAGCGGGTCTCCAACCACCACGGCTTTGCCGGCACTGCCATGCCGGTCCTCCGCCGGGTGACGGCCGAAACCGGCGAAGCGACCATCCTGAGTGTCCGCGACGGCCTGCATCACCTGACCGTGAGCAAGGTGGACGGCCCGCAGACTTTCCGGGTGACCAGCGACCCCGGCCACTTGGGCTCCCTGTCCGCCACCGCCGTCGGCAAAGCTCTTGTGGCGTTCGCCGAGGACGCCGAACGGGAAAAACTGCTGGACGAACTGCCGCTGGAAGCGCTCACCGGGAAGTCCATCACCGACCGCGACGCCTTCCGGGCGGAAATCGACAAGGTCCGCAGGCAGGGCTACGCCGTGATGGATGAGGAAAACGAGGCCGGCATGCGGGCCGTGGCTGTCCCGCTGCTCAACAGCCAGGGACATGCCTTTGCCTCCCTGGCCACCGCCGTGCCCGTCTTCCGACTGGGCCTGGATGAGCTGGTTGCCCATGTACCCCTGCTGCAGGAGGCGGCTGCGGAGCTCGCAGCACGGCTTCCGCAGCGCTAGCGGGCTGCTTCATTACGCCCTCTTGACCCGCCGATGTTCGTATCTAGAACAATGGTGCGATAAGTGAACATTTGGTGTACCGTAATCGCTATCACCCCGCAGCGCGGCCCAAGTTCCGCTGCTGCCCGGTGCCGTACCAAAGGAGCTGCACGCATGAGCAATCGAACTGAGTCCTACCTGGTGGGACTGGTTGGTGATGGTGTGATGCCATCGCTCACGCCGCCCATGCATGAACGGGAAGGTGATGTGCAGGGCCTGCGCTACCTCTACCGGCCCATTGACCTGCTTGAACTGGGGCTCACCGGGGAATCCGTGGGTGACATCCTGAACTGCGCCCGCACCCTGGGCTTCAACGGCCTGAACATCACCCACCCCTGCAAGCAGCTGGTCCTGCAGCACCTGGACGAGGTGAGCCCCGACGCCCGCCGCCTGGGCGCCGTCAACACCGTGGTGATCCGGGACGGCAGGTTCATCGGCCACAACACCGATTTCTCCGGTTTCGCCGCGGCGCTCGCCGCCGGACTTCCCGCCGCCAGCCTGGACCGTGTGGTGCAGCTTGGTGCCGGCGGCGCCGGATCGGCCGTGGCCTACGCCCTGCTAACCGCAGGCGTGCGGACGCTGGACCTGGTGGACATGGACCCCGCCCGGGCCGCCGCACGGGCTGCCGAGCTGCAGGCCTTTTTCCCGGACAGCACCGTCACGGCAGGCACGACGGCGGAGCTGCCGCAGCTCATGCCCCTGGCCGACGGTTTGGTGCACTGCACCCCGGTGGGCATGGCCGCCCACCCCGGCGTCCCGCTGGACCTGGACCTGCTGGAGCCCCGGCACTGGGTGGCGGACATCGTCTACCGCCCCATCGACACCGAACTGGTCCGCGGCGCCCGCGCCAAGGGCTGCGAGGTGCTGGACGGTGGCCGCATGGCGGTAGGCCAGGCCGCCGACGCCTTCCGGATCTTCACCGGGCTGGAGGCGGATCCGGACCGGATGCGCTCACACTTCCTGGAACTCGTGGCCGCCGAGGAGGTGGCCGCCTGATGCGCACCGGAATCGCCACCGTCTGCCTCTCCGGCACCCTGAAGGAAAAGATTAAGGCCTGCGCCATCGCCGGCTTCGACGGGATCGAGATCTTTGAACAGGACCTGGTCACGTCCCCGCTCAGCCCCGAGGACGTGCGGAAGATGGCGGCGGACCTGGGCCTTGGCCTGGACCTGTACCAGCCGTTCAGGGACTTCGACGGCGTCTCGCCGGACCTGCTCAAGGCCAACCTCCGGCGGGCCGAGGCCAAGTTCAAGCTCATGGCGCGCCTTGGCATGGACACGATCCTTGTCTGCTCCAACGTCGCCACCGCCACCATCGACGACGATGCCGTCCGCGCCGAACAGCTGGCGCAGCTTGCCAACCTCGCCGGGGACCACGGCGTCAAGGTGGCCTACGAGGCACTGGCCTGGGGTAAGTACGTCAACGACTACGAGCACGCCTACCGCCTGGTGGAGATGGTGGACCACCCCAACCTGGGCACCTGCCTGGACTCGTTCCACATCCTGAGCCGGGACTGGGAGACCTTCCACATCGAGGCCTTTGACCCGGAAAAGATCTTCTTTGTCCAGGTGGCGGATGCCCCCAAGCTCTCCATGGATGTCCTCTCCTGGAGCCGCCACTACCGCGTATTCCCCGGCGAGGGGCAGTTCGAGCTGGCCAAGTTCATGGGCCACGTGGTCCGGGCAGGCTACTCCGGTCCCGTCTCCCTCGAGGTCTTCAACGATGTCTTCCGCCAGTCCGACGTTGAGCGTACGGCCGTGGACGCCATGCGCTCGCTCATCTGGCTGGAGGAGCAGAGCGCCAAGTGGCTGGCCGGTACCCCAGCCGAAGGTGCGGCGGAGAACAGCGGCGTGGTCCGCCGTCGTTATCCCATGGAACTGGCCACGCTGCCCAAGGTGAACGAGCCCGCCGGCTTCAACTTTGCCGAGGTGAAGGCGGACGATACCGCGCAGCTGGAGAAGTTGCTGGGCCAGCTGGGTTTTGCGTTCGAGGGCCGGCACCGCACCAAGGACGTCCAGCTGTGGACCATGGGCCAGGCGCGGGTGATCATCAACGAGCAGGCCGCGCAGCACGCGGAACCGGCCATCGCCGCGCTGGGGTTCGACGTCGATTCCCCCGTGATTGCCTCCGCCCGGGCCCAGCAGCTCAAGGCGCCCGTGGTGGCCCGCAAGGTGCAGGCGGACGAGGAAGTGTTCCAGGGTATCTCCGCGCCGGACTCCACCGAGATCTTCCTCTGCCAGGGCAGTCCGGACGGCACCGCAGCGTGGACGCATGAGTTCGGGGAAGGGCTCGAACACCCATCAGCCGGGTCCAGTGCCGTGATCGACCACGTCAACCTTGCCCAGCCCTGGCAGCACTTTGATGAGGCCGTCCTCTTCTACACCAGTGCCCTGGCCCTGGAGCCCCAGCCCTTCGCCGAGGTGCCCAGCCCCAGCGGCCTGGTGCGCTCACAGGTGATGCAGACCTCCGACGGCGCGGTGCGGCTGGTGCTGAACCTGGCCCCCATCCAGCAGGCACGGAACGAAGCCCGCAAGACCTACCAGGAACACATCGCCTTCGCCGTGGACGACCTCGTGGCAACCGCCCGCTCCGCCCGCGACCGCGGCCTTGAATTCCTGGAGATCCCGGCCAACTACTACGAGGACCTGGACGCCCGGTTCGACCTCGAGCCGGACTTCCTGGCCACCCTGCAGGAGCTCAACCTGCTGTTCGACCGGGACGCTGACGGAGAATTCCTGCACTTCTACACCGCCACGGTGGGCAGCGTGTTCTTCGAAATGGTGGAACGCCGCGGCAACTACGACGGCTACGGCGCCCCCAACGCGCCGGTGCGCCACGCGGTCCAGTACGACTCGCTGCACCGCAGCACGCCACACCGCACCACTTAGACCAGAGCAGGAAACGAACAAAACAGAAAGGAGCCAGCCGTGCCGGAAAACATCACCGAGGAGCTGGAGTCGGAGGAACTCGTGCCCCCGGCCGAACCCAAGGCCGCCCACCAGCTGGACAAGGCCATCGAATCGCAGGCAGACCTCAGTGCAGAGATCACCGCCATCGGCGAGGCCTACCAGCGGGCCCTCAAGGACGGCGCCCAGCAGGAAACGCAGCCGCGGCTGGACTACCCGCCCTACCGCAGCAGCATCCTGCGCCACCCCACCAAGAGCCTGCAGCATGCGGACCCGGAGACCATCGAGCTGTTCTCGCCGGCGTTCGGGCACCAGGACGTGCACGCGCTGGAGTCGGACCTCACCATCCAGCACAACGGCGAACCGCTGGGTGAGCGGATCATCGTGTCCGGCAAGGTCCTGGACGGCGACGGCCGCCCCGTGGCGGGCCAGCTCGTGGAGATCTGGCAGGCCAACTCCTCCGGCCGCTACATCCACAAGCGCGACCAGCATCCGGCCCCCATTGATCCCAACTTCACCGGCATCGGCCGCTGCATCACCGGCCCCGACGGTTCCTACCGGTTCATCACCATCAAGCCCGGTGCGTACCCGTGGAAGAACCACCTGAACGCGTGGCGGCCGGCGCACATCCATTTCTCGTTGTTCGGCAGCGAGTTTACCCAGCGGATCATCACCCAGATGTACTTCCCGGGTGACCAGCTCTTCCCGCTGGACCCGATCTACCAGACCATCGTGGACCAGGACGCCCGCGACCGCCTGGTGGCCACCTACGACCACAGCCTCACCGAGCCGGAGTGGGCGCTGGGGTACAACTGGGACATTGTCCTGACCGGCCCCAAGCGGACCTGGACCGAGAATGAAGCATTCGGCACCGAAGGCGACGAGGAGTAGACATGAGCACCAAACTGGTACCCACCCCCGGGCAGACCGTGGGACCGTTCTACGGCTACGCCCTCCCGTTCGAGAAGGATAACGAGCTGCTCCCTCCCGGGTTCCCGGGCTCCATCCGCCTGCAGGGTACGGTCTACGACGGCGCCGGCCACACCATCCCGGACGCCATCCTTGAGATCTGGCAGCCGGATGCCGACGGCAAAATCGTCCAGCGCACCGGCTCCCTGGTCCGCGACGGCTACACCTTCACCGGCTGGGGACGCGGCGCCGTGGGCAACTCCGGCGTGTTCACATTCACCACCGTCAACCCCGGCCCCACCAAGCCGGGTGCAGCGCCCTTTATTTCCGTGGCGCTCTTTGCCCGTGGCCTCACCAACCGGCTGTTCACCCGCATCTACCTGCCGGAGGACACCGAGGCCCTGGCCAACGACCCCCTGCTGAGCTCCCTGGACCCGGAGCGCCGCAAGACGCTCATCGCACGCCGGGACGCCGACGGGGGCCTCACCTGGGACATCCGTCTCCAAGGTGAGGACGAGACGGTCTTCCTGGACTTCCAGTGACCCACGCCGGCGCCTTGGGAGACTTGCGCGCCTTCGCAGAAGAGGCCGACGCCGGCCTGCTCAGTCCCGTCTCAGCCTCACCTTTGGTGGCGGCGCTGACGGGGGACCGGGCAGTGCTGGCGGCCATCCTCGCCGTCGAGTCCGGCTGGGCAGCCGTGCTGCAACGGGCCGGCCTGGCACCCGCCGGTTCGGCCGCCGTCGTCGCTTCCGCCGCAGAGGCGGGGCGCTACGACCTGGCCGGTATCGCGCTGCGCGCCCAGGGCGGCGGCAACCCGGTGATTCCCCTCCTGGCCGATCTCCGGAAAAACGTGGCGGCCCTGGACATCGCCGGCGTGGGAGCCGGAAAGGCCGTGCACACGTCCCTGACCAGCCAGGACGTGCTCGACACCGCACTCATGCTGCTGGCCCGCAACACCGTCCACGCCGTGCTGGCAGACATAAGGGGTACGACGACGGCACTCGCCGCCCTGGCCGGCCAGCATGCGGACACACTGTGCGTGGGCAGGAGCCTGACCCAGCATTCCCTTCCCTTCACCTTTGGGCTGCGGGCGGCGCAATGGTTCCAGGGCGTCGCCGCCGCGGGCCGCCAGCTGGAGGCACTGGAGTTCCCGGTCCAATTCGGCGGGGCTGCTGGAACGCTCGCTGCGGGCACCGTGCTGACGGAGGGCTCCTCCGCCACCCCGTTCAGCCTGGCGGACAGCCTGGCTGCCCAGCTGGGCCTGGCCCCGGCGGCCGCTCCCTGGCACACCAACAGGCTGGCCATCACGTCCCTGGGCCATGCACTGGCTTCCGTGCTGGACGCCTTTGGCAAAATCGCCGCGGACGTACTGTTCCTCAGCCGGCCCGAGGTGGCAGAACTCGCCGAACCGCGCGCTGCCGGCCGCGGCGTCTCCTCCGCCATGCCCCAGAAACAGAACCCCGTGCTGTCCGTCCTGGTCCGCAGCGCCGCACTGCAGGCACCGCAGCTGGCAGCGCAGCTGCACGTGGCCGCCGCCAACTTCAACGATGAGCGCCCGGACGGTGCCTGGCATGCGGAGTGGCCGGCTCTCCGGCAGCTGCTGGCCCTCGCCCTCGGGGCCGCCGGGCACCTCCGCGAACTCGCCGAGGGGCTGCGGCTATTCCCGGACGCCATGCGCCGCAACCTTGACCTTGCCGGGCCGCTGCTGCTGGCCGAGGGCGTCAGCGCAGCGGTGGCACCGCTGCTCGAGGAGAAGGACGGCCGCAGCGGCAAGCAGCAACTGCAGGACGTGGTGGACCAGACGCTGCAGGCGCCCCCCGCTGAGCAGGGGGCCGCGTACCGGAAGCTGCTCCGTGAAGCTGTCCCCACCGCCGTCGTCGCCGACGCACGGCTGGAGGAACTCCTGGATCCGGCCAGCTACCTGGGCCAGGCGGCGGAGATCGCGCGCCGCATCCTGGCCACCTTCCCCGACTTTGTTTCCCCCGACGCGAATGGAGCTTCCCGTGGCTAGACCGGCTTTGAAGGCAGCGCTGCTGTCCCCCCAGCGCCCCCTTGGCGACCACCCCCTGCTGGTGGCGGGCCCGTCCCTGGGCACGTCCACGATCCTGTGGAACAGGGTGGCGTCCCTGCTTGGCAACGACTACGACGTAGTGGCCTGGGACCTTCCGGGCCACGGCGTCTCGCCCGCCGCCACCGAAACCTTTGGCGTCGCGGACCTTGCAGACGCCGTGGTGGATCTGGTCGACTCCATCGCTCCCGGTGAAAATTTCCACTACGCCGGCGTTTCCCTGGGCGGGGCCACCGGCCTGCAGTTGGGCATCAAGCACGGGGAGCGGCTCAAGAGCCTGTCCGTGCAAAACAGTGGTGCCAAGATCGGCACGCCGGAGGGTTGGCTGGAGCGCGCCGAAACGGTCCGCACCCAGGGCACGCCGGTGATGATCCAGGGCTCCGCGCAACGCTGGTTCGCGCCGGGCTTCATGGACCGCGAACCCGAGTTCAGCAGCCGGCTCCTGCACGCCCTGCGCGACGCCGACCGCTTCAGCTACGCCTTCTGCTGTGAAGCCCTGGCCGCCTTTGACGTCCGGAACGAGCTCGGCAGCATCACCGTTCCGACCCAGGTCATCGCCGGCGCGCTGGACGGCGTGGCCACGCCCGCCATGGCGGAGGAAGTGGCCTCGGGAATCACTGCCGGCGGCGGCACCGCCACCGCCGTGACAATCGAGGGCATCTCCCACCTGGCGCCCGCCGAGGCGCCCGCGCACGTGGCGGACCTCATGCGCAGCCTGATCAGCTGGGCCGAATCCCGGGCGGCAGCCAAGTGAGCGGCGCCGAACGTCCGGGCCTGGAGCGTCACGGTGTGGTCCAGCCAGGCGCCACCAGCCAGGAGATTTACGACGGCGGCATGGCAGTCCGGCGCGAAGTCCTGGGCGACGCGCACGTGGACCGGGCCAACGCCAACAAGGATGAGTTCACCGAGGACTTCCAGGACATGATCACCCGCATTGCCTGGGGTGGCATCTGGACCCGTCCGGGGCTCCCGCGCCAGATGCGCTCGGCCGTGACCATCACCGCCATGGTGGCGCACGGGCACTGGGAGGAACTGGCCATGCATATCCGCGCCGCCCTCCACAACGGCCTGAGCCGGGACGAGATCAAGGAAATCCTGCTCCAGACCGCCATCTACTGCGGCGTCCCCTCCGCCAATACTGCCTTCAAGACCGCCCAGCAGGTCTTTCGCGAGATCGACACCACGCATGAAGAACCTGCGGTCCCCGACACCAACCCCACCCCTCCCAACTAGCTCGCAGCAGTTGTCGTTTTGGACCCCCAAAACGACAACAAGTGCCAGTCAGTTGGGCCCAGAGAACCAGAGGAATCATGAACCAGGCTTTTGTGTACGACGCCGTGCGCACCCCGTTCGGCAAGTTCGGCTCCGGCCTTGCCGCCGTGCGTCCGGATGACCTTGCCGCGCATGTGATCAGGGAGTCCGTGAGGCGGGCCCCTTCGCTTGATCCGGAGCGGATTGATGAGGTGGTGTTCGGCAACGCCAACGGCGCCGGTGAGGAGAACCGCAACGTGGCCCGGATGGGCACCCTTCTGGCCGGTCTTCCAGTGTCCATCCCCGGCACTACGGTCAACCGGCTGTGCGGCTCGTCGCTGGACGCGGCGATCATCGCCTCCCGCCAGATCAACGCCGGCGACGCCGACCTGATGCTCGTGGGCGGTGTGGAGTCCATGTCCCGGGCCCCGTGGGTGCTGCCCAAGACCGAGAAGCCGTACCCAGCCGGGGACATGACCCTGGCCTCCACCACGCTGGGCTGGCGCCTGGTGAACAAGGCGATGCCCAAGGAGTGGACCATTTCCCTGGGCGAGGCCACCGAGCGGCTGCGTGAGAAGTACGGCGTGACCCGGCAGGCGCAGGACGAGTTCGCGGCCGACTCGCACAACCGTGCCGCTGCGGCCTGGGACGAGGGGTTCTACGACAACCTGGTGGCCCCGGTCCCGGGCACGGACCTGGTCCGTGATGAGGGCATCCGCCCTGGCTCCACTGCCGAGAAGCTGGCCGCGTTGAAGACGGTGTTCCGCAAGGAGCCCGAGGGCGCCGAGGTTGGCGGGACGGTCACTGCGGGTAACGCATCGCCGCTGTCCGACGGCGCCTCCGCGGCCTGGATCGGCAGTGAGGCTGCCGCTGGGCTGCTGGGGCTGGAGCCGCTGGCCCGGATCGCCGGACGCGGCGCACACGCCAACGATCCCCAGTACTTCGGCTACGCCCCGGTCGAGGCGGCGAACAAGGCCCTGGCTAAGGCGGGCATCGGCTGGGACCAGGTGGGCGCCGTCGAACTTAACGAAGCGTTCGCCGCGCAGTCGCTGGCCTGCATCAACGCCTGGGGCATCGACCCCGCCATCGTGAACCGCCACGGCGGCGCCATCGCCATGGGCCACCCGCTGGGCGCGTCCGGCACCCGGATCCTGGGCACCCTGGCCCGGTCGCTGCAGGCCTCCGGCGAACGTTGGGGCGTGGCCGCGATCTGCATCGGTGTGGGCCAGGGCCTGGCCGTGGTGCTTGAAAACGTGACTGCTTCCGGAAATACCGCTGGAAAGGACCAGTAATGCTGAACTTTGTCGACTCGGTCCAGGCCGCCGTGGCCGAAATCAAGGACGGATCCACCGTGATGATCGGCGGGTTCGGCAACGCCGGCCAGCCGTTCGAACTGATCGATGCGCTGCTCGAATGCGGTGCCACCGACCTGACCGTGGTGAACAACAACGCAGGCCAGGGCGACCAGGGCCTGGCCCTGCTGATCAAGGAGGGCCGGGTGAAGAAGATGATCTGCTCCTTCCCCCGGCAGTCCGATTCCTGGCACTTCGACACCAAGTACAAAGCCGGTGAGATTGAGCTCGAACTGGTGCCCCAGGGCAACCTGGCCGAACGGATCCGCGCCGCCGGAGCCGGGATCGGTGGCTTCTTCACCCCCACCGGCTACGGCACCATGCTCGCCGAGGGCAAGGAAACCCGCTTCCTGGACGGCAAGTGGCAGGTCTTCGAGACCCCCATCCACGCCGACGTCGCCCTCATCAAGGCGTTGAAGGCGGACGGCAAGGGCAACCTCGTCTACCGAAAGACGGCCCGGAACTTCGGTCCGATCATGGCCGCGGCCGCTAAGCACACCATCGCCCAGGTCTCGGAGATCGTCCCCACCGGCGGGCTGGACCCCGAGAACGTGGTGACTCCGGGAATCTACGTCGACACCATCGTCAAAGTTGCCGGCAGCGGCAACCCCGCTGCAAGCACAAACCCGAAGGTGGCCTGAGATGAGCCTGACCGAAACGTCCCTCCAGACCTCGGCGACGCCCCTGGGCCGGGATGACCTGGCCCGGCTCGTGGCCAGGGACATCGCGCCCGGGTCCTTTGTGAACCTCGGCATCGGGCAGCCCACGCTGGTGTCCAACTACCTCACCGAGGAACAGAACATCACCCTCCACACGGAGAACGGCATGCTCGGGATGGGTCCCGAAGCCCAGGGCGATGAGATCGACGAGGACCTCATCAACGCCGGAAAGATCCCCGTCACCGAACTCCCCGGCGCCTCGTACTTCCACCACGCCGACTCCTTCGCGATGATGCGCGGCGGGCACCTGGACATCTGCGTGCTCGGTGCGTTCCAGGTATCGGTCACTGGCGACCTCGCCAACTGGCACACCGGGGCACCGGGTGCCATTCCCGCCGTCGGTGGTGCCATGGACCTGGCCACCGGCGCCAAGGACGTCTTCGTCATGATGACCCTCCTGACCCGCGAAGGCGCCTCCAAGATCGTGGAGTCCTGCACCTACCCCGTCACCGGCGTGGGGTGCGTGACCCGCGTTTACACGGACAAGGCCGTGTTCCTGACGGGGCCCGAGGGCATTACCGTGCGGGAAACCTTCGGCCGCACCCTCGAAGAACTCCAGGAACTGGTGCCCGTCCCGCTCAAGGCCGCCGCCGTCGGAAGCGCCACCTAGGATTGGTAACCATGACCGACGCCGTCCGCACGGACACCCAGCCGCCGCAGGCCAGCGACCAGTATGTCCAGTCGCTGGCGCGGGGCCTGGCCGTGATCCGGGCCTTCGACGCCGACCGCCCCGTCATGACGCTCACGGAGGTGGCGTCCCGCACCGGGCTGACCCGCGCCACCGCCCGCCGGTTCCTGCATACCCTCGTGGAGCTCGGGTACGTGCGGACTGACGGCAAGACGTTCGCGCTGACGGCCAAGGTCCTGCAGTTGGGGTACGCGTACCTCTCCGGCCTGTCCCTGCCGCAGCTGGCCCAGCCGCATCTGGAGGAGCTGTCCCTCAAGCTGGGCGAATCCACCTCCGCTGCGGTGCTGGACGGCACGGACATTGCGTACGTTGCCCGCGTGACCACCCGCCGGATCATGACCATCGGGATCACCGTGGGCACCCGTTTCCCGGCTTATGCCACATCCATGGGCAGGGTACTGCTCGCACACCTGCCCCCTGCGGAGCTCAAGGCTTACCTGGCGGCGGCCGAGGTGAAGCCGTTGACTCCCCGCGCCCTGGGAAGCGTCCCGGAGTTGCTGGGGGTGCTGGAAACCGTGCGGGCGCAGGGGTGGTGCCTGCTGAACCAGGAACTGGAACTGGGGCTGATGTCCGTTGCGGCGCCCGTGTACGACGGAACCAAGGTGGTGGCGGCCGTAAACGTCTCCCTGCAGGCCCAGTCCGTGGAGGCCAAGCCGGACCCGGACGCCTACCTGGCATCGGTCACGCGAGAGATCGTGGCCACCGCCAAACTCATCTCGGCAGACCTCACCGCCAGGGGATAGTCCGCCGCCAGCGGTATGTGACCTTGTCCCGCCGCCCTACCCGGGGGCAGACTCGGATGCATGGTCAGCGAGGACGAGGTCAGGCAGGCTGCCCTTGCCCTGCCGGGCGTGACGGAACGGTCCAGTTGGGGACAGCCGGCGTGGTTTGCCAGAACCCTGGTGGCCCGAATCTGGGAGCCCGGCGTCCTCACCGTCAAGACAGGGGAGCGCCACGCGCTGGCAGGGACCGAGCCGGAGACCTACTTCTGGACTGCGCACCACGAACGCTCACCCCTGCTGGTGCTGGTCCGCATGGAACGCATTGACGCGGCGCTTCTGGCGGAACTGCTCTTCCTGTTTGCTGCGTGGCTGGTAGGGCCCCTACCGCACGTGGTTGCCCAGCTCCCGGAGCGGGGTCTTGGCTGTCTCGCGGGCCCACCAGGCACCCGCCACGGCGAGGACCGAAGAACCTGCCACGATCCAGGCTGCCGGTCCCCAGTTGGCCTTGTCCGCTCCCACCAGGGCGGTGCCCAGCAGCGGGGTGAAACCGGCGCACAGGATTCCGATCTGGAGTCCGATCGCCATGCCCGAGTAGCGGACCTTCACGTTGAACAGCTCCGAGAACCAGGCCGGGTAGATGGCATTGGACATGGCGTAGGTTCCGGCCGTGATCAGCGTGCTGGTCAGGAAGATCATGGGGATGTTCCCGGTGGAGATCACCCAGAAGTAGACGAAGATCATGGCGCCGGAACCGAGCACGCCCCCGATGAAGATGGGACGCCGGCCAAGGCTGTCGGACCATCGTGCCATCAGGGGCTGGCTGCCGATCGCAAGGACGTTGCCGAGGATGCTCACCCAAAGCATGGTGGAGGCCGGGACGCCCACCGAAACCGCGTAGGCGAGGCCAAAGGACTGCATGAACGTGTTGGTGACGGTCTCGAAGGACATCAGCGCCACCTGGAAGAACTGGGCGGGGTGGGTCTGGAACATCTTGGCGAAGGGCAGCTTTACCAGTTCGCCGTGGTCATGCTTTTCCTCGAAAACCTCCGGCTCCTCCAGGGAGCGGCGCACCAGGTAGGCCACGATCAGGACTACGAGGGAGAGCCAGAAGGGGATCCGCCATCCCCAGGCAAGGCGGTCCGCCTCGCTCATGGCGGCAACAGGAAGGAAGGCCAGGGATGCCAGCACGATGCCGGCCGAGATGCCGCTCATGGCGAAGCTGGCGAAGAAACCGCGGCGGCCTTCAGGGGCTTCCTCGGTGGACAATGCCGAGGCGCCGGCCGTCTCGGCGCCGGCGGACAGGCCCTGCATCAGGCGAAGCACCACCAGCAGTGCCGGGGCCCAGTAGCCCGCCACGCTGAAGTCCGGCAGCGCGCCGATCAGGAACGTGGCGCTGCCCATCAGGACCAGGGTGAGAACGAGGGTGTTCTTGCGGCCGATCTTGTCACCCAGGTGGCCGAACACCACTGCGCCGAACGGCCTCGCGACGTAGGCGACACCGAACGTGGCGAAGGACGCGATAAGCGCCACGGTGGGGTCGCCCGCGGGGAAGAAGATCTTCGAGAAGACGAGGGAGGCGGCAGTGGCATAGATGAAGAAGTCGTAGTACTCCAGCGCGCCGCCGAGGAAGGCTGCCAACGCTGCCTTCTTTGCGCGCTTGAGACGGCGCTGCGCCTCGGGCGTCGCCTGGGCTCCTGTTGCGATGTTGGTCATTGTGGGGTTCCTTCCACGCTGAAGGTGGGAATCTTTTTCTAGTCTGTACGCATAGCGAACAAGTGTGCGAAATGCGCCTAAAAAGAGGATACTAGCCGGTGACGCCAATCACAACGCCAATCTCTGCGAAAGGTGGAGCCACGTATGGAACCGCGCGCTCACGCTTCCCGCCTGGTCCTGATCGGGTCAGCTGCTTCCCAGGCCATGTCCCCCGCGCTTTGGAATCCCGTCCTGGCCCGGCTGGGCAACGGCTGGAGGTATGAGGCATGGGATGTGCCACCGGATGGCGACCTGGCGCAGGTCCGCAGAGAGCTCTTGGACCCGGACCTGGTGGCGGCGAACGTGACCATGCCGCATAAGCACTGGGCGGCGGAATCCGCTGATGTTGCCGACGGGTCCGTGAGGCTGAGCGGTGCCTGCAACCTGCTGGTGCGGGCAGGCGAAAGGTTGGAGGCCCACAACACCGACATCACCGCTGCCCGCGAACTGCTGGGGACCGCCTACCAGCGCCACGCCCTCCTGCTCGGGGCCGGGGGAGCCGCCCGCGCAGCCCTCATTTCCATCCGGGAAAACGTGGGGACCGTGTCCATCACGGACCGCGATCCCCGCGCTTCCGCCGAACTGCTGGAACTTGCGTGCCAACTGGGCCTCGACGCGCACGCCATCACATGGGAGCAAGCCCGTGATGCCGCCGCTGATGCCTCCCTGATCGTCAACGCCACGCCCATCGGAAAGAGCACCTCCGATCCGGCGGCCTGGGGTGGTGCTGCCCTGGCACCCGACGCTGTCCTGTACGACTTCGTATACGCCCGCCACACCACCGCCAGCGTGGCCTGCGCAGAGGCCATGGGCATTCGGTGCATCGATGGATGGGACCACCTTCGGGAGCAGGCGGTGGCCATGGTGCCCCTCCTGGGACTGGACGAGGAAACAGGCGTGTTGTTGCAGGAAACCCTCGTCCGTCTTCGGGCTACGCACTAGGGCGACTTGGCCAGGCTTGCTCCCCGCCGGCGCCCGATATGATCGAACAGGTGTGAAAAGCCCGGCAATTCCGTGCCGTGCGCACGGTTGGTTCGGAAGGGAACAGGATAGTGGAGGAGCAGTCGGGCTACTTCGTTAAGTCGGTTGAGAAGGCTTTTGACGTCCTGCTTGCCTTTACCCCGGACCAGCCCCGGCTCACCGTCTCGCAGGTTGCAGCCCGGACGGACATGACCCGGGCTTCGGCCCGGCGCTTCCTGCTCACCCTCGCTGACCTTGGCTACCTCCGGGCTGTCGGGCCGGCCTTCGAGTTGACCGCGCGGTCCCTGGACGTGGGCAGGTCCTATCTTGCCGCGCTGACCTTGCCCAAGGTGGCCGAGCCGCACCTGAGGGACTTGGCGGCGGAGCTTAACGAGACAACGTCCCTGTGCATCCTCGACGGCGGCGACGTGGTCTATGTGGCCTGCGTTCCTTCTCCCCGCCTGCTGAGCGTTTCCATCACGGTGGGTACCCGCTTCCCGGCCTGGGCCACCTCCATGGGCCGCGTCCTCCTGGCCGGGCTGCCTGCGCCGCAGCTGGAGGAATACCTCCACTCGGTCCGGCTGCAACGCTTCACTGACCGCTCCATCGGCAGTGTGGAGGACCTGCGTGCCGAAGTGGAAGCGGCCAGGGCCAGGGGCTGGTGCATGGTTTCACAGGAGCTGGAGGAAGGCCTCCGGGGCGTGGCCGTCCCGGTCCGGCGTGGACATGAGGTTGTGGCCGCGGCCAACGTTTCGCTGCAAACGCACCGGGCGGCGGCGCAGGACATTGAAGCGGCCGTCCTGCCACAGCTGATGGAAGCCGCGCGCCGTATAGCGCTTGACTACGGCGGTCCCGCCGTTCGTGCCGTTCAATCCACGTAGCGCCTCAATCCACGTAGCGCAGTCCCGCGGCTTCGAGCGGCCCCCGCATGCTGTAAATGTCCAGTCCAAGTTCCCCGCTGGCAAAGCGCTCACGCTTGGCTTTTTCGTTGTCTTCCCGGGCCCGTGCTGCTGCCGCCACGTCGGCTGCCCTGGCGGCGGGCACCACCACCACCCCATCGACGTCGGCAATCACCACGTCGCCAGGCGTGACCAGGGCGTTGGCGCAGACTACCGGGACATTGACGGAGCCCAGGGTGGCCTTGACGGTGCCCTTGGAATTGATCGCGCGGCTGAAGACGGGAAAGTCCATGGCCTGGAGGGCGGCGACGTCCCGGCAGCCGCCGTCGATGACCAGCCCCGCTGCGCCCTGTGCCCGGAGTGATGTGGCCAGCAGCTCGCCGAAAAAGCCGTCTTCGCATTCCGTGGTGCAGCCGGCAACCACCACGTCTCCGGGCCGGACCTGCTCGGCGGCCACATGCAGCATCCAGTTGTCCCCGGGCTGCAGCAGGACGGTGATGGCAGTGCCGCACATTGCCGCGCCCGGGTACGCCGGCCGGATGTAGGGGCGCATCAGGCCCAGCCGGCCCATGGCCTCATGGACGGTGCTGACGCCGAAGGCGGACAAGGCCTTGACGCTCTCTTCAGCCGCGCGGGTGATGTTGGTGTGGACAATACCGAGTTCCTGCATGGTGGTTCCCTTCCCAGGCGGGGTCAGCGTCCTTGAGTAGGGGCGTCAAGGCCTGGATAGACGCTCCTGGCCGGGCCCGGGACGACGCCAAATTGACGAACAAACCGCTCAAGCAAATTTTGTCAGCGATATAGCTAACAATCAACGGTGGGTATTTGGCACCTGCCCGCGGGAGCTGGAGTACGCTGAGTTCGGAAATTGTCAGCAAAATTGGCAACCGAAAGGGACAGGGAGAAGGTTGGCTGTGGACACCGTGAATAGAGCGGGCCGGACCCTTACCGCCGTTGAGCTTGCAGAGCTGCTGCGCACCGCTATTGTCAGCGGAGAGCTGGTGCCTAACCAGCGCCTCGTCGAAGGGGACCTGGCCGCCGAGTACGGGGCGAGCCGGGGAAACATCCGGGTTGCCCTCTCGGAGCTGAGCGTCGAAGGCCTCGTGGAGCGCGTCCAAAACCGGGGAGCGCGGGTGCGTGCGGTCTCGGTAGAGGAAGCGGTGGAGATCACCGAGGTGAGGGCCGCCCTGGAGGGCCTCTGTGCCCGTAAGGCTGCCGAACGGGCCACCGATGAGGACATCGCTGAGCTGCAGGACCTGGCCGCCCGTATGAAGGACGCCGTGGACCGGGGAGACCGTGAGTCCTACTCCGAAGGCAACCAGGCGATGCACGAAAAGATCATCGCCATGAGCGCGCAGCAGACGGCCGCAGCAACCATCCAGCGGCTCCGGGGACAGGCGGTCCGGTTCCAGTTCCGCCTTGCCCGCCAGCCTGGCCGCCCGGCAGTTTCCCTGCCGCAGCACCTGGCCATCATTGATGCCGTCTGTGCCCATGATCCGGACGCGGCGGCAGAAGCCATGCGGCTCCATCTCGAAAGCGTGGCGGACGCCATCCGCGCCAGCAACAAGTAACGGCAGTCCTTCAGCCAGGCAACCGCCCGGGCATGGCGGTGGCGGGCTGACAGGCTAATTGTTACCACTTACCCTCCAGCCCCCACTCCCGCCGCAGCGCAGGGCGTTCTAGACTCATGCCAACTGCGTGCAGCAGAGAGGCTGCACTGCTCGTCAGGAAGAGGAGTTGGCGGGTGAGACTGGGGATTCCGCGGGAACGCCGGGAGGGCGAGCGGCGTGTGGCCGCCACCCCGGATACCGTCAGGCAACTGGCTGGGATGGGGCTTGAGGTCCTGGTTGAAGCGGGGGCCGGGGACGGTGCCGGGCACGCAGACCCCGCCTACCAAAACGCCGGGGCCGCCATCGTTCCCCAACTGGACTTGGCCGCCCTCGACATCCTGGCCCACGTCCGTCCCCTTGACCCGAACGCCGCTGCGCATCTCAAAAAGGGAGCCGTCACGGTGGGGCTCGCCTCGCCGTCGTCCGAGCTGCCGGTAGTGCAGGCGCTCGCGGACAGCGGCGTCACCTCCTTCGCCCTGGAACTGGTGCCGCGTATTTCCCGGGCCCAGTCCATGGACGCGCTGACGTCGCAGGCGCTGGTGGCCGGGTACCGCTGCGTCCTTGAGGCCGCCATCAGGCTGCCCCGGTTCTTCCCGCTGTACATGACCGCCGCCGGAACCATCCCGCCCGCCCGCGTCCTGGTGCTCGGCGCCGGCGTGGCCGGGCTGCAGGCCATCGGCACCGCCAAGCGCCTGGGCGCCCGCGTCTTCGCCAACGACATCCGCCCCGCCTCCGCCGACGAGGTAGCGTCCATGGGCGGCACCTTCATCCGTCTGGATCTGGAAACGGCCGAGGCGGCAGGCGGCTATGCCCGGCAGTTGAGCTCCGACGCCGGCACCCGGCAGCGGCAGCTGCTGGCGCCCCACGTGGCGCAATCGGACGTTCTGATCACGACGGCGGCAGTTCCCGGACGCCCCGCGCCCCTCTTGGTGACCCGCGAGATGGTGCAGGGCATGCGCCCGGGATCGGTCGTCGTCGACCTCGCCGCCGAGTCGGGCGGCAATGTGGAGGGCTCCGTACCTGGTCAGGAAATTCCCATTCCCACCGCCGACGGAACAGGACAGATCACCCTGGTGGGGCTGAAGGACGCGGCCTCCGCGATGGCCTCCGACGCCTCCCGCCTCTATGCCAAGAACGTAGCCAACCTGCTGGCGCTGCTGGTCCACGACGGCGCGCTCATGCTGGATTTCGACGACGAAGTGGTGGCAGGTGCCTGCCTCACCCACGCCGGGGAGGTGCGGCACCAACCCACTGCGGAGTTGCTGAAGGCACGTGCTTCAACAGCCGGCGCCGCCGCAGCCCGGCAGGAAGGAGGGCTCTGATGGACGGGATTGCCCTGCTGACCATCACGGTGCTGGCGGTGTTCGTCGGCTTCGAAGTGGTGTCCAAGGTTTCCAGCACCCTGCACACGCCCCTGATGTCCGGCGCCAATGCCATCCACGGCATCATCCTGGTGGGTGCCATCATCGTGGCCGGCCAGGCAACCGACCCCTGGGTGCTCGCGGTGGCGCTGCTCGCCGTCGTCCTTGCCACTGCCAACCTGGTGGGCGGCTTCGTGGTGACGGACCGGATGCTGCACATGTTCCACGCCAAAAAGGACGCGGTGCAACCCAAGGCGGGCAGCAAATGAGCCTCCTCGATCCGGTCTGGACCTCCGTCCTTTACCTCACTGCGGCGGTCTGCTTCATCCTGGCGCTGCGGGGGCTGAGCTCACCGCGCACGGCCCGCCGTGGAAACCTGGTGGGCGCACTCGGGGCGCTGATCGCCGTCGTCACCGTCTTCCTGTCCGCCCGGCTGGAGAACATCCCCTGGATCCTGGCCGCCATCGCCGTGGGTTCCGCGGTGGCGGCGCCGGTGGCCCGGCGCGTGAAGATGACGCAGATGCCGCAGCTCGTGGCGCTGTTCAATGGTGTGGGCGGCGGTGCCGCCGCCCTGGTGGCCCTCCTGGAACTGGCGCACGCGGAGGATCCGTGGGTGCGGGTGGCCATCGTGTTCACGCTCCTGGTGGGCGCGGTGTCCTTTGCCGGCTCGGGCGTCACGTTCGCCAAGCTGCAGGAACTCATGACCACCCGGCCGGTGGTGTTCCCGGGCCTGCCGGTGGTGATGGCCGTGGTCCTGCTCGCCGCGGTGGCCGCCGCGGTTGCCGTGGTCCTCACCGCGGCGCTGCCCCTTGCGGTCCTGCTGCTGGTCCTGGGCCGTGCTGCTGGTGCTGCCGGTAGGCGGCGCCGACGTGCCCATTGTCATCTCGCTGCTGAACGCCTTCACCGGTCTGGCCGTCGCCGCCTCCGGCCTGGTGCTGGGCAACGTCCTGCTGGTGGTGGCCGGCACGCTGGTGGGCGCCTCGGGCACCATCCTCACCCGTGCCATGGCGGCGGCCATGGGCCGCAGCGTGGCAGGTATTCTGTTCGGCGCCTTCAGGGGAGGTTCGACGGCGGGATCCACCGCCGTGAGCGGGCGTCCGGTCCGCTCGTCCTCGCCGGAGGACGTGGCGGTTCTGTTGGGGTACGCCCAGCGGGTGATCATCGTCCCCGGCTACGGCCTGGCGGTGGCCCAGGGCCAGCACACGGCCGCCGAACTGGCCCAGGCCCTGGAAGCGCGGGGGATTGAAGTGGATTTCGCCATCCATCCGGTGGCCGGCCGCATGCCCGGGCACATGAACGTTCTTCTGGCCGAGGCCAACGTGCCGTACGAGTCGCTCAAGGAGATGGGCGACATCAACCCGGAGTTCAAGACCACGGACGTGGTATTGGTGGTGGGTGCCAACGATGTGGTGAACCCGGCCGCCAAGACCTCCTCAGGCTCACCGATCTACGGGATGCCCATCCTGGAAGTGGCGGAGGCGCGGCAGGTGGTGTTCCTGAAGAGGTCCATGCGCCCGGGTTTCGCCGGCATCGAAAACGATCTGCTGTATGAGCCGCAGACGTCGCTGCTGTTCGGGGACGCCAAGGACTCGCTGGCACAGGTGCTGGGCGCGGTTAAGGCCCTGTAGGCGCGGAACATGCCCCGCGCCGGGTTACCCTTCTTTGAGAAGCCTGCTTTACATTCCGCCATCTGAGGACGTCATGACTGAGACCAGCTCCACCCCTTCGCCCAAACGAGCCGCCGTCGTCATTAACCCGGCCAAGACGGTGGACATTGACGTGCGCGAGCTGATGGCCAAGCACTGCGAGGAGAACGGCTGGGGCGAAACCCTCTGGTTTGAGACAACGGAGGAGGACCCCGGCGTCGGTCAGGCGAAGGAAGCCCTGGCCCAGGGCGCGGACCTCGTCATCGCGGCAGGCGGCGACGGAACAGTCCGCTGCGTGGCCGAGGTCCTTGCCGGCGGCGACGTCCCCATGGGCCTGCTGCCGCTGGGCACCGGGAACCTGCTGGCCCGCAACCTGGGCATCGACGTGACCGACTACGACGGTGCCCTGTCCGGGGCGCTGGTGGGCACCGAGCGGAAAATCGACGTGGTCCGCGCCCGCCGGAACGACCCCGACGAGGAGCAGCTGTTCCTGGTCATGGCCGGCCTGGGCTACGACGCCACCATCATGGCGGACACCAACCAGGAACTGAAGCACAAGGTGGGCTGGCTGGCCTACGTGGACGCCGGGATCCGCAACCTTCCCGGGAAACCGGTCAAGGCAACCGTTGCGATCGACGGCAAACGGGTTGTCCACCGCGGCGTGCGCAGCGTGATGGTGGGCAACTGCGGCAAGGTCCAGGGCGGGCTGGAGATCTTCCCCGACGCCAAGATCGACGACGGCCTGCTGGACATCGCCGTCCTGGCGCCGCACCACGGCAAGCTGGGCTGGCTCTCCGTGCTCGCCGGCATCATCGGCAAGGGCAAGAACAAGGACACCGCCGTGGAGTACTTCCAGGGCAAGAGCGTGGAGATCACGCTGGAGCACAAGGACGACTACCAGCTGGACGGCGACCACGAGGGCCAGGGCAAGCACGTGCTCATGACCATGGAGCCCGGTGCCCTGACCCTGCGGATGTAACCTTCCTGCCGATGTAGGGGCGGTCAGCCCAGCAGCCGCCCCCAGCGCCGCTCCAGCAGCGGTGCGCCGGCCAGTTTCAGGGCGTGCCACAGCGTGACCGCCACGGAGTCCAGCACCGGGACCCCGGTGGTTTCCTCGATCTCTGCAGTGATGTTGGCTCCGTAAAGGTTGGTGCACAAGTAGACCAGGGCATCCGGGGCCGCGGCGGCGAGTTCCCGGGAGCCGGGCCGCATCTCGTCGTCGGTCACCCGGGCAAAGGACTCGTTGTCGCTCAGGCCCAGCGCCCGGTGGTCCACGGTCTTGATGCCTTCACGCTCGTAGGATGCGATGACCTGGTGGTTCACGTCTTCCGTGTACGGCGTGAACAGGCCGATCCGTTCCGTCCCGAAGGCCCGGAACGCCTCGAGGTAAGCCAGCGTGGAGGTGGTCGCCGGGACCCCGGTGGCGGCGGTGATTTCACCGGCCAGTTCCTGGTCGTGGCCCGAACCGAGCCAGGAACCTGACGTGCCGTTCCAGGCAATCACGTCCACGTCCGCCGTCGCCAGCAGCTGCGACGCCTGGCGCATGACGGCGGGGTCGAACTGCCGGTCCGAGGAATCGTCCAGGGCGATGCGGGTCACCGGGATCCGGGTGAAGTGCACCGTGACGTCGGTGCGGCTGCCCAGGATGCGGTACGTCTGGGGTTCCAGGCAGGTGTTGGAGGACGGCACGATCATGCCGATCCTGTGCGGGCGGGTGGTTGCAGGCATGGTGGCTCCTAGAGCGCGGGGGCGGGAAGTTGGGCGGCGTCGGCGGCGGCTGACTGGTGCTGGCGGAAGCCGTTGCGGTGGATGAAGCGGCCTGCGGCGCCGGGATCGTGGAAGCCGTCCGCGTCCAGCACCACGCGTCCGTTGGAAACCACGACGGCGGGCCAGCCGGTCAGTGCCTTCCCGTCGAAGGGTGAGAAGTCGGTGCCCATGTGCAGGGCTGCGCCGTCCACCGTGCGTTCCTCTGCGGGATCGAAGACCACCAGGTCGGCGTCGAACCCATCGGCGATGCGGCCCTTGCCGGGAACGGCGTTGATCCGTGCAGGTTCGGCGGCGAAGGCGTTGACGAATTGTTCAACGGTGGCCCCTGCGGAGGTCATCGCGGTGAAGGTGACCGGCATCCGCGTCTCCACCCCGGGCAGTCCGTGCGGCATGGCGCGCACGTCATCGGTCCGCTCGCGCTTCTGGGACAGGTCGTAGCAGGAATGATCCGAGGACATGGTGTGGATGGCACCGGACACCAGCCGCTCCTTGAGGGCAGCCACCGTTTCGGCGCTGCGCATGGGCGGGCAGCAGGCGAACCACTCCGGGAAGGTGGAGGCATAGACGGAGTCGTCCAGGGTGACGTAGTGCGGGCAGGTTTCGGAGTAGGCCTCAAGCCCGTGGTCCCGCGCCTGCGAGACCAGATCCACCGCTCCGGGCGTGGACTGGTGCACGAAGTACACCGGCGCTCCCGTGTATTCGGCCATGGCCAGGGTCTCCTTCACGGAGATCTCCTCGGCCAGCTCGGGCCGGGTCCGGTGCAGGTGTTCGATGCCGATCCGGCCGTCCTGGGCGTGCTGTTCGGTGCAGTCGGCAATGATGGGGTCGTGTTCGGCGTGGATGTAGGCCAGGCCGTCCAGCCGCACCATTTCCCGCATGACCTTGACGATGGTGTCGCCGTCGGCCATGGTGGTGCCCCGGTTGGTGGTGTACATCTTCACTGAGCGGACGCCCTCGGCGGCCAGCTGCTCCAGCTGCCATGGCACCGTTTCGTCCCAGCTGATCACGGCGCCGTGCAGGGCCACGTCGCAGCGGGACTGTGTGGCGAGTTCCTTTTTGTGCAGGACGGCGGCCAGGGGGGTTTCCTGGGCGTCCCGCGGAATTCCGAAGTCGATGATGGTGGTGGTTCCGCCCCACAGGGCGGCTGTGGAGGTGGTGCGGTAGTCGTCCAGGGTGCGGAAGCGTCCGGTCACCTGGGCCACGTGGCAGTGTCCGTCCACGCCGCCGGGGATCACGAGTTTGCCCGTGGCGTCGACGGTGCGGTCCGCCGCGGGCACCGGCTGGGCGGCGTCGACGAGTTCGGCAATCTTTCCTTGGTGCACCACGATGTGGGCGTCCTGGCGGCCGTAGCTGTTCACCACGGTGGCGTTGGCAATGACGAGGTCTGGCTGGTGGGACATCGGTGTCCTCCTGGGTTGGTGAAGTCGGGGTTAGGCGGCGGGCTGCGGGGTGCCGGCGTGCTCTTGGCGGGCGGCGAGGGCCGCGTCCAGGTTGCCGGACAGGCCTTTGCGGTCCTTGGCCGGGGGCGGGGCGAAGGCGCCGGCGCGGTGGGTTCCGGACTGCAGGGCAGCCACGGCCTCCGCCATGCGGATGCCGGCGGAAATGCCGTCAACCACGGGCACGGGAATCTGTCCCTTGAGTTCGCGGGCCAGGCCTGCCAGGGGGGCGCCGGCAAGGATGACGACGTCGGCACCATCCTCCGCCACGGCCTGCCGACTCAGTGCCAGCAGGGTTTCCCGGAAGTCCTGCTGGACCGAGGCGATGCTGGTCAGGGAGTCGTTGATGGAACGGATGGAGGCCAGCCGGCCGGCCAGACCGAACTGCTCCACGCATTCCCGGTACCAGGGTTTGATCCGGTCCGAGATGGCGATGATGGAGAAGCGGTGGCCCTGCAGGGCTGCCGCGCACAGGGCGGCCTCGGTGATGCCGATGACGGGAACGTCAGCCAGTTCCTTGAGGGCCGGCATGCCGGGATCGCCGAACGCTGCGACCACCACGGCGTCCACCGGGTCTGCTCCGGGGCGGGTGTGTTCGGCGATGATTTCCGCCACGGCGCCGGCGGCGACGAGGGATTCGAAGCGGGTTTCGATGTACTCCACGCCGTGGCCGGCCGTCCGGACCAGCAGGTCGCTGCCGGGGGAGGCGGACCGCAGCGCTTCGGATTCGATCAGTGCGGTGACATCGGCACTGATGTTGGGGTTGATGACCAGGAGTTTCATTTTCTCTTCCGGTGGAATTCTGGTTCGGTTTTTTGGAAGTCCTCAGGGAACTGGTCCCGGTACTTGCCAATGTGGGAAGCGGACTGGGCGGCTGCCCTGTCCGGGTCGCCGCTGGCGATGGCTGCGTAGAGTTCGCGGTGTTCGCGGATGAGTTCGGGCAGGTCGCTGACGTGCCGGAACAGCCAGTGCATCCGCCCCTGGAGGGGTTCCAGGGCGGACTTGAGGAAGTTGTTGTCCGCGATGCGCGTGATGGCGTCGTGGAATTCGCTGTTGGAACGGTGTGCCTCCATCACTGACCCCTTGGCCAGGAAGGCCTCTGCGTTGTCCAGCAGGCCCTTGAGGTAGTCGAGGTGCTCCCTGGTGGCCCGCTTGGCGGCGAGCCGACAGGCCAGCACCTCCAGGGACTGGCGGACGTCGAAAAGGTCCTCGACGTCCTTGGGGCTGAGGCTGCTCACTTCGGCCCCGCGGGCCCCGCGGTCGCTGATCAGGCCTTCCTGGCGGAGCATGCGCAGGGCCTCGCGGACCGGCAGCCGGGATACGGAGAACTCGGCGGCCAGCTCGCGTTCCACCAGCCGCGTGCCGGGAGCGTAGTGTCCTTCGAAAATCCGGGTGCGGAGGGTGTCCCGGACGGTTTCGCGGAGGGGGCGGTCCTTGTCCTGGGTCTCTTCTGCGGTCAGCATGGTGCTCCATTTCGGATTCTCGTACGGCACTGCTCCCGGCTTGCGGGGGCGTCAATTGCAAGTTTCCCTGCGAGGGTCAGCTTAGACAGGAAGCCGCTTGTTGTAGTTCAGGGTGAGGACGGAGACGCCCATGATCACCGCGGAACCCACGAAGTACAGCAGCGCCCAGGTGTAGGAGCCGGTGGCACCCACGATGAGGCCGACGACGATGGGGGTGACGAAGCCGGAGATGTTGCCACTGAGGTTCATTGCTCCGCCCAGGACGCCGGCGTTGGTGCGCCCGCCCAGGATGGAGGGGATGCTCCAAAACAGGCCCACCCAGCGCAGGAAGAACAGGACCACGGAGAGCAGGACCACGGCGGTGGTGGCGTCGGGGACCACGGTCACGCCCACCAGGCCCGCCACGACGATGGCGCTGGAGATGCCGAGGAGGGTCCGCATCACCAGGTTGGCGGAGGCGCCGGATGCGCGCCACTTGTCGGCGACGGTGCCGCCGATGATCTCGCCGACGAAGCCGGCACCGAAGATCACCAGCGTGGACCAGCCGATGGTCTTCAGGTCGAAGCCCTTGGCCTGGGCCAGGTACAGCGGGCCCCAGGTCAGCAAGCCGTAGAACACGCCGTTGAAGCCGAGCCAGCCCAGGCACATGGCCCAGAAGGAGCGGAATTTGAGGTAGGGAAGCAGGCCGCGCTTGCCCTTGCTGCCGTCCATGGCTGCTTCGGCGTCCTCGGCGGCGTGCGACGCTTCGATGTAGGAGGCCTCGGCCTCATTGACGCCGCGGTGCTGGCGGGGGTTGTCCCGGACGTACCACCAGACGGCCAGGCCCATGAGGACGGTGGCGGCGCCGGCGATGACGAAGGCCCAGCGCCAGCTGCCCGTGGAGGCGATGAGGCCGGCAATGATGATGCCGCCCAGGCCGGCTCCCAGGGGAGCGCCGGCGTCCAGGATGGTGGCGCCGCGGCCGCGTTCGGACTTGTGCATCCAGATGGCATTGAGCTTGCCGCCGGCGGGCATCACACCTGCCTCTGTTACGCCGATGCCGAGCCGGGCGATGAACATGCTGAGGAAGCCGCCCGCCATGCCGGAGGCCGCTGTGGCAGCACCCCAGCCGATGCAGGAAGCCGTCATGACCTTGCGGGGACCGAACTTGTCGATCAGCCAGCCCACCGGCACCTGCATGAGGGCGTAGGTCCAGAAGAAGGCGGAAAGGAGCAGGCCCACCAGTTCGGGAGGCAGGTTGAATTCCTTTTGGATGATGGGCAGGGCGACGGAGATGGAACCGCGGTCGATGTAATTGACGGAGACCAGGACCAGGAGCAGCAGGAAGAGCTTCCAGCGGACGGCAGTGCGTCGTTGCGTGCCGTCCTTTTCGGGTTTGTCGGCGGTGCCGGGAGCGGCCTCAAGGGATGTGGCCGTTGTTTCAGTGTTTGGGATGGACACAGCTTCTCCTTCACGGGGAAGTTTACGGATGGGGGATGCGAACGGTGCGGTGCGTGCCCGTTGGGCCGTTGCCGGTGGAGAGGGTCCGCCGGACGATCCGGAGCGCCGAGCGGAAGCTTTTCATTTTTGGGATCCCAATTTGGGATCCCAAAAACAAAGGTAGGAGTGACACGCGCCACTGTCAAGGGTTTTGCGCGCGCATGCCGCGTGACCGCCTTCCCAACCGATTGTGACCGGCGGCGGGCGGGTAGGGGCAAGGAATGAACACACCCATGCTGGAACGGGCCAAGAAGAACTGGAACAAGCTGGGCGCCGGGCTGTACGCGGGTGTCCTGGGTATTGTCGTCCTCGCCGTCAGCGGCGCGGCGGGCCTCCTGTTCCATCTGCCCTGGCTGTTTCCCAGCCTCGGCCCCACGGTGATGCTGTTCTTCGAGTCTCCCGAACAGAAGGCTTCCAGGCCGGTCAACACCCTGGTGGGGCATGGGGTGGGGCTGTTGGCCGGGGCACTCTGCCTGTATGCCCTGGGCCTGCAGGACCAGCCGTCCGCTACGGTGGGCGGACTGACCCCGCTGCACGTCCTCAGTGGCGTGCTCTCGGTGGGGCTCACCACCCTGGTGCTGACCTGGCTGGGCCTGCCCCACCCGCCCGCCGGGGCAACCACCCTGATCGTCAGCCTCGGCATCCTGTCCGCTCCGGTCCAGCTGGCGTCCATGGCAGGGGCCATCATCCTGATCACGGTGGTGGGGTGGGGGCTCAACGTTCTGTTGGGGACGCGGCCGGCCGATAAGACGTAATCTCGGCCAGTTCGGCCAGCCGGTGGGCCCGCGCAGACTCCGCCGGCGTGAACGGTTCGCCTGGCCGGGAAAAGGTGACGGGACCGTGCCATGCCGTGGGGATCTTAAGGTGCGTCCCGTCGTCGGGCCCTTTGCTGCCGGCGTCCGACGGCGGCAGGATCCTTGCGTGCAGCAGCTCGGCCACCGCCAGGGGCAGTTCGTCGGGGGCGGCAGCGATGCGCGCCGCGAGGCTTAACGCCTTGGTCTGTCCGTCCGCCATGGCCAGCGCGGTGGTGGGCCAGACGTGCGGACTGCCGCCGCCGCCGTCGTGCAGTGCATCCAAAAGCTCACGTTCGCCCACGTGGCCCGGGACCGAGAGGACAAACTCGTCCAGGACGCCGCCCGGGACCGGGTGGACGTGGATGCTGAGGATGTTGCTGTCCAGCCGTGCCAGCGCCCGCGTGATCCGCTGCAGTGCGCCGGGCTGGTCCCGCAGCAGTGTCCGCGCCCGCCAGAGCGACGGGGCTGCCACCAGTTGCCGGCGGTGCCGCAGGGCCGGCGCATGCAGCCAGCGGAGCAGGATCCTGGCAGCTGACGGCTCGGCCACCCAGATCACCAGGACCGTGGCCGTGAGGGCCAGCACCAGCACCTTGGCTACATAAGGTAGATGGGCTTCCACCACCAGGGCGTGGACCAGCAGCTCGATGGGCAGCATCACGGCCACGTTCGCCACGGTCAGCCTGGCTTTGGGCGGCTCCGGCATCTGGCCGCAGACCTCGCAGCGCAGTTCTTGGGTGGACGGGTGGGGCGGGGTGTGCTTCATGGCTCCAGCATTGCCTCGCGTTGTTTCCCCCGCATTGCCTTCCGATTCCATTCAGGGGAACGCAGCGGGCACCGGGAGGGGGCCGGGCCGTAGGATTTATGAGGAACGTCAGCGCGGCCGCCCGTCAGGATCCACCCCAAGGAAGGCGCTGCCCGTGAAGATGTTTGCCGAGATGTTCACCATCGGCCCCGGCAACAAGGACCACCACCCGGCGCTTCGATGCGCGGTGGGCGTCTTCGTTCCCCTCACTACGCTGGTGCTGCTGGGCCGGCTGGACCTGGCAATCTTCGCGTCCTTCGGCGCCTTCACCGGAATCTACGGCCGCGGCGAACCGCATGCCGTCCGCTTTGTGCTGCAGCTGCGGGCCGGGCTGCTGATGCTGCTGGTGATGTTCCTGGCGGCGCTCGCGGCCCGCATCGGTCCCGCATGGGGCCTGGACACCGCCACCCACACCTGGCTCCTGGTCCTGGCCACCACGCTGGTGGCAGGCGCCTGTTCCGTCGCCATCTCCTGGCTGCGGCTGCGCCCGGCGGGATCGCTCTTCCACATCTTCGCGTTCGCCGCCATTGCGTCCATTCCGAACCAGCCGCCCCTGTGGCAGGGCATGCTGGTTGCCGTCCTCACCACGCTGTTCGCCCTGCTTGTCGGCTTCTCGTCCCGGATCCTTCCCAGCCACCGCACCCCGTGGACCAGGCCTCCGCGGATCCGTCGCACGCCCGCGGAGAAGCGCGCGGCGTGGCTTGAAGGGTCCGGCTACCTGGTGGCCGCAGGCCTCGCCGGCACGCTGGCCACCTGGGCCGGGTCCCGCCTGGGATTCGGGCATAACTACTGGGCCATGGTGGCCGCCGTTGTCCCCCTGGTGGGCCACACCACCCAGCACCGCGTGCGCCGCGGCATCCAAAGAATCATCGGCACTGTCCTGGGCCTGTTGGTCCTGGCGGCGATCCTGTTGCTGGGCCTTCAGCCCTGGCAGACAGTGCTGGTCATGGCGCTGTGCCAGTTTGGTGCCGAAATGTTCATCATCCGCCAGTACCTGCTGGCCCAGGTGTTCGTCACACCCCTGGCGCTGATCTCCACGCTCCTGGTGGTACCCGCCTCGCCTGCTTACCTCCTGCGCGACCGCATCGTCGAGACCGTCATTGGTGCCGCCGTCGGCATAGCGGTGGTGCTGGCACCTGCCGTATGGCGCCGTGTGCGGCGCAGGCAGGGACGGGTTGCGACGGCGGCCTGACCGCCTTTTCCGCCCGGCCCGCCCCCGAGCGGCACCTGGGGCGGGCCGGCCGGAGGCCGGTCATGGGCGTTCCGCGGCTGCTTCTTCCCGGACTGCCCGGATGGTGTGCGGCACTGCTATCAGCGCCAGCACGGCGATGGCGGCAGCGGCCGCAAAGACGTAAAAGCCCCAGGGGTAGGCAATGTTGGCAGCTACCAGCGTTCCGGTGACGGCGGGGCCCATGATGGCACCCAGCCGGCCCACGCCGGCGGCGAAACCCAACGCGGTGGCTCGGAGGACTGCCGGGAACAGCTGGCTGACCCATGCATAAACCAGCACCTGCGCGCTGAACACGAACACGCCGGTGACAAAGACTGCCAGGTTGAGCAGCAGTTCACTTTGGATCTTGACGCTCAGGACCGCCAGGAAGAGCGCGGAGAGCCCGAACCACAGCAGCACCACCTTCTTGGTGCCGTGCTTGTCGGCCAGGATTCCCGCGATGACCAGGCCCACCACGGCGCCCACATTCAGGACCAGCAGGAGGACCAGGCCGGTGCTGACGGTGTACCCGGCGCCGGCCATCAGCTGCGGGAGCCAGGTGTTCAGGCCGTAGACCAGGAGCAGGCCCATGAAGGAAGCCGCCGCGATGGCCAGCGCCACCAGGGGGTAGGGCTTCCGGGCAAGGTCGCGGAAGCCTGTGCGGGCTGCGGCCGGTTCTTTTCCTTCCGCCCCTGAGGCAGCCGCTGAGGGAAGGGTCTCCGGGAGCTTGAACCACAGGAAGGGTGCCAGGGCAATGCCCGCCAGGCCGCCCACGATGAACATCATCCGCCAGTCCGGAATCAGCATCAGGGCAAGGAAGGCCGTGGCCACAGCGCCTACGTGGTAGCCGGTCATGGTCCGGGTGGTCGATTTTCCGGCGGTGCCTGCCGGAGCGTAGTCGTTCATGTAGGCCAGGGCGGCCGGAAGGCAGGCGCCCAGCCCCAGCCCGGCAAGGAGGCGGAAGGCGCAGAACACCGCAACGTTGGGCGCGAACACCACGGCGATGGTGAAGATCGAAAACCACAGGACGCAGGCCACCAGGAGGCGGCGCCGGCCAAAGCGGTCAGACAGCGGGGCAATGAACAGGGCACCGGCGCCAACGCCGACCAGCGAGATGGTGGCGGCCCACGTGGCTCCCACCGCATCGAAGCCAAGCTCATGGGTCTTGATCAGCGTGGGGATGACGGTACCCAAAACCACCAGGTCAAAGCCGTCAAGGACCATCGCCAGCCAGCAGAGCCAGACTGGCCACTTTGATCGGTGCTGAGTGGGCGCAAGTGACATAGAAATACCTCGGTGTATCTTCCAGGAGTTGAGCGGCAGGCTTCGCCGGGGAGGATCGGGCAGCATCGCCCACATCCCCAGTGAGGTTTGTATCACTAGGAGGTGTAATCTGGGACAACTTTTCCCATTGAACGGAAGAAGGTGCTTGCGCTGGCCAACTCGAAATCGGGCGACTCGGTAGTGGACCGGATCGTGCGGCTGATTTCCGCGTTCCCGCAGGACGTCAGTGCCCTGCAGCTGAGCGACCTCGCCCAGCGCGCCGGCCTGCCGCTCACCACCACGCACCGCCTGGTGGGCCAGCTTGCCGCCCACGGGCTGCTTGAGGCGGCGCCGGGCGGCATGGTCCGGCCCGGGGTCCGGTTGTGGGAACTGGTGAACCGTACTTCCCCCACCCTCGCCCTGCGCCAGGCGGCCATGCCGTTCATGGAGGACATCCAGCAGGTCCTGCACCAAAATGTGAACCTGGCCGTGCTGGACGGCTGGGAGGCGCTGTTCGTGGAGCGGCTGTCCAGGCGGGGCTCGGTGGCCAACCGCGCCCAGGTGGCAGGAAGGATGCCGGTGCACATCTCGTCCGCGGGGCTGGCGCTGATGGCCCACCAGGACAAGATGGTGCAGGAGGAGTATCTCGGGCGCTTTACCGACCCGGAAGGAAAAGTCGCCGCGGATACCGTCCGGGCACTGTTGGCCGAAACTTCCCGCCAGGGCTTCGCCCAGCTCAAGGGCGTGGTGGATCCGGATACCTGGGGCATAGCCGTCCCGGTCCTGAACCGCAGGCAGCGCGCTGTGGCGTCGCTCGGCGTCGTGGTTCCCCTCCGTGAGATGCGCCTGCAGGCGCTGGTGCCCGCGCTGCAGACCGCCGCACGTGGCATCGCCCGGCACATGGCAGACTCCTGATCCATTCAACGGAATAGGTGTAACGGGGCTCACCACCCGGCGCCCACACTGGTTGGCAGAAGAACCGACCCGGTGCCGCCCAGGCGGGGCCCGCAATGAAGCGAGGACAGAACATGGCACGAAAAATCATCACCACCCAGGTGGCCATCATGGGCGGCGGTCCCGCCGGACTCATGCTCTCCCACCTGCTGTATAAGGCAGGCATCGACTCCACCGTGGTCGAGATCCGCAGCCACGAGCAAATCGCCCACACGGTCAGGGCCGGCATCCTGGAGCACGGCACCGTCAACCTGCTGGTGGACAGCGGTGTCTCGGACCGTGTGCTGCGCGACGGGGACCGGCACGACGGGATTGAGCTGCGCTTCAATGGCGAGAGCCACCGCATCGACTTCAAGGACCTGGTGGGGGAGTCCGTGTGGCTGTACCCGCAAACGGATGTGTTCCTGGACCTCGCCGCGCGCCGGAAGGACGACGGCGGCGACGTCCGCTACAGCGTCAGCGACACCTCGGTGCACGACCTCGAGGGCAAGCCGAAGGTCTGGTTCACCGACGCGGACGGCGCCGAGTTCGAAATCCAGGCCGACTTCCTGGTCGGCGCGGACGGTTCCCGCAGCCACTGCCGCACCCAGATCCCGGAAGCCAAGCGCAAGCGGTACTTCCATGAATACCCCTTCGCCTGGTTTGGCATCCTGGCCGAGGCGCCGCGCAGCTCGGATGAACTGATCTACGCCAACTCGGCCAACGGCTTCGCGCTGATCAGCCAGCGCACCGAGACTGTGCAGCGGATGTACTTCCAGTGCGACCCCAAGGAAAACGTGGCCGACTGGGATGACGGCCGGATCTGGGCCGAGTTCCGCAGCCGGGTCAACGGCAACGGCTTCGAGCTCAAGGAAGGGCCCGTCCTGGAAAAGATGGTCCTGCCGTTCCGCAGCTTCGTTCAAACCCCCATGCGGCACGGCAACCTGTTCCTGGCCGGCGACGCCGCACACACCGTCCCGCCCACCGGTGCCAAGGGCCTCAACCTGGCCATCAACGACGTCAAGGTCCTCTTCGAAGGCCTCGACAGCCATTACAACTCCGGCTCTGATGCGCTCCTGGAGACCTACAGCGACCGCGCCCTGGACCGGGTGTGGAAGGCGCAGCAGTTCTCCTACTGGATGACCACCATGCTGCACACCCCCGCCGACGCCGACGACTTCTCCCGCGCCCGCCAGCTCGGGGAACTGAACTCCGTGGTCTCCTCCCGGCACGGCAGGGCCTACCTCGCCGAAGCCTATACAGGCTGGCCCACCGCCGCTTCCTAAGCCAGGGGAGAATTCCGACGGCGGGGCTGCCAGTTAGTCTTACGGCGCCAGCAGCCGCCGGACCGCCGAAGCGATCACCGCAGCGTCCGGAGCATCGTCCCGCCGGACGGTCAGCAGATGGAGCAGGACGCCGTCGCCGTAGTCGGCCACATCCCGGGCCCTGGCCCCCGCGTCCTGTACTCCCAGCGCGGCCAGGGCCTGCTCCAGCCCGCCCACCAGCCGGAAATGGCCGGCGGTCACCGATTCGGGCTTGTCCAGGGAGAGGGCCAGCCGGGCGCGGGTCAGCCCCGCATGCCGTCCGGCAAGTGCCAGGACCAGCGAGGCCAACTGGTTTGCCAGTTCCTCAACGCTGCGGGGCGGGCCGGCCGGCCCCTGCTCGGCCAGGAGCGCTGCGTCCAGTTCCAGCAGCCGCTCCAGCACTGCCGCAACCAGTGTGGCGCGGCTCCGGTAGTAGTTCGAGGTGGTTCCCTCGGCCACCCGGGCTGCGGCGTCAACGGCCCGGTGGGTGAGGCCCTTCATCCCCCTGTCCGCCACCACGGCCAGGGCGGCATCAAGCAGTTGGTTGCGGCGGTCCGGCATGCGTTCAGTGTAGCGGGACGCCCTTCCCATCCACTACAAAAGTAGTAAAATATGGTGCATGGAAACGATCACGATCGTTGGTGGCGGAATCGCCGGGCTCGCCCTCGCCGCGGCGTTGGATACCAGCCGTTTCCAGGTGACCGTCCATGAGAAACGCCCGGAACTGCCCGCCGTGGGCAACGCGCTGGGCATGTGGCCAAACGCCCAGCGGGCGCTGGCCCGGCTCGGAATCCTGGATGAGGCACGGGCGGTCAGCCCTGTGCTCGGCAGCGGCTCGGTCCGCAACGCCCAGGGGGAGCCGTGGGTGACCGTCGATGCGGGCGGGATGTTCGGCATTTCCCGGATTGACCTGATCCGGCTGCTGGATGCAGCCGTGCCCGCAACCGTCCGCAGGGTCACGGACACGGTGCAGGCAGTCCCCGCGGACGGCAGCCTGGTGGTAGGCGCCGACGGTGTCCACAGCATCGTCCGACGTGCGGCTTGGGGCGGGGCCACCCAAGCACGCCTCACGCCGTACCTTGCCCTCCGCGGCACCCTTCCCACTCCAGTCGAACCGGATGAGGTAGGCGAATACTGGGGCCGCGGCGACCTGTTCGGGATGGCCGCCGCCCGGGGAGGCTCCTTTTGGTATGCGAGTTACCGGTCCGAACTTGGCCCCTACGGGATAGATCCCGCGTTAGTCCTCGAGCAGGCAAGGGCTCGCTTCACCAACCACGCCCCTGCCGTCCGGCGCACGCTTGCCGCAGCTACGCCGGAGGAATGCCTGGTCCAGCGCCTGTGGACGGTTCCGCGCCTTGGCTCCTACGTCAGCGGCAGGAGGGTGCTCATTGGAGACGCCGCGCACGCCATGATGCCCACGCTGGGCCGCGGGGCCTGCGAATCGCTGGTGGACGCGGTCACGCTTGCAGACCTCCTCAACACCCTGCCCGAGGACCAGACGCTGCGGGCCTATAACCGGCAGCGGAGGCTGCGCACCCGTGCCGTGAGCGTGGCCTCGTCAGCGCTGGGACGGATTGCGCTCGCCGACCGTGCCCAGCCGCTGCGGGACCGGGTGCTCAACCTCGCCCGACGGCGGACCGCACGGGCCGCCGTCGGCAGCACCTCCGGCGGTTGATCAGCGAACGGCAGCGGCCGGACGCGTAGCGTCATCTTCACCCGGCGCTTGGGTGCCCGGGGCTCCCGGGCCGGGGGCTTGCGATGCGGAAGGCAGCGTTGGCAGGGGTTTTCTGGTCCTGCGCCGCCCGGCCCTGCCGTACACCAGGTACATGGTCACGCCCGTGATGACCATGAGGAGCACCGTGTAAACGAAGGTGTTGGCGATTCCCTCGGTGCCCTCGGCGCCGTCGGTATTGGCCTTGATGACCAGGCCCAATGGCTGCACCAGCGGGTGGGCCAGGAAGATGGCGGTGTCGTAGTCGTCGAGCAGGCTGTTGAAGTTCAAGGCTGTGATGGCTGCCGCTGCCGGGAGCACCAGCGGCAGGAGGATCCGCCTGAAAACGTACAGGGTCTTGGCGCCCATGATGGCTGCGGCCTCCTCCAGCGAGGAGTTCACGGAGGCAAAGGATGCCTTGAGCATCCGGAGGGTGAACGGGATCTTCACCGTGACGAAGGCGATGAGCAGAATCACCGTCGTTCCGGTCAGGACCGTACCTCCCACCAGCGGACTGGGATGGTCGTAACTGATAATCAGGCCCAGGGCCAGAAGGGCGGAGGGAAGGATCCACGGGATGTGCAGCAGATATTCGAAGGTTGACGCCAGCCAGTTTTTGTATTTTTGCAGCAGCCGGGCCACGAAAAGGAGTCCACCGACGGCGATGACCGCCGCCAGGGCGCTGTACACCACGCTGACGATGAACGGACGGATGCCCGACTGCTGGGTAAGGACGCGGCCGTAGTTGTCCAGTGTCAGGCTTGCCAGCGAGAGTTGTCCCGTCTGGATGGCAGCGCCGTCGGCAAACGAGTACAGCACGATCAGCACGACCGGGAGCGTGTAGACGGCAAAGAGGAGGTAGGCCACGCCGTGCACGGCCAGGTTGGCTGTGCGATTGGTGATCTCCTGCTTCTGGAGCTCGGAAGACACCTTCGACACGGAAAAGTAGGTGCCGCCCTTTTCGAGGCGGGACATCACGGCGAGCATCAGCATGGTGGCCAGACCCAGGATCACGGCCAGCAGCGCCGCCAGGTCGCGCGAGGTGGGGCTGTTGGTGAATGTCAGGATCATCGGCGTGATGGTCTGGAAGTCACGGCCGCCCAGCACTTGTGGAGCGCTCAACGCGCCCAGGCCCGTGAGGAACGACAGGATGGTGACGGCGAACAACGTAGGTTTGAGCATCGGCAGGACGATGCGCCGCAGGATGGTCCACGTCGAGGCGCCAAGATTCCGCGCCGCCTCGATGGTCTGGTAGTCGATGCCCTTGAGCGCGTTGGCCACGAATAGCATGTGGTTGGTGGTGGTTGCAAAGGTCATGACCACCAGGACGGCGAAGAACCCGGAGAACCAGTTCGGGTCCATCCCGGGGATCAGCCTGACCAGCAGCGAGGTGACGATGCCCTTGTCCCCGTAGATGAACTTGTAGCCCGCCGCCAGCACTATGCCGCCGTAGATGAAGGTGGAGGCATACCCCAGGAAGAGGATCCTGGAGCCGCGGATCCGGAAGTAGTGCGTGACCAGGACGATGAAGACCCCCACCGCGTTGACGGTGATGGACAGAGCTACGGCCAGGAGAAAGCTGTTGCCCAGTGCCTTCATTGCCCGCTGGGAGGAAAACAGCTTTTCCGCCGCGCGGCCGGAAAAACTGCCGTCAGGAAAGAACGTGGCCATCAGGATGTTGACGTTGGGCCATACCAGGAACGCGGCAATAAACCACGTGAGGACTACTCCAACCACCAGGACGAAGGGGGAACGAACCATGCCGCGGACTGTGGTGCTGCCGCTCATGGCAGGGCAACCGCCTGGTCCTGTTCCAGCGAAACACCAGTGTCTGGTTGGTACTGGAGGATGTGCTCCGGCCGGAGGTAAATGGTTGTACTGGTACCGGCGTCGGAGTGGGCGCCGCCGTCTTCCCGGACCAGGAGGCGTATGTCCGCGCCGTGGCTGCGGACCACATAGCGGCTGTGCAGGCCGTGGTAGGTGCGTGAGACCACGGTGGCGGGAAGTCCGACGGCGATTCCTCCGTCCCCGGGCCGGTCCAGTGAGGCTTTTTCCACGCGCAGGTACGACCTGGCGTCCGTGCTAAGGGCGGCTCCCGAGTGCCGGTTCACTTCTGCGACAAATTCCGGCGTCAGCGTGGAGCTGTCGCCGATGAAGTTGCAGACGAACTCGGTGGCGGCATGGTCGTAGATTTCCTGAGGGGTGCCGACCTGCTCCACGACGCCCTTATTGAACACGGCGACGCGGTCACTCATGGCCAGCGCCTCGTCCTGGTCATGGGTGACGTAGACAGTGGTGATTCCGAACTCGCTCTGCAGGTCCTTGAGCTGCTGGCGCAACTGGTGGCGGAGTTTGGCGTCCAGGTTGGACAGAGGCTCGTCCAGCAGCAGGATCTTTGGTCGCAGCACCAGGGCACGCGCAACGGCCACCCGCTGCTGCTGGCCTCCGGAAAGTTCGGATACATTTTTCGTGAGCTGCTCGTCGCTGAGCTCCACCCGCCGTGCAATATCCCGGACAAGGCGGTCACTGTCCGCCGATTTTTCCTTCCGCACCCGGAGCCCGAAGGCGATGTTCTCCCACACGCTCATGCTGGGGAACAGGGCATAGTTCTGGAACACCATGCCTACCTGCCGCTTGTCGCTTGGGAGGCGGGTCACGTCCTTCCCGTCCACCCGGACGGTACCCCTGGCCGGCTGGATGAAGCCGGCCAGGGTGCGCAGCGCGGTCGTCTTTCCGCAACCGGAGGGCCCCAGGAGGGTGAAGAACTCGCCGGGGCGGACATGCAGGTCCAGGTGCGGAATGGCGGTGAAATCGCCAAAGGTAACTTCGATGTTTTCCAAGCGGATCATGGCAAACCTGTCTGATGGAACGCGGGGACGGCGGCTGGTAGATCGTGTTACGTCATGTACTCAAGTTCGATCTTCTCCACCCAGGCGCCCATGTTTTTCTGGACGAAGCCCCAGTCGATGTCCTGCTGTTTGAGGCCTGCAAAGAAGTTCACAACCTCAGGGTTGGCCTTTGCTTGGGCGCCCTTATTGACCGGCATGGCGTTGAACTTCTGCGCGAACTCGCCCTGGACCTCAGCGCTCCCGAACCAGTCAATGAATTTCTGCGCCTGTTCCTTTTTCTTGGTCCCCTTCACCAGAGCTATCTGCTCCACGGCAAGCGGAACACCCACGGAAGGGATGACCGTGTCCACGTTCACTTTGAAGGACTTTTCACGGTCGGCGATGATCGAGGACGGCATCTGGCCCATGTCCACCTCGCCCGAAGCTATGCGGGCAAAGAGGTCGGTCTTGGCGACGGCGGGGCTGCCGTTCTTGAAGTACTGCTCAACCTGCTTCCACCCGTCGTCGGAAATCCCCAGATCGCCGGAGTCGTCCCGGTACCGGGAGAGAATGCCGGCGAAGACCAGTTGCGCGGTGGCCGTGCCCATGCCGGTGACCCGTTCATAACGGCTCTTGAATTCGTCCTTGGACCAGAGATCCGTCCAGTCCTTGGGTGCGGCGTCCTTGGCGATCTTGTCCGAGTTGTAGCCAAGGAGGATGGCCTGCTTCACCAGGGGCCAGTACGTCTCACCGTCACCCAGGCCCTTGTCCACGTCACCGGCCCATGTGGGCTGGTAGCTCTCCAGCGCGCCTTCGTTCTTGATCTGCGAGAAGTACATGTTGTTTAGGCCGAAGGCGACGTCCGCGATGGGATTGTTCTTTTCGGCAATGAGCTTGTTGGTGGCATCGGCGCCCCCGGCCCCCACGATCTCGATCTTGAACCCGGCCTCGGCAGCCTTGGCGGCCAGCCAGTCCCCCCGGCCTTCGCCGTTGGAGTTGGTGTAGATGACCAGGGTGTCACCGGACGCACCTGCCTGCGTTCCGGAAGCTTCACCGGTTGATGCCGGCTGGGTGGAAGCACCACCGCATCCGGCGAGAAGGGTGGCGGCGACGGCGGCGGCAACCAAAGTCTGCATTTTACGCACGATCAGGACTCATTTCTGGACTGGAATCGGAGCATGTCCGCACAGCCTATAGCCGGGCATGACGAAAACCGGGCTCTTATAGCTATCGATTCGATAAACAGCCCGGCTGCTCACTTTGAACCAGTCAGGGAAACAGTGGGGTCCGTGAGGGTGAACTGAGGGCGAACTTAGTCCTGTGACGGAGCCGCGCGGTACACCGGCAGTTAGGCCATGGCGGTCTGGGCGGCGCTGTGGGCGTTGATGGTTTTGGCGTAGCAGGAAGAGTGTTCCACCCCGACGTAGGGTCCGAAGTTCGGGATCGCCTCGAAGCCGGAGTTCCGGTAGAAGTTGCGGCCGTCCGGCTGGGCGGAGCCAGCCTCCGCCTTGATCCGCGTGATGCCTTGCCTGTAAGCCTCCGCCTCAAGTGCGGCCAGGATTGAGCTGGCAACCCCGGAACCGCGGGTGTACGGCAGTACATAAAGGCGCTTGATTTCGGCCGTAGATGCATCCAGGAGCCGCAAACCGCCGCAGCCGACGGGTTGACCTGAACCTTTGTCATACGCCACGAGGAACACTGCGCAGTCGGCGCCCGACGGCGGCAGGCCGGGTTCGTGGTCAGGGCGGCCAAAGCGGGCATCCAGTTCGGCCTGCTGGGCACGGCGCAGGTCCGCACCTACGGGGTTGGACCAGGGGACCTGACGGATGTTCAGCCGGGGGTTGGTCTGCATAACTGCCTCGATTCGCCGGAGGGGTATGCCTGATAAGGCTAGGCGGGCGCGGTTACGCGGGTGTTTCCTGCCGGTTAGGGCCTGGATAACGGGTGTGGGAGGCGGCACTGCACTTTACTTGGCAGGCTAGTTATCAGCTGGTCTAGAATGATGGCATGGTTTCTACGGGCAACGAAGGATCCGGCTACTGGTATGGGCCCGACGGCCAGCTGGACTACAGTGCAGCGGTGTTGAAGTCACTCCGGGACTACCGGGCGGCCGAAACGGAAATCCGCCGCAGCACCAGGGACTCCATGGGCATGGGGGAAACGGACATCCTTGCCCTGCGGTACCTGCTGAGGGTCCAGGCGTCGGGCAAGCAGGTTGTCCCGAAGGATCTCAGCCAGTTCCTCAATATTACTAGCGCCTCCACCACCTCGCTCATCGACAGGCTGGTGGCCAGTGGGCATGTCCGCCGCGAGCCGCATCCCTCCGACCGCCGCTCGGTGGTGGTCGTGCCGACGGTCGAGTCCGACAAAGAGGTGCGCGAAACCCTCGGCGCCATGCATCAGCGGATGATGTCCGTGGCGGAGAGCCTCACTGCGGACGAAGCGCGTGTTGTCGTGGATTTCCTCCAGCGCATGACCGAGTCCCTTCAGGTGCATGAAAACGAGGAATTAAAAGTTCACTAGGCTGACTAGCTAGTTCAGCTAGTTATATGTATGCTTACGAATGTTCCTGAAGTTGCTTCCAACGGAGTCGTGAGTGTCTTGGTTACCTACACCGAAGTTTCACCGCCTGAGCCTCGCCTGGGCCCTCTAATCCCTGACAACCACGCCGGCCTCCCGGACAGCCACACGGACCTGACCCGATCTACCCTGGACGGCACCACTGCGCCGCAGGGCGGACGCGTGGTCCACTGCGGCACTCCCATGCAGCTCGTGACGCCGGCAGTTGGCTTGGAAGCAGCGAGCTATACCTTCGCACCCGCCGACGCCGTCGGTACTGAGCTTCCGCCCGTTTGGCGCTGCGGCTGTGGGTTTCAGCTCGATGCCTGGTCCGCCGGTCCCCGCCGGGGACACGCGTCAGTGGTTTCCCCCGTATGAGGCTCCTGGACACAGAACTTGCTGCGCCGCTCCCTGTTCGTGCCGAGGGTGTCGTTGCCGGGCGCTGGCAGCTTCGGGAACGCCTGGGCCGCGGGTCCGCTGCCGAAGTTTTCCGGGCCGTAGACCCGGAAGGCGGTCCCGATGTTGCAGTCAAGATCGCCGCTGCCAACGGCCGGAAGCAGCACCAGCGCATCCAGAACGAAGCCACCGTCCTGGCTGGGCTCAACCACCCGTCCATTGTGCGGCTTCTTGCCCAGGGTGTTATGTCCCAGGGTGGTACCTACGCCGGGCGTCCCTTCCTGGTGGAGGAGCTGGCTCTGGGAACAAACATGGCCGAAACCATACGGCTGCAGAGCCCGCAATCAGGTGACGTAGCACGTTGGGCGCGCGGCCTTTTCGAAGCGCTCGCCCACCTTCACACCAGCGGCCTTGTGCACCGTGACATCAAACCGGCAAACCTGATGCTGAGCGGCCTGCGGAGAAGTCCCGTCCGGATCGTTGACTTTGGGATCGCAGCGGCGGCCGGGGCGGCTCCCGAGCCCGGGATTTCCTCCGGAACCGTGCATTACATGAGCCCGGAGCAAGCAGCCGGCGGGGCAGCGGAGCCGTCCTGGGACGTGTATGCCATGGGGCTGGTCCTGCTGGAACTGCTCACCGGCACCAAGGCGTTTCCCGGTACCGCCATCGAATCCCTCGTGGCCCGCACCTTGCGCTCGCCCGAGATGCCGGATTCCTTGGGTGACTGGGCTGTCCTGCTGCGTTCCCTGACGGCGATGGATCCCAGTGAACGCCCGACGGCGGCAGTCGCCGCGGCGATGGCGTCCCGGTTGATTCCGTCGGCATCGCCTTCCAGCCAAGGTTTCCAGCGCACGCTGCACAGCCCAAAGAGTCAGTGGGGCCGGCGCGGCGAGGCAGTTGCGGGGACGTGCCCGGCGACGCGCCCGTTCCCTGTCCGGCGCCACCGGCAGCAGGCCTAGGGAGCCGCTACGTCCCGGCCGGTGGGATCCCCGGCCGTTGGGTCTGCCAAGGCAAGACCGCCCACCGGACTTCCGTCCCAATGGATCAGGGTCCAGCCGGCAGCCAAGTCACCCTCCAGGGCAACGATCCCGGTGTTGGCCAGGACATGCCGTGCTGCGAACTCGTGGTCTGCGCCCTCGGCCCGACGTCCCGCCCAGGTGCGGATGGCAGCTCCGTGGCTGACCACGGCGACCGTGCCGTGCTGCTGCCGCTCCGCCCGTTCCACCACCTGCGCGATGGCAGCGTCGAACCGCTCGAAGAAGGCATGGCCGTCCGGGCCGGCAGGCATGCGGCGGTCCAGGTCACCGGCGGCCCAGGAGATCACCGTCCCCATATAGCGTTTGTGGGCTTCGTGGTCGGTCAGCTTCTCCAGTGAGCCGGCCTCAATTTCGTGCAGCCCGTCCAGGACCTCCACATCGAGGGTGTGCAGCCGGGCCAGCGGGGCGGCGGTGATCTGCGTCCTGACCAGGGTGGAGGCGTAGAGTGCCCCGATGCGTTCGTTGGCCAGGGCCTGCGCCATGGCTTCCGCCTGGCGTTCGCCCAGTTCGGTCAGACCGGGCCCGGGGTGGTCGGTATCCAGTTGGCCCAGCACATTGCCGGGGGTTTCGCCATGGCGGATCAGGAGCAACTTCATGTTTCCCAGTTTCCCACCTGAACCCTTCCGGACGTGCGGCGGCAGCGGTGTTGCCCTGCCGGGTGCAAGGAAGAAGGCGCCGGGCCTCGTCGAAGCCCGGCGCCGCCGTCGTACGTTCCTGCCCTGCGTGCGGGCTTATTTCAGGTGGTCCACCAGCTGGTCCGCGATGCCGGTGTACTTGCCGGGAGTGAGGGCCAGGAGGCGTGCCTCAGCCTCGGGGGAGAGGCCCAGGCCCTGTACAAACTCCTGCATGCGGGCGGCATCCACACGGTGGCCGCGGGTCAGGTCCTTGAGGCGCTCGTACGGGTTCTCCATGCCTTCGACGCCGGCAATCGCCTCGGCGCGCATGACCATCTGGATTGCCTCGCCCAGGACCTCCCAGTTCGTGTCGAGGTCCGCGGCGAGGACATCCCCGGCCACGTCCAGCCGGTCAAGGCCCTTGGCGACGTTGGAGATGGCCAGCAGGGAGTGGCCGAAGGCCACGCCGATGTTGCGCTGGCTGGAGGAGTCGGTGAGGTCGCGCTGCCAGCGGGAGGTCACCAGGGTGGAGCCCAGGACATCCAGCAGGCCGGAGGAGATCTCCAGGTTGGCCTCGGCGTTTTCGAAGCGGATGGGGTTGACCTTGTGCGGCATGGTGGACGAACCCGTTGCGCCGGCCACCGGGATCTGCGCGAAGTAACCAATGGAGATGTAGCTCCAGATGTCCGTGCAGACGTTGTGCAGGATGCGGTTGAAGCGCGCAACGTCGGCGTACAGCTCTGCCTGCCAGTCGTGGCTCTCGATCTGCGTGGTCAGCGGGTTCCAGGTGAGGCCAAGTCCCTCGACGAACGACTTGGATACCTGCTGCCAGTCGGCGCCGGGAACCGAGGCCACATGGGCTGCATAGGTGCCGGTGGCGCCGTTGATCTTGCCCAGGTATTCGGTCTTGGCGATCCGGTCCAGCTGCCGGGTCAGGCGGTGTGCGATGACGGCCAGTTCCTTGCCCAAGGTGGTGGGCGTGGCGGGCTGGCCGTGCGTACGGGACAGCATGGGCACGGCACGGTTGTCTTCGGCCATCTTGCTGATCTGGCCCACCAGGGCGCGTGCGGCCGGCAGCCACACGTCCTCCACAGCACCCTTGACTCCCAGGGCATAGGAGAGGTTGTTGATGTCCTCGGATGTGCAGCCGAAGTGGACCATGGCGGTCAGGTTTTCGATGCCGATCGCGGGGAGGCGGCGTCCGATGTAGTACTCCACGGCCTTCACATCGTGCACGGTGACGGCCTCGATCTCGGCCAGCTCTGCCACGGACGCGGCATCAAATTCGGTGACGATGGCACGGAGCTGCTGTTGCTGTTCCGCGCTCAGGGGTCCCGCGCCGGGAAGCACATTGTTGCTGGTCAGGTGGATGAGCCATTCCACTTCGACGGCCACGCGGTCGCGGTTCAGCGCGGCCTCGGACAGGTAGTCAACGAGGGGTGCGACGGCGGACTGGTAGCGGCCGTCCAGGGGACCGAGCGCGATTTTTTCCGGTGACGCGGCGAGGGCCAGGCGTCCTGAGGGCGTGCGGGTATCAGCTGTGGCGGCAGTTTCAGGCATGTGCTGATTCTTTCACGAAGTCCGGCGCCGCCTTAAGCGCGTTCCTCACGTTACTTGTCCACATAGCCGACGGCGGCGCTTACCCGGGCAGGCAAGCGTCCCTAGCGTTGGAAGCGGCAAGGTTGGGGCGGGATCATCTGGCCAGGGAGACCGGGACGGGAAGCAGCATGGGGAACGAACTGATGGACGGGATCTGGGGCAGCGGGCTGGGTGTCAGCCTGGAAGTCCAAGAGGTGGGCAGGAGGGTGGCGCAGTGCTCGGAAAGTGCTGAAGGGGTGCTCTCGGGATTCCAGGACATCCAGCTGTTGGACTGGCAGTCGCCAGCGGGACAGGCCTACCGGGATTCTGTCGCCTTGCAGGCGGTGGCGGTGCGAAGGGCGCTGGACCGGATCCGGGAGGCTTCTGCCGCGGTGGCAGCACATGCCCGCGCTGCACTGACCTCAGAATGTTCGCCTGACGGCCGGTTCTGATGGCTGACGCAACGCCATCCGGAACGGGAGGACCTATCCGGGTTTTGCCGCCACTTCCGGACGGCAACCTTACAGTCTCCGGCGGGGTGGGCGGCATTACGGTCCAGCTGGAGGAGTTGGAGGTGGGAGCCCGAAAGCTCGATCGGCTCGCCGAGCGTCTTGCCGCCATCGAATCCGGGCTTTTCACCGCATGGCAGGAACTCGGTGCGCACCAGAACCGCCCGCGCACTACGGGAACTGCCGCCCTCATTGCCGTGTGGGAAGCGAAGGATGCCGTCCAGGAAGTCTGCCTGGAACTGCAGCGGATCAGCGGCCAAGTGCGCAGCTGCAGGCGGGAGTATGAGATTGCCGAATCTGCTGCCCACCTGAAGTGGAGGCTGGGTCTGTCGGATCCCGACGTGGAGCTCCAGAAGCACGTGGACTTCTGGCGGACGGGATTCCTGAACGGGGATGCCACGGAAATGCTCGTGGCAGACGCCGTCATCCTCCTCCCCGCGATCAAGCCCGCGGTTGAAGAAAATATCCCCTCACTGCGCACAGGCCCGGTAACGGCCACACAGGAAGAAAGTCTGCCCATCGATTTCGACGCCAGCCCGGGCGGGCTGCTTGAACGGGTACGGCTGATTGAGGCACGCGGCAGCGGCTACATCGAGGTTATCGAGGTGGACGCCGGAGGCAGGAAGGCCTACGTTGTGGTGGTTCCCGGAACCCAGGTCAACGAATCCGATGGCGGCACCAATCCTTTCGATCTGGGGGGCATCGCCGATGGCATGGGCGGCCGGTCCGAACGCGTGAATGCCGCCGTGATCCAGTCGCTGCGGGCGGCGGGCGCGGAACCGGGAGCGGATGTTGTTGCCGTTGGGTACAGCCAAGGCGGCATTCATGCCATGAACCTGGCGGCAGACGAGGCCTTCTTGAAGGAGTACCGGCTCAAATACGTCCTGACCGCCGGGTCGCCCGTTTCACGCATCATGCCTTCCCCCGATGTCAGCACCCTGCACCTGGAGCACCGAACAGACTGGGTGCCCGGCAGCGACGGCTTGCCGAACCGCGACGCCAGGAACCAGGTCACGGTAACCATGACCAATGACCTTTACGTGCGGGGCGGAGAAGATGCCGGGCTGGGTCCCGGACACAGCCTCACGGGCTATCAGGAGGCGGCCCGGCAGGTGGGCGCCAGCAAAGACCCCTCACTGGTCCAGTCCACGGCGGTGCTTGGCAGTGTCCTCGGCGCCGGAGGTGCTGCGACTGCCACCCGCTTTGTGTTGTCCAAGACTCCGCCGCCCCCTGTTCCCAAGGACCGCAGGGACCCCTTTTCCGGGAGGCCGCAACCGGGTGCCCGGTAGGGCGCCGCCTGGTCCCGGAGGTGGAGTCAGTAGAAGCGGGGCCAGTCAAGAGATCTGCGCGGCATGCAGCTCAGCGGACAGGTTTGGCCGTGTCTTCTCCGGCTTGGGGGCAGGCTCCGGAGCGGATGGTGGCGCGGGCTGCGGAGCTGGCTGTGAAACCGGGGGCGGAACTGCGCCAGGGCACCGGTAGTTGTAGTCGAGGTCGTTCTCCGTGAACTGGGTCGTGGTTACAGTCCCGCCGGGCGTCAACGGGGCGGCCTCGCAGTATTCCTCTGCCGACTCAGCGGAGTAGGCGCCCGCCAGCCAGTTCTGAAGTTTGTAGAGGTTGCTGTCGGGACTGACATCGCCCCCGATCTCGCCGAACTGGTACCCCGTGGAGTAAATCCCGACTTCTGCCCCGGCACCCTGCAGGAAAGCCGTCATGCCTTCCAGCTCGGCCGCATTGACCGCCTTGTCCCATAGCCAGCTGTTCCCGAATTCGACATCGAGCCACCACATCCGGTGGGGCACGTTGTGCCCGGCATGCTGCAGGATGTCGGCCGCGTTGGCGGCCATGGCGTAGCCGTGGACGTAGGCGCAGGCCGGCGAGCCGGTGCCGTCACATGTCCCGTAGGGGTTGCCGACAACAGCGTCGCGATAGGTGTTGCCTGCGGGCCACCACAGAGTGTCCACAGGACCGGTTGCGGCGGTGTTCACATACACGGCCGCCGGTGTCCCTCCTGCCGAGGCCGCGCTTTGGTCCGCCCAGGCCAGCTGGTCCGACAGGCACGGGTTGGCCGTATCCGGCCGGCCACCGTTCACGCCGACGATCGCAAACGCAGGGGGTGAAGGAAGATCTGTGCCGCATTGGGGCCAGGAGATGTCGTTGCCCAGCCCTGCGGGACTGGGTACAGGCCCCGATTCGGCGTCCGCGTAAGCGGGACCGGCCTGCCAGGCGAAAAGCAGGCACGCAGCGAGCAGGATTCTTATGGGCTTCATCTTTGGCCCCCATGTTCCGGAACTGACACCACCGGGCCTTCTTGCGGCCCGGTTCGCAGCCTAAAAGGCCGGCGCCACGGGGGTCATGGGTGGCTGGTACTGGTCTTTTGGGAACCTGGCACGGGGGAAGGCACTGTTAGGTACCTGGTTCGGGGGCACTCCTACTTGGGTGGATGAATCCCGGCCGGTCCGCGGGCGCCGCCAGGGCGGCAGGTCATCCTGCAGGACGTCAGCGCCGTCCGCCGGGCAGCAGCCCTGCCACCAGCGAGACCAGGGAGATGATGATCACGGCGAACACCGCGGTCCAGAAGAAGGAATCGATGGTGAGTTGCACGGACGTATAGCTGCTGATCCATGCCGTCAGGTAGAGCATGGCGGCATTGATGACGATGGCGAACAGGCCAAGCGTCAGGATGGTGATGGGCAGTGCAAGAAGGCTGACCAGCGGCCGGACAAAAGCGTTCACCAGGCCGAAGATGAGGCCGATGAAGAGGTAGGCGAGGACAATCCCGATGATTCCGGGGTCCTGGGAGATGCCGGTTCTGGCCACCGCAGCGGACGCCCCGGTGCTGGTGATGTCCATGCCCGGCAGGATCCAGTTGGCGATCCAGAGGCCGGCAGCATTAACCACGATCCGAAGGATGAAGGAACCCATGGCACCATGCTTCCATACGGTCCCTCCGGGCGACTGGCAGCGGCCTTAATTTCTGCCGTTCGTTCCCCGGAACCCTTGAGGGCCTCGAAGTAGGCTAGGGGCCATGACTTCATCTGAGACCAGGGCGGGCGGAATCACGCCGCGCCCGGTGCTGGACCGGCTGCCCCGCTACGCCGCCGGAAAGCCGCCGGCCGCGGTCAGCGGACTGGCCAGCTACAAGCTGTCCTCCAACGAAAACCCGCTCCCGCCGATTCCGGCCGTGCTGGACGCCATCGCCAACCAGAAGGACGTCAACCGCTACCCGGATCCCCTGAGCAGCAAGCTCCGTGCCGCGCTCGCAGAGTTCCTTGATGTGCCTGCCGAGGACATCGTGACCGGAGCTGGAAGCCTGGGCGCGTTGAACCAGATCCTGGCCGCCTTTGCCGGCCAGAACGATGACGGCAAGGCGGACGAAGTCATTTACGCGTGGCGCTCCTTTGAGGCGTACCCCATCAGCGTGGGCCTGGCAGGCGCCGAGAGCGTAAGGATCCCCGTGACAGCCGACGGACGGCACGACCTCGCAGCCATGGCGGCCGCCGTGAGTGCCCGCACCAAGGTGATCCTGCTCTGCACGCCCAACAACCCCACCGGCCCCGCCCTTACCGCGGCTGAAACGGAGGCCTTCATCCGGTCCGTCCCGGCCGACGTCGTGGTGGTTATCGATGAGGCCTACCAGGAGTTCGTGCGGGCGGAGGATGCAGTGGACGGGATCGCGCTTTACCGCAAATACCCCAACGTTGTGGTGCTCCGGACGTTCTCCAAGGCACATGGCCTGGCCGGACTTCGCGTTGGCTACAGCGTCTCCCATCCGGAACTGACCCAGTACCTTCGGGTCGCCGCCACACCCTTTGCCGTGTCCCAAATTGCCGAAAAAGCGGCAATTGTTTCCCTGGAGAATTACTCCCAGGTTGTGGAAAGGGTACAAAAGCTCGTGGCCGAGCGGACACGGGTCCTGGCCGGCCTCCGGGAGCTGGGATGGGCGGTTCCCGATGCCCAGGGCAACTTTGTGTGGCTTGCCCTTGGCGCTGAAAGCACAGCCTTTGCGGAGTTCGCGGGCACCCGGGCCCTGTCCGTGCGGGCATTCGCCGGGGAAGGCGTCAGGGTCAGCATCGGGGAGCCCGAGGCAAACTCCCGGTTCCTCCAATTGTGTGCCGACTATACAAAGGCGCCAGCAAGTTCCTAGCGCTTAACAAGTAGCCCTCCAGCTACTTACCGCAGATAAAGTTAGGATCAGTAAGCCAATGTATATGCCGTCAGAGGAATGTATTCCTTGTAAGGCATATATCCTCACGACATCGCATTGCATCCGGATGCGGCAGGCAAGGAGACGGTATGGGCACTCATCTGCCTTCCACCGAGTTCGACGGAACAGCGGTAGACGACCAGCGCGAGGCCGATGCTGAGGCCGTCATGGGAGAGCCCCCTGCCCAGATGGTGCAGTTGCTGGGCCCCGACGGAAAGCTGGGCGCCGATCCGGTCTTCAGTGAGTACGCGGACAAACTCACCCCGGAGGACCTCCGCGGCCTCTACGCAGACATGGCCGCCATCCGCAGGTTCGACGTCGAAGCCACCGCCCTCCAGCGCCAAGGGCAGCTGGCATTGTGGGTCCCGCTTACCGGCCAGGAGGCAGCACAGATCGGCTCGGGCAGGGCCAGCCAGCCGCAGGACTACATCTTTCCCACCTACCGGGAACACGGCGTAGCGCTCACCCGCAACGTGGACCTGGCAGAACTCCTGCGCCAGTTCCGCGGGGTTTCCAACGGTGGCTGGAATCCCAGGGACACCAACTTCCACCTGTACACCCTGGTCCTGGCCGCGCAGACCCTGCATGCCGTCGGCTACGCCATGGGGATCCAGCGGGACCAGAAGCTCGCGGCGTCAGACCGCGCAGGAAGGCAGCCGGATGCGGCCGTCATCGCTTACTTCGGCGACGGTGCCAGCTCCGAGGGCGATGTCCACGAATCGATGGTGTTCGCCTCCTCCTACAAGGCTCCCGTGGTGTTCTTCTGCCAGAACAACCACTGGGCCATCTCCGTGCCCACCAACGTCCAGACTCGCGTGCCGCTCTCCAACCGTGCCAAGGGCTACGGTTTTCCCGGCATCCGGGTGGACGGCAATGACGTGGTCGCTGTACACGCGGTCACCGAGTGGGCACTTGAGCACGCACGCCAGGGCAAGGGCCCGGTCCTGATCGAGGCCTTCACCTACCGGGTGGGTGCGCACACCACCGCGGACGATCCCACCAAGTACCGGCACTCCGACGAAGAGGACGCCTGGCGCGCCAAGGACCCGCTGGCCCGGCTCGAAAAGTACCTGCGCGCCGAAGGCCTGGCCGACGACGCCTACTTCGCAAAGGTGAAGTCCGACGGCGACGAGCTGGCTGCGTATGTCCGACGCACCGCCCATGATCTTGAAAACCCGGACATCCGGACGGCCTTCGCCAACGTCTACGCCGAAGCGCACCCGCTGGTGGCGGAGGAACTGGCGTGGTTCGAGGAATACAGCGCAGGATTTGCCGGCGAGGAAGAATCCGCCGGGCAGGCAGCAAAGGCAGGCCACTGATGACCACCATGACCATCGCGAAGGCCATCAACGAGGGCCTTCGCGCCACCCTCGCCGCCAACCCCAAATCACTGCTCATGGGCGAGGACATCGGCCCCCTGGGCGGCGTCTACCGGGTCACCGACGGGCTGATCGGCGAGTTCGGCCCGGACCGCGTGGTGGACACCCCGCTGGCGGAGTCCGGCATCATCGGCACCGCCATCGGCCTGGCCCTGCGCGGCTACAGCCCCGTCTGCGAGATCCAGTTCGACGGCTTCGTATTCCCCGGCTTCAACCAGATCACCACGCAGCTGGCCAAGATGCACGCCCGCAGCAACGGCAGCCTCACCGTTCCGGTGGTCATCCGCATTCCCTACGGCGGTGGCATCGGCTCGGTGGAGCACCACTCGGAGTCCCCCGAGGCCCTGTTCGCCCACACGGCGGGACTGCGGATCATCACCCCCTCCAACCCGCATGACGCCTACTGGATGGTCCAGCAGGCCGTGCAGTGCCAGGACCCGGTGATCATCTTCGAACCCAAGCGCCGCTACTGGCTCAAGGGGGACGTGGATGTCCAGGCGCCCGGCCCCGCCGAAGACCCGTTCAAGGCACATGTGCTCCGTGAAGGGACCGACGCCACCGTCGTGGCCTACGGCCCCCTGGTTCCCGTGGCCCTGGCCGCCGCCAACGCAGCAGAAGAGGACGGCCGCAGCGTTGAGGTCATCGACCTGCGCTCCATTTCGCCGATCGACTTCGACACCGTCACCGCGTCCGTGCAAAAGACCGGCCGGCTGATCGTGGCGCACGAGGCACCCACGTTCGGCGGAATCGGCGGCGAAATCGCCGCCCGCATCAGCGAACGGGCCTTCCACTCGCTCGAATCCCCGGTGATCCGTGTGGGCGGATTCCACATGCCGTACCCCGTTGCCAAGGTGGAGGAAGACTACCTTCCGGACATCGACCGCATCCTGGAGGCGCTGGACCGCGCCCTCTCCTACTGAGGACACCATGACCCTGAACAAGTTCAACCTGCCCGACGTCGGCGAGGGCCTCACCGAAGCGGAAATCGTCTCCTGGAAGGTCAAGCCCGGCGACGCCGTGGCCATCAATGACGTCCTGTGCGAGATCGAGACCGCCAAGTCCATCGTGGAACTGCCGTCCCCGTTTGCCGGGACCGTCACCGAACTGCTGGTGCAGGAAGGGGTGACGGTCGACGTCGGGACTGCCATCATCAGCGTCAGCGACGAGGTTGCCGGCGACCCCACCCCCGCGGACGTGCGCGCACCCGAAGCACCCGCACAGCCGCAACAAGCGGCGCAACCGCTCTACGGCAAGCTCCCCCAGGATGAGGCGCCGGAGGGGACGGACGACGGCGGCACTGGCGCCGGTGCCCCGGCCGGCGGTCCGCTGGTAGGTTCCGGCCCGAAGGCTGACGCCGTCAAACGGCGCCCGCGCAAGACCTCACCAGCCGCTGCCGTGACGGTCAACGCACCCGAGGTTGAGCCTGTGCAGCCGCGCACCCCCGCTGAGGTGTCCGCCGGCGCACCCGCCGTCGTCGACAACCGCCCAACCCTGGGCGGCACCATCACCGGCCTGGTCAACCGGGTCCTGGCCAAGCCCCCGGTCCGCAAGATCGCCCGTGACCTGGGCATCGACCTGGCGGACGTCGTGGCCACCGGCTCCCGGGGCGAGGTGACGCGGGAGGACCTGGTGAGCTACCAGGCCCAGCGCGACGCCGAACTGGACAAGGCGGACGGCTTCTGGGGCAAGGCAGGAAAGCCGCAGGACCAGCGGGTGGAGCGGATCCAGGTCAAGGGCGTCCGCAAGGCCACGGCGAAGGCGATGGTGGAATCGGCCTTCGCGGCGCCACACGTCAGCATCTTCGTGGACGTTGACGCCAGCCGCACCATGGAGTTCGTCAAGCGGCTCAAGGCCTCCCGGGACTTCGAGGGCGTCAAGGTGTCGCCGCTGCTCATCCTGGCCAAGGCCGTCATCTGGGCAGCAGCCCGCAACCCCAGCGTGAACGCGTCCTGGGTGGACAACCAGGACGGGTCCGCCGAGATCCAGGTCAAGCACTTTATGAACCTGGGCATCGCCGCAGCAACGCCCCGCGGCCTCATGGTGCCCAACATCAAGAACGCCCAGGACCTGTCGCTCAAGGAACTCGCCCTGGCCCTGAACAGCTTGGCCACCACCGCAAGGGCCGGGAAGACGCAGCCAGCTGAAATGCAGGGCGGCACGCTCACCATCACCAACATCGGCGCCCTGGGCATCGATACGGGTACGCCCATCATCAACCCGGGCGAGGTGGCCATCGTGGCCTTCGGGACCATCAAGCAGAAGCCCTGGGTCCTGGACGGAGAGGTGATTCCCCGCTGGATCACCACGCTTGGAGGGTCCTTCGACCATCGCGTGGTGGATGGTGATTTGTCCGCCCGCTTCATGGCCGACGTCGCGGCCATCCTGGAAGAGCCCGCGCTCCTCCTGGACTAGCAGGTGACGGTAAGTGGCGGGTCAATCCGGGTCAAGAACCGGACCGCCAGATGGCTGACTGAGGTTTTCCAGCCACCGGTGGTGGTTTCCCTCCAGCTGCTGATCAGCCCGCTGGCGGAGGCGGGGTTTCCCGGGTCCATCGGGTACGGCGCACTGGCGGCGGTCTTTGTGTGCGTGCTTCCGCTGGTGGTGCTGCTTGTCCTGGTCCGAATGGGGAAGGTGACGGACCACCACGTCAGCGACCGGAAGCAGCGTGCGCCCGTGCTCCTGATGGCACTGGCCTGCATCGCTGTCGGCTTGCTGGTGCTCAACGCCGTGGACGCGCCGCCGAGTGTGGTGGCCATGGTCCTTGCGGTGGTGGGCGGAGTCGCCGTCCTGGCAGCGGTCAGCCCGTTTTGGAAAATGAGCGGCCACGCCGCGGCGATGTCCTGTGCCGCCGTCGTATCCGTGCTGATGCTGGGCCCGGCGTGGGCGCCGCTGCTGCTCCTGGTCCCGGCGGTCAGCTGGTCAAGGGTGGTCCTAAGGGCGCACACGCCGGCGCAGGTGGTGGCCGGTTCGCTCTTCGGCGGCGTGGTGATGGCCGGAATCTGGTGGCTGTTGCGGGGCTGGCTGGTGGGATGAAGCCCCGGGGAGCACGCGCAGCGCCGGGGCTTTAGTACGCGTTGTAGGCAGTCAGGGCGTCAATGACCGCCGGATCGGCAGTGGCTCCCAGGGCGACCGCAGCGCCGGTCATGCTGACGCCCATCAGGGCGGCCATGCCGGCCCAGGCGCTCAGCAGCTTCCAGTCCTCGCGCAGGACACTGCGGACGGTCTGCGGAAGCTGAAGCCCGGGAGTGATGAGGTTGGGCGCGCTGTCCAGGCTGCCGTCGTCCAGCAGCGCAACCACCCTGTCGTTGCCGCGGTCCACCCGCATGGAGCTGATGTGGTTGCCGTGGCGGGCCAGGAGGATGTCGTGGCCAACGAGCTGGCGGCGCTGCAGAGTAATCAAGGAGGAGCCCTTCGCTGGGGGTGGAATCGTCAGTGTCCACGCCTTTGGGGGCCTCTACAATTTTATCGTTGCGCCCCCAGCTGAAACGGTGATACAGCGGTGAGAACGGACACCCCCCGCAGCGATGTCCGCCACCACGGGGAGTGTCCCGGGTTACTCCCGGGGGCTGGAGGGCCTAGTCGGCGTCGTAGGTGTTGGCGATGTAGACGTCGCACGGTGCGTTGTGGGCCACGCTGTTGGCCACGCTGCCAAGTACCCGGCCGATGCCGTGCATGCGCCGGTTTCCCACCACGATGATCTGTGCGTCCATTCGGACCGCTTCCTTGATCAAGGCGTCGGCGGGCCGTCCGCGTGCTGCCGAGTACGTCACGGTGATGTCGCGGCCCAGCGATTCCGCCACAGTGCGCGCCACCTGCTCTGCAGCGTCCGCATCGGAGACGATCCACCGGTCGCTGCCGCTGCCGAAAACCTCGGTCCGGTCGCTGTCGAAGGCGGATACGACGTGCAGCGAAGCGCCCATGGCTGCTGCCAGGCCCTTGGCCGACTCGGCCGCCTTCTTTGCGGTCTCACTGCCGTCAACCCCTACAACGATGATTCCACCCATATGCATGCTCCTTTGCTCGGTTTACGGCTTTCGTGTGGCTTACGCTACAGCGCGGCGATGGCTTCCTGCAGCACCGGCGCCAGGCGGCGCACTCCTTCGGCGATCGCGTCGGGAGGCACGGCGCTGAAGGCGAGCCTCAGTTTGTTGGACGGCTCGTCCGACGGCGTGAAGGCGGCTCCCGGGATAAACACCACCCCGGCGTCGATCGCCTTGTGCAGCAGAGGGTAGGTATCGACGCCTTCGGGCAAAGTCACCCAGACGAAGAAGCCGCCCTGCGGACTGGTCCAGGATGTTCCGGCCGGCATGAATTCCTTGAGGGCGGCCAGCATGGCCCGGCACCTTTCGGCGTAAAGCCCCCGGTAGGTCTCGATCTGCCCCTTCCAGTCGTACCCGCGCAGATAGGCCGAGACCAGCATCTGGTTCAGGGCAGGTGGGCAGAGCGTCACGGACTCCGCGGCAAGGTAATAGCGGCGCTGCAGGTGCTCCGGTACCAGGGCCCAGCCGATGCGGAGGCCGGGAGCGAAGATCTTGGAAAAGGAGCCCAGGTAGATCACGTCGTCCGGGTTGGCGGCCCGGAGGGGAGCCAGGGATTCCCCCTCGAAACGGAGCAGGCCATAGGGGTTGTCCTCCAGCACCAGGATATTGGCACGGCGACATATATCCACCACCTGCTGCCGGCGTTCCTTGGCCAGGGTGATGCCGGAGGGGTTGTTGAAGTTGGGGATGGTGTACAGGAACTTGATGCTCCTCCCGGCCAGCTGCAGGGCTGCGATGCGGGCCTCCAGCAGTTCCGGAACCAGGCCGTACTGGTCCATTTCCACTGTCTCCACCTGGACCTGGTACGCCTCAAAAGTGTTCAACGCGCCCACGTAGGTGGGGTCCTCCACCAGCACCACGTCGCCGGGATTGCAGAAAAGCTTGGTGGCCACGTCCTGTGCGGACTGGGAGCCGGCGGTGATCACCACGTTCTCCGGTTTGGCATCGAGGATGCCTTCGGTGGCCATCACCTCGCAGATCTGGGCCCGCAGTTCAGCGGTTCCCTGCCCGGCGCCGTACTGCAGGGCTGTGAGGCCGTCCTCGGCGATGATCTTGGCGGCCGTCGCTGCCAGGCGGTCGAGCGGCAGCGACTGCAGGTAGGGGCTTCCACCGGCCAGGGACACCAGGCCGGGCCGCATGGAGATGTCGAAGACGTCGCGCACGGCCGACTGGCGGATGTTTGCCGCACGCTCGGAGAAGAGTTCCTCATGCCGGTGCGCCGAGGTGGCGGCGCGTTCGATGGCGTCAATGGCCTCTGCCGGAAGCGTGCCGGCCGCAGCGTCAAGTGTCTCGTGGCTCACAGAGTCAGGATACAGCCCGCTGTTGCTTCGAAAGCAACAGCTGTTTATCCCTGATTTACCGGCGCGAGGTTCGGCACCGGGGGGCGCGCTACTTCAACTTCAGGTAGTCCGCCAAGGTCTCGCCGTTGACGTAGATGGCGGCTTTGACGGCGCCGACGGCTTCAAGTGCCGTCTGGGTGAGCTGGGCCTCAATGCGGGGAAGGTCGCAGGTCCCGCCCGGGTTGAGGGTTCCTGCCAGGTAGACCGTGACAGTGGTGCCGTCGAAGCTGCCGGACAGGAACCTTAGCCGGGAGCTGCCCAGCGCGTTGTACAGATTTTCCGGCTGCTGTCCACCGCCCAGGATGGCGTTGACAGCTGCCTTAAGCCTGTCGTCCCCCGCGCCGCCGGCCAGGGCAGCGCCAACCAGGCTGTCGTTGCAGCCAAAGCGGACGCCGTGCCTGCCGCCGTCGTCCATCAGCACGAAGTAGGCCCTGACCGGCGGGGCCGTAGCCTCGGTGCCGCTGCCAGGGGCGGGCGAGGCCGCGGGCGCCCCGCGTCCGGATTCAGTGCCGGCAATTGTGGCGGGAAGGAAGGCCAGTGGGGCGGCACTTGGTCCGGTGCTTCCCGCTGGAGCGGGGGATTGCCCCTCCGGGCGGGGGAGCGGGGCGCTGCAAGCGGTGAGCAGCAGGGCCAGGCATCCGGCGGCAGCCATGGCGGCACGCCCACAGCTGTCCCAGCGTCTTTTTCCTGCCATGGGGCCGCAATCCGATCCGGTAGTTCCAGTGGATTAACGCTAAGGCCGGTCTTCCCGCCGGGGATGTCCGGACGGTACCGGTTGGGACAAGAGTTGGTCACGGTGCCTGCGCCTGCCCTTAAACGCGGCAGTGTCCGGGACGCACGGGGCGTACCGGACACTGCGGGGTGCGTGACGGGCTAGGCTGCGGGTGCGGATGCGGCCAGGGCGTCGAAGATGCCCTTGATCTGCTCCACTACCTCGGCGTCGTCCTTGGGGTGGACCTCGGCGAAGCGCACCATGGAGCCGGGGACGGCAAGCTTGACGTCTTCCAGGACCTTGGCGCCTGCGATGCCGGCGGCCTTGCGGGCCTCATCCTGGGCCCACACGCCGCCGTACTGGCCAAAAGCGGTGCCGACGACGGCGGTCGGCTTGCCTGCCAGGGCGCCGGCGCCGAAGGGGCGGGACAGCCAGTCGATGGCATTCTTCAGGGTGGCGGGAACGGTGCCGTTGTACTCGGGGGTGACCAGCAGGACGCTGTCAGCCTCTTCAGCGGCAGCACGCAGTGCTGCCGCCGCGGCCGGGACCTGGCCTTCGACGTCGATGTCCTCGTTGTAGAACGGGATGTTGCCCAGGCTTTCGTGGATCACCACGTCCACCTGCTCCGGCGCGTTGAGCTGGATGGCTTCCGCCAGCTTCTGGTTCGTGGATCCGGCGCGGAGGCTGCCGACAAGGGTCAGTACGGTGCTCTTGGTCATGGAAACTCCTGGTTTGGGGGGCGCGGCCGCAGGCCGCCTTCGGTCGAACTTCAGGCTTCGAGCCTTTCAACAGAGTAAACGGACCGGCGGTCCGTTTCTATTCCCTCTGGCTACACTGTCTTTGTGAGTTCCATCCCAGTGCGGCCGGAAACGGCTCCGGTTACGGCCGCGGAGCGCAGCGATGCTGCCCGGAACCGGGAGCGCCTCCTGCTGGCTGCCCGCGAACTGATCGAGCAGGGTGGAGCGGCCGCGCTCACCATGGACCGCCTGGCCGAGCACGCAGGCGTGGGCAAAGGCACCGTCTTCCGCCGCTTCGGGAGCAGGGCCGGACTGATGCTGACCCTGTTGAATGACTCCGAGACCGCCTTCCAGGCCCGCTTCCTGTTCGGTCCGCCGCCCATGGGGCCGGGCGCTGCGCCCCTCGAGCGGCTCATTGCCTTCGGGACCGAGCGGATTGCCTACGTGGTGGAGTTCGGGGACCTGGTCCTCGCGGCCGGTCATGCCTCCCGGGGACGGTTCGAGGTGCCGGCCGTCGCCCTCTGGAACCAGCACGTGGAAATGCTGCTGCGTGAAGCCGGAGTGCAGTCGCCGGAGCCGTGGTTGATGGCCGGCTCCCTTACCGCAACCCTGGACCCCGAACGGCTCCTGCACCTCATCCGCGACCACGGAGTCACACGTGACCGTCTTGCCGTCTCGTGGCGCGATCTTGTGACACGTGTTGTAACAGCCGCGTAGGTTACGTGCTGGAGGTTCCGCCCGTCCAGTCATACAAACTTCACAGAACTATTCATAACGATCTGATACGGCGCGCCCGATTTCCGTGGATTACCGAGCTTTTTGGGTTGGGGCTTGTGATAGTTTCCTCTGGAATGTGACCCGCGACATAGTCCACCAGGACCGGCCCCAGGGCTGCGGGAAGCCAGCTACCCGCTGGTGCAGGACCCGGTGAGGCGGCACAATCTGTGCTTGTCCGGGGAAGACGGAAGGATCCAGCAGCGCACATGCTCAAGTACCTCGCCAAGCGCGGCATCACCTATGTGGTGATGATCTTCCTCACCACGTCCGCCGGTTATTTCCTGGCTGTCAGTTCACTCAAGCCGGCACTCCTCGAGCAGGAGCGGATCCCCCGGCCAACCCCGGAACAGGTCGCCAACTCCATGCGGTTGAAGGGACTGGACCCGGACCTCAGCCCATGGGAGCGCTACGTTGACTGGCTGACCGGCATCGTCACCCGCTGGGACTGGGGCCGGAGCCCCAACGGTGCCTACGTCAACGCCGAGTTCGGGGACCGCGTCTGGATCTCCACCCGGCTCTTCCTGGCGTCGATCATTTTGACCCTGGTCATCGGTGTTGCCTTGGGCGTCTATTCGGCGGCCCGGCAGTACAAGTTCCAGGACCGCGCCATCACGTCCTACAGCTACCTTGCCTACATCGTGCCCGCGCCCATCGCCTACTTCCTTGTGCAGTTGGCCGCCATCAGCATCAACGAATCAGCGGGGAACCGCATCTTCTTTGTCACGGGCATCTCAACTCCAGGTGTCGAGCCCGGCTGGCCCCAGTTCGTTGACCTGCTGGCCCATTATGTTGTGCCCACGGTGGCCATCACCCTGGTGGGCTGGGGCGCCTACCAGATCGCGCAGCGGCAATACCTGCTGGACAACGTCAACGCCGACTTCGTCAGGACCGCCCGGGCTAAGGGCCTGAGCCGGAACCAGGCCATCGCGCGGCATGCGCTGCGCGTCTCCTTCATTCCGGTGGCCCAAAGCATCGCCTTCACCATCCCGGCCATCTTCGCCGGCGGTTTCTTCGCCGAAAAAATCTTCGCCTGGCCCGGCGTCGGTTCCTGGAGCATTGATGCGATTTCGCTGCAGGACGTCAACGCCGCCACGGCCACCCTGGCCTACGGCTCCGTGATCTTCGCCATTGGCGCCATCCTGGCGGACTTCGCCACCACGCTTGTCGACCCGAGAGTGCGGGTGCAGTAGCCATGACCAACCTCAACGCCGTCGACCCGGCAGCCGTGGCGCAGGACGCGCACCTGGACAATGCCGACGTCGTCATCGGCAAAAACACCATCATCTTCCGCCGGTTCCTGCGCAACAAGACGGCCGTTGCGGGGCTGGCCATCTTCCTGGCCCTGACGGTTTTCTCGTTCATCGGCGGGTTCTTCACCCAGTGGGACAAGGAGACCATCGACCCCTTCAGCATCGGGATGCCGCCGTCAGCCGACCACTACCTCGGCACGTCCCAGGCGGGCATCGACCTCTACGCCATGACCGTCGAGGGCACCAGGATTTCCATCCTGATCGGCCTGGTGGTGGGACTTGTCTCGGTCCTGATCGCCGCGGTCTACGGCTGCACCATGGCCTACTTCGGCGGCAAGGTGGACAAGGTCATGCTGTTCGTCCTGGAAGCGCTGATCATGATGCCGGCGCTCCTGGTGGTGGCAGTGGCCACCAGCGGCGGAGGCGCAGGCCTTAAGCGCGAGCTGCCGTCGTGGCTGCTGCTCATCATCGTCCTGCTGGTGTTCAGCTGGATGGGCACCGCACGCCTGATCCGTTCCATGTCCATGTCGTTGATGCAGCGGGACTTCGTCAAGGCGGCCCAGTACATGGGCGTCCCGCCGCGCCGGATCGTCTGGCGGCACCTGGTGCCGAACATCGGCTCGCTGCTGATCCTGGACATCACCCGCGGCGTCACCGCCGCAATCCTTGCCGAGGTGGCCTTCTCCTTCATCGGCATCGGCATCAAGGTCCCGGATGTGAGCCTCGGCGTGTTGATCGGCGCCGCAACCTCGCAGGTGCAGACCTTCCCATGGATGTTCTGGGTTCCGCTCGCCGTCATGTTCCTGCTGACCGGATCCCTGGCCATGATGAACGACGGCCTGCGTGACGCCTTTGACCCCAGCTCCAGTTCCACCGGCAAGGCCAAGAAGGCCAGGGCCCGGAAAATCACGGCGGAAAAGAAGACGGCATGAGCAGCGAAACCACCACCGGAGCCACCCAGCCAGCACGGTCCGACGTCGAGCGCCTGCACGTGGCAGGGCTACATGCCCCGACGGACGCGGTCCTGTCGGTCCGCGACCTCAACGTCCGTTTCAATTCCGAGAACGGCGTGGTCCACGCGGTCCGGGGCGTCGACTTTGACCTGATGCCGGGAAAGACACTCGGGATCGTGGGTGAATCGGGCTCCGGCAAATCCGTCACCTCCCTGGCCATCATGGGACTCCTCCCGCCAACAGCAGAGGTTTCCGGGTCCGTCCGGCTCAAGGGCCGTGAACTGCTGGGACTCAGCGACAAGGACATGTGCCAGTACCGCGGCAACGACCTGGCGATGGTGTTCCAGGACCCGCTGTCCTCCCTCACGCCGGTCTTCACGGTCGGCACCCAGATCATCGAAGCGCTCACCATCCACCACCCCACCATGAGCAACAAAGCCAAGGAGGCGCGCGCCGTCGAACTCCTGGCCATGGTGGGCATTCCCAGCCCCAAGGAACGGCTGAAAGCCTTCCCGCACGAGTTCTCCGGCGGCATGCGCCAGCGCGTGATGATCGCCATCGCCATCGCCAACAACCCGCGTGTCCTGATCGCCGACGAGCCCACCACGGCCCTGGACGTCACCATCCAGGCGCAGGTCCTCGAAGTGCTGCACACAGCACAGGAGGAGACCGGAGCCGCCGTCGTCATGATCACGCACGACCTGGGCGTGGTGGCCGGGATGGCGGACGACATCATGGTCATGTATGCGGGCAAGCCCGTGGAGACCGGCGCCGTGGACGATATCTACTACAACCCCCGGATGCCCTACACCCTGGGCCTGCTCGGCGCCGTCCCGCGCGTAGACATGGCTGAGAAGACTTCGCTGGTTCCCATCGCGGGCATGCCGCCGAACCTCCTGCAGCCGCCTACCGGTTGTTCGTTCGCACCCCGCTGCCCGCTGGCCTCCGACGCCTGCCTGGAGGGCGAGCCCGCCCTGGAATCCGTCGACGGCCAGGGACTGCACCGTGCCGCCTGCATCAAGTCCGACGCCCTGGGCGGGGATGTGGACGTCCACGATGTGTTCGCGGCCCCGCCCGTGCCGGTGTCCCGCTTCGACGCAATTCCCCGGGCAGAGCGGACCACCGTGCTGCAACTCAAGGACGTGAAGAAGCACTTTCCGCTGACCAGGGGCGCCCTGATCAAGCGCAGGATCGGCACTGTCAAGGCGGTGGATGGCCTGAGCTTCGATATCCGTGAAGGCGAGTGCTTCTCCATCGTGGGCGAATCGGGGTCTGGAAAGACCACCACGCTGCTGGAGATCATGGAGTTCCACCCGGACCAGGACGGCGAGGTGGTGATTGGCGGCCTGAGCAACAAGCAGGCGGCGGACGCTAAGACCAAGGGCAAGATGCGCCGCGAACTCCAGATGGTGTTCCAGGACCCCACCGGTGCCCTGGATCCGCGGTTCACGGTCTACGAGGTCCTTGCCGAGCCGCTGCAGAACGCGGGCATGGACCGCGCCGCCATCAGGAAACGGATCATGGAGCTGATGAAGCTCGTGGGTCTGCAACCGGACCACGTCAACCGCTTCCCCAACCAGTTCTCCGGCGGCCAGCGGCAGCGGATCGGGATCGCCCGCGCGTTGGCCGTGAACCCCAAGCTGGTGGTCCTGGACGAGCCGGTGTCGGCCCTGGACGTGTCGGTCCAGGCCGGTGTCATCAACCTCCTGGACCACCTGCGCGCCGAACTCGGCCTGAGCTACCTGCTGGTGGCGCACGACCTTTCCGTAGTGCGCCACATCTCCAACCGCGTGGCCGTCATGTACCTCGGCAAGATCGTGGAGATCGGGGCCGTGGACCGGGTGTTCGACAACCCCCGCCACCCCTATACCCGGGCGCTGCTCTCCGCCATCCCCGTGCCGGACCCGCACCTGGAACGAACCCGCGAACGCATCATACTCCAGGGTGACCTGCCCTCGCCGCTGCAGGCACCCAAGGGCTGCAACTTCGCCACCCGTTGTCCTGTCTTCGCGGCGCTGCCGCCGGCCAAGCAGGAAAAGTGCCTCACCCTCGAACCACCACTGGAAGCTGCGGCATCCGCCAGGGACCAGCGGTTCGCCTGCTTCTTCCCGGACGGGGAACTGGATGAGGACATGTTGGTGGTCCATGAACCCGCGGACCACCATGCACCCTGAGACTTCTCGACCCACACGCTCCACCACTCGCACCTATGAAGGGAAAACCATGAGGAAACTGAACAGGATCGGCGGAGCTGCAGCAGTTGCTGCGGCCCTGGCGCTGACGGCCTGCGGCGGCGGTGGCGGTGCCGGCGGCCCCGAAACCGCGAAGGGGCAGGAATCGGGCAGCGACCTGTCCAAACTGATCAGCATCAACGAGAAGCCGGCAGCGGACCTTCAGCAGGGCGGCAAAGTCACCCTGCCGCTGGGTAACATCGGCCCCGACTTCAACGGGTTCTCCAACAACGGCAACAGTGCGGACAACTCGGCGCTCCAGGTGCCCATGAACCCGGTGGGAATGAACAGCGGCGGCATCGGCGGCTGCTGGAAGGTGGACTTCAAGGGCAAGGTCACCCCGAACACGGATTTCTGCGAGTCGGTGGACAGTGAGGTCAAGGACGGCAAGCAAACCATCACCATCAAGGTGAATCCCAAGGCCACCTACAACGACGGCACCCCCATTGACGTCAAGGCCTTCAAAAACACCTGGAACATCCTCAAGAGCCCTGACGCCGGCTACGACATCGTCAGCTCCGGCGCCTACGAGTTCGTTGATTCGGTTGAGGCGGGCAGCAACGACAAGGAAGTCATCGTCAAGACCAGCCGCCCGGTCTTCCCGGTGGATTCGCTCTTCTTCGGTCTCATCCACCCCGCCGTCAATACCCCCGAGATCTTCAACGAGGGCTACAACGGCAACCTGCACCCCGAGTGGATGGCCGGCCCCTTCAAGCTGGACCAGTACGACACCGCCGCCAAGACCGTCACCCTGGTGCCGAACGACAAGTGGTGGGGCCAGAAGCCCGTCCTGTCCAACGTGACCTTCCGCCAGTTGGAAACCAGCGCCCAGATTGCCGCGTTCAAGAACGGCGAGATTGATGCCATGAACGCCAACACCATCTCCCTCTACAAGCAGGTGGATGGCACCAAGGATACCGATATCCGCCGGGGCCAGCGGCTGTTCGCCGGTGGCCTGAACCTGAACGCCCAGCGCATCACCGATGTCAATGTCCGCAAGGCGATCTTCGCCGCCGTGGACCGCGAAGCCCTCCGCAAGGTCCGCTTCAACGGCCTTAACTGGGAAGAGCCGAGCTCCGGCTCCATGATGCTGCTGCCGTTCTCCGAGTACTACCAGGACAACTACCCGGTCAAGGAAACCGGCCCGGACGCCGCCAAGAAGGTCCTCACCGATGCCGGCTACACGGCCAACGCCAACGGCGTCATGGAGAAGGACGGCAAGCCCGCCGCCTTCAAGATCAGCAACTTCGGTGACGACCCCACCACCCTGGCTGTGGCCCAGACCCTGCAGAAGCAGCTCCAGGCCGGCGGTATGGACGTGGGGATTGACCAGCGCGCCTCCGCCGACTTCGGAAAGGTGCTGGGCAGCCGCGAATTCGACTTGAGCATCTCCGGCTACACGGTTGGTGCTGACGCCACGGATGCGGTCAAGCAGTACTACGACTCCAAGGTCAACGAGAACAAGCTGGGCGACGCCGAGCTGGACAAGAAGATCGCCGACCTCGCCTCCATCGAGGACAACGCCGCCCGCAACAAGGCAGCGATGGACGTGGAGAAGGAGCACATGGCCAAGTACTACTCCATGGGCGTGGTCTTCAACGGCCCGCAGATCTCCTTCGTGCGCAAGGGCCTGGCCAACTACGGACCGTCCCTGTTCCAGAGCCTTTCCCAGGTTCCGGACTGGACCACCCTCGGCTGGGAAAAGAAGTAACCACCACTTCGGCGGCCTTAGCCACCTGACGTAGAAGCCGGCATCCCTGGGCACTAGGGGTGCCGGCTTTCTTCTTTGTGCCTTCGGCAGCGGCGGTAGCGTAGTTTCCATGACCGGTACCGAAGGCGAACCCCGCACCATCCGCACCGCCGTCGTCGGCTATGGACTCGCCGGCAGCGTGTTTCACGCGCCGCTGTTGGCCACCAACGCCAGCTACTCGCTTGACGTCATCGCAACATCCGACGCCGGGCGGCAGGCGGCTGCCTCATCCCGGCTCCCGGGGGTGAAGGTGGTGCGCGACGGGGCCGCCGTCCTCGAGCGGGCAGCGGACCTTGACCTTGTGGTGCTGGCGACGCCGCCACTGACCCATCACCCCCTGGCCAAGGCTGCGCTGGAGGCGGGCCTGGACGTGGTGGTGGACAAGCCGTTCGCCGTCACCAGCGGGCAGGGACAGGAACTGGTTGACCTGGCCCGGCAGCGGGGCCGCGTCCTGACGGTGTTCCACAACCGCAGGTGGGACGGCGACTTCCTCACCCTGCAAAAGCTGCTGGCCGCCCAGGCCCTGGGTACGGTGACCAGGTTCGAGTCGCGGTTTGAGCGCTGGTCGCCCACCATCGCCAAAGCCTGGAAAGCAAGGGCCACCGCAGCCGACGGGGGAGGAACGCTCTTCGATCTCGGCAGCCACCTGATCGACCAGGCGCTGCAGTTCTTTGGTCCGGCCACCGTGCTGCATGCTGAGCTGACGGCGCGGCGTTCCGACGAACGGGCGGAGGACGACGTCTTCCTGGCCCTGCAGCATAATTCCGGAGTGGTCAGCCACCTGACAATGAACATGCTGTGCGCGCAGCAGGGGCCGCGCTTCCGGGTGCTGGGGTCGATTGGCGGCTTCACCAAGCATGGGGTGGACCCGCAGGAACCGTACATCGCCGCCGGCGGGAGCCCCCTGGACGCGGAGTACGGCGTCGAGGCACCCGAGTGGGCCGGACTCCTGGGCCGCGACGGCCACCTGGACCGGCTTCCCACCGAGCGCGGAAACTACCCGGAGTTCTACCGCCTGCTGGCGAACAAGATCCTCGACGGCGGAGCAGAGTCTCCCCTGCCCCTCCCGGTGAACCCAGAGGACGCCGTTGAGGTCCTAAAGATTATCGAGAGTGCCCGCGAACTGGTTAAAAGCCAATCGATTGCTCCGTAGGTGTCGTTTTGAGGGTTCAAAAGGACAAGTACGGAGCAATCGATGGAGGGACTAGGCCGAAACGAGCTCGTGCCAGTCGGCGACGAGGGGCAGGCCGTGGGCCTCGGACACGGAGTGGTGTGCCACGTGGCCGGCGGCGATGTTGAGGCCGGCGGCGAGGGCCGGATCGCGGTCGAAGGCGGCCTTGACGCCAAGGTTGGCCAGTGCCACGGCGTACCGCAGGGTGACGTTGGTCAGCGCGTAGGTGGAGGTGTTGGGCACGGCGCCGGGCATGTTGGCCACGCAGTAGAAGATGGTCTCGTGCACTTTGTACGTCGGTTCCTGGTGCGTGGTGGGGTGCGTGTCCTCGAAGCAGCCACCCTGGTCCACGGCGATGTCCACCAGGACCGAACCGGGCTTCATGCGGGCCACGAGGTCGTTGGTGACGAGCTTGGGGGCCTTGGCGCCGGGAATCAGGACTGAACCGATCACCAGGTCCGCATCCACCACGGACTTTTCGATTTCGTACTTGTTGGAGGCCACGGTCTTCAGCCGGCCCTGGTACTGGGCGTCCAGTTCACGGAGGCGGTTGATGTTGATGTCCAGGATGGTGACGTCGGCGCCGAGGCCCAGGGCCATGGCTGCGGCATTGGTGCCGGCCACGCCGGCGCCCAGGACAACCACCTTGGCGGGGCGGACGCCGGGCACGCCGCCGAGCAGGACGCCCTTGCCGCCGGCCGGAGCCATCAGTGAGGTGGCACCCACCTGGACGGAGAGGCGGCCGGCAACCTCGGACATCGGGGCCAGCAGCGGGAGGGTCCGGCCCTCCTGGACGGTTTCGTAGGCGATGGCGGTGACGCCGGAGTTGATGAGCTCCTTGGTCAGCTCCGGTTCGGCGGCCAGGTGCAGGTACGTGAAGAGGATCAGGCCCTTGCGGAAGCGGTGGTACTCGGACTTGATGGGTTCCTTGACCTTCATCACCATGTCCGCGCGGGCCCAAACGTCATCGGCTTCGTTGACGATCTCGGCGCCGGCAATTGAATATTCCTCGTCGGTGATGCCCGAGCCCAGGCCCGCCCCACGCTCCACCAGGACGGTGTGTCCGTGGGTGAGGAACTCGTGGACGCCGGCGGCGGTGATGGCCACCCGGAATTCGTTGTTCTTGATCTCTTTGGGGACGCCGATGATCATCGTCTGCTCCAGTTTTTGGGGCCGGTGGGCCGGGAAATGCGGAAGGATTTTGGTGTTTCAACGATAAATCCCGCTGTGAGCCAGCCGACATGACGGGTGGGTGGCGCAGACTTCAAAACCGCGGATTTCTGCGGTTTTTCGCCGCTTCAGCTCGACATCTGTCGAGTCCTGAAGCGTCAGGTGTCGCCTCCTGTCCGTTCGTCCCGGGCGCTTTGAAGGCAGTACTGTTGGCCCATGCAGCAGCAGGGTGTGGAACAGCTCGTGGAACAGGTGGCACAGAAACTGGGCCGCGGCCTGTCCCTGGAGGACCTGGACGGCCTGCTGCTCGCCTACAGCTCCAACCAGTCCCACGCCGACCGGGTCCGCGTGAATTTCCTGCTGAGCAAGAAGGTCCCGGCGGATGTGAGCGCGTGGCAGCTCTCGCATGGGATCGCCACTGCCGTCCGGCCCGTCGTCGTGCCTGCCAACCCGGACCTGGGCATGCTGGGACGGGTCTGCGTCCCGCTGATGGTCCGGGGTTTCCGGGTGGGGTATCTCTGGGTGCAGCAGGACTCGGCGGAGGAAAGCCCGACGGCGATCCTCACCCAGCTGCCGGCCGTCAACCATGAGCTGGAGCTGCTTTCCGGCCTCCTGCTCGACTCCAATACTGCCGAATCCGAATTCCGGCGGAGTCGGGAGCGTGAGTTCCTGCTGGCCTGTTCCGGAGAACCCAACGCGGTGGCGGCGGTGGCGGGATGGAAGGAAGTCCAGGGCCGGGGGCCGTGGCAGATGGTCACGGTACTTGATGCCGACGGGTGGGCCAGCGGCCCGGACCCCATCGCGTCCACACTGATCCACCGCTCCACGGCGCTGCAGGCAACGGTGGGCATGGATGCCGCCCTCTTCAGTGCCGGCACGGAGACCCATTCGGTGGTGCTGTTCCGGGAATCGACCGGCCGCGCCAACCATGCGCAGGTCCTGGTCCACTACCAGCTGGAGCTGGCAAAGCGCTCTGGCCGTCCGGTCCACCGGATCATCCTGGGCATCAGCGAGGGCTTCGCCAAGACCAGGCAGCTCGCCGAGGCATACCGGCAGTCCCGCGTGGCGGCCCAAGCCGCGGCGGTGGATCCGCAGCTGGGCGAGCTGGTGGATTGCAGGTCCACCGGCGTGTACCAGCTCCTGGCTTCGGCCGGGGGAGGAGTGGGGGCCTGGGCGGACTCCGGATCGGTGTACTTCCGAATGCTTGAGGACCACGACCGCAACGGCGAGCTCATCCCCGTGCTGGAACTGCTCTATGACAACGACGGATCGGTCCAGGACGTGGCCGGCAAGCTCCACCTGCACCGGAGCAGCATCTACAACCGGCTGGGCCGGATCCGCCAACTGCTGGGCGTGGACCCCCTGAAGGGGCTTCCCCGCCTGGAACTGCACGCCGCGCTCAAGATGCGCCGGTGGGCCGCGCGGCCCAGGATTTGATGGCGTCGGCCACCAGCCGGGGGCGCAGGTGCTGGACTACGTGCCCCGCTCGCGCTATCTCGACGAAACTGCCCTGCTGCACCACGCGAGAGAGCCGGAGCGACCAATCGCCGCCTGCCACCTGGTCGTGGCTGCCCCGCAGGACCAGGACCGGCACGTTGATCCCCGCGAGCCGCAGCTCGGTTGGATAGGACATCATCACGGGCAACTCAGTCAAGTACCAGCGCGGGCCGCAGCGGAAGTAGTCCGAAACGACGAGCCAGTTGGAGGAGGCGCTCTCGCGGAGGAGCGCATCAAGGAACAGGGCCAAGCCCTGCCGCCGCAGGCTGCGGTGCCGCGAGTCCACCACCGGGCCCATCAGCACCACCCGTTGCGCCTGGCCTGGCGCGTAGAGGGCGGCCTCGATGGCGAACTGCACGCCCATCGAATGCCCCACCAGGATGTACGAGCTGATGCCGCTGGCCTTCAGCACCTGCGCGATGAAGGCGCCATAGTCCGCCACGGACAGCTGCCTGCCGGGCTTGGGCGTTGCGGCGAATCCCGGAAGGTCCAGCGAATAGGTGGGCGCGACGGCGGCAAGTTGGCCATGCAGGCGCCGCAGGTAGCGGTGCGAAACACCGATGCCGTGGATGAGGATATAGGCCGGTGCTGCCGCACCGGCCGCAGCCTCCAGTCCCGGTGCAGGAGTTCCGTCTGACCAGAGGATGCGCCCCTGAAAGCCGTTCGCTTCCACGTCGGCTGACTGCAGCGCAATGTCTTTCCTGGCCCGCGGCCAAGCCATCCGCGTCCGCACTACTCGCCCGCGCCGGCGTTGTCCCCGGCGTTCTTTTCCTGCTTGCGCTTCTGTTCCGCAAGCTTCTGCTTTTCGAGCCAAGCCATGATGTCGGCCGTCCGGATGCGGCGGTGCGAGCCGCGGTACTCCACCGGGATCTCGCCGCGGTCAGTCATGTTGCGTAGGTAGGTGTGCGAGATCCCCGCCAGTTCGGCTGCCTGCGAGGTGGTCAACATGTCCTCCACGCTGCTCACGGTCACCGTCTCGCCACGGCCCAGCCTGGCGAGGAGGTCCACGACGGCGTCCCGCGCCTGTCCGGGCAGGCGGTGGACAGTGCCGTCAACGAACACGGTGATGTCATTGCTGTCCTCAAGGGCGCGCGCAAGGCTGCGCGCATCGCCGGCGGGCAGGCCGGCCGTGACGCGGGGGGCTATCAGTGCCATGCATGTAGCCTATCCCGGCCGCAGCCGGCGTACCGGAGGCGGGCGGGGGGCGTCAGAGCCCCAGCTCCTCCAGGACCGGCAGCTTCTCCCGGACCCATGCCCGTGCCTCGGTGGCGCTCGGTGCGGACAGGGCCAGCTTGGCCAGTTCCTGCGCCTCGGACAGGGTGACCGTCTTCAGGACCGCTGCCACTGCGGCCAGCGAGCGGGCGGTCATGGACAGGGTGCTGACGCCAAGGCCGGTAAGGACGACGGCGAGGGCGGGATCGGCGGCAGCCTCACCACAGACGCCCACGGGCTTGTTGTGGCCTTCCGCGCGGGAGCCTTCGACGGTCAGCCCAACGAGGCGCAGGACCGCGGGCTGCCACGGGGTGTTCAGGTTGGCCAGCGGGCCGAGCTGGCGGTCGGCGGCCATGGCGTACTGCGTGAGGTCGTTGGTTCCCAAGCTCGCGAAGCCGACTTCGCGGAGGATGGATTCGGCGGTGAGGGCCGCGGACGGAACCTCCACCATCACGCCCGGGGTCTTGATGCCGGCGTCAGCGCACATGGAGGCGAAGCGGGCGGCTTCTTCCGCCGTGGAGATCATGGGTGCCATGACCCAGACGTCGGCCTGGGACTGCTGCTCGGCCAGGGCGATGGCTTCCAGCTGCCGGTCAAGGACACCGGGGGTGGTGAAATCAGTGCGGTAGCCGCGGACACCCAGGGCCGGGTTGGGTTCGGTGGAATCGGTCAGGAAGGGCAGCGGCTTGTCGGCGCCGGCATCCAGCGTCCGCAGGACCACCTTCTTGCCGGGGAAGGCGTCGAAGACGCTCTTGTAGGCTGCGGCCTGTTCCTCGACGCTGGGTTCGGTGTCCCGTTCCAGGAAGCAGAACTCGGTGCGGAAGAGCCCCACGCCCTGGGCTCCCAGCTTTGCGGCCGCCTCGGCGTCCTTGCCGCCGCCCACGTTGGCCAGCAGCGGCACTTCGTGGCCGTCCGCCGTCGCGCCCGTGCCGGTGAATTCCGCGAGCAGCGATGCCGTGGCAGCCCAGGCTTCCGCCGTTGCGCGCAGGGAATCGTCCGGCTCGACGGTGATGAGGCCGGCAGCGCCGTCCACGTAGACCTCGGTGCCGTCGGGCAGTTCGTCAACACCGACGGCGGCCACCACGGCGGGCAGGCCGAGGGAGCGGGCGATGATGGCGGTGTGGGACTGGGGGCCGCCGCCGGCGGTGACGAGGGCCAGGACCTTGTTGGGGTCCAGGGTTGCGGTGTCCGCGGGGGCCAGGTCTTCTGCCACCAGGACGAAGGGGGCGTTGGAGGCGGGGATGCCGGGTGCGGCTACGCCCCGCAGCTCGGCGACGATCCGGGCGCGCACATCGAGGACATCGGTGGCGCGTTCGGCCATGTAACCGCCCAGGTTGTGCAGCATTTCGGACACCGAGGAGCCGGATTCCCAGATGGCGCGTTCGGCAGAAACACCCCGGGCCACCAGCTTGGCCGCGCCCTTGATCAGCATGGTGTCCTTGGCCATCAGGGCAGTTGCTTCCAGGACGGCCTTGCCGTCGCCGGTGGCGTGGGCGGCACGGTCCTTCAGTTCGTCGTGCACGGCCTGGGCTGCAGCCTTCAACGCTGCGGTGGCTTCTTCGGCAGTGGTGTCAGGGGCCAGCTGTTCACCGGCGGGAGGCTCGCTGATCGGCTTGGGCATCTGCCGGATCGTGCCGATGACGCGGCCTGGGCTGACGCCTACTCCTGGGAAGTTCTGCACTGAAGGTCCTCATTCTCTGCCGGTAGACAGGCCCGCCAAGTGCTCCGGCGCCATGCCGGGTCCGGCCGGAGGACTGCTACGTCCAGGGGCAGGAAACGTGCCTGAAAAAATTGTATGTGATTCAGTTCATATAGCAACGCTATAGGTGCTAGGGTAGCGGTTATGAGTTTGGATGGCCAGCTTCCCCCCAAAATGCGGCTGCTTCGTGCTGCCGCGGAACTGTTGGCCAATTCCGCGGGAGCCCCGGTCTCCACCCGCCAGATCACCCAGCTGGCGGGGGTTTCGGCTCCCACGCTGTACCACCACTTCGGTGACAAGGAAGGTTTGTTCGACGCCGTCGTCGCCGCAGGGTTTGAAGAATATGTCGCGGGCGAAAGGGATTTCGCCCCCTCCGGACAGCCGCTTGAGGACATCCGGAGAATGTGGGACAACCACGTCCAGTTCGGCCTCAACCAGCCGGAGCTGTACCTGGTGATGTTCGGCAATATCCGCCCGGAAAGCCGGCCGGCCATTGTGGCCGATGCCGAAGCGTTGATGGAGGAGATGCTGAACAAGGCAGCGGCGGCGGGCCAGCTGAATGTCCAGCCAAGGGAGGCGGCCAGGTCCATCCTGGCGGCCAACGTGGGTGTGACGCTGATGCTGATTGCGGAGCCCGCCACCGAACGCAACCTCGAATTGTCCACCATGACCCGGGACGCCATGATCTTCGCGGTGTCCGCCGAGCCTGCCAGCGGCCCGGCCCCGGGCGGCACCGGGAAGTCCTCGGTGGTGGTGGCAGCGATCGCCCTGAACGCCGCACTTCAGGCTTCGCACTCTGACCAGCTTTCCAGCTCGGAACTCAAGCTCTTCCTCGAATGGCTCCACCGGATCTCCACCAGCCCGGCAGGTTAGCCGCACAACCCGGTAATACCCAGCAGTACATCGTCGTAATCATCGAAACCAATCCTGCGGAGCAGCAGGAAATGACGGTTAGGAAATCACATGGCAACAGAGACAGTTGCAAAACCCCGCACCAGCGCGCGCGTGCACGTCCAAAAGTTCGGGACATTCCTGTCCGGCATGATCATGCCCAATATCGGGGCGTTCATCGCCTGGGGCATCATCACCGCCCTCTTCATCGAGAAGGGGTGGCTGCCGGTTCCGCAACTGGGTGGTTTCGGTGAGACTGGCGGGAAGCCGAACATCGGCCTGGTAGGCCCCATGATCACCTACCTGCTGCCGCTGCTCATCGGCTACACCGGCGGCAAGATGGTCTACGACGTCCGCGGCGGCGTGGTGGGAGCAATCGGCACCATGGGCGTGATCGTCGGCGCAGGCATCCCGATGTTCATCGGCGCCATGATCATGGGCCCCCTTGGCGGCTGGACCATGAAGAAGATCGACTCGATCTGGGACGGCAAGATCCGCCCCGGCTTCGAGATGCTGGTCAACAACTTCTCCGCCGGCATCTGGGGCGCCCTGTTGGCGTTGCTGGGGTTCTACGGCATATCGCCTTTGGTCACCGCCTTCAGCACCGCCGCGGGCAATTTCGTGCAGTTCCTGGTACAGAACGGCCTCCTGCCGCTGACCAGCATCTTCATCGAGCCGGCCAAGGTCCTGTTCCTCAACAACGCCATCAACCACGGGGTGCTCACCCCGCTGGGCGTGCAGCAGTCCCTTGAGCAGGGCAAGTCGATCCTCTTCCTGCTGGAAGCCAACCCCGGCCCCGGCCTGGGCCTCCTGCTTGCGTACACATTCTTCGGCCGCGGTGCCGCCAAGGCATCGGCTCCCGGCGCAGCCATCATCCAGTTCCTCGGCGGCATCCACGAGATCTACTTCCCGTACGTCCTGATGCGCCCGCTGCTGATCCTGGGTACCATCGCCGGCGGCATGACCGGCATCGCCACCCTTGCCGTTACCAACTCCGGCCTGGTGGCGCCGGCCGCCCCTGGCTCCATTTTCGCCGTGCTGGCACAGACCTCCCGCGACAGCTACTTCGGCGTGATCCTCTCCGTGGTCCTGGCGGCCGCAGTTTCCTTCCTGGTCTCTTCGGTCATCCTGAAGACCACCAAGCACAGCGACGAAGCGGACCTGGGCGATGCCACCGCCCGCATGGAGGAGATGAAGGGCAAGAAGAGTTCCGTGTCCTCCCACCTGACCGGTGCCGGAACGGCTGCGGGCGCAGCGGCGGGCCGCGGCGGAGTGGGCGTGCTGGCCGGTCCTGTGCGGAACATTGTGTTCGCGTGCGACGCCGGCATGGGCTCCAGTGCCATGGGCGCTTCGGTGCTGCGGAACAAGATGAAGGCGGCCGGCTTCCCGGACGTCAAGGTCACCAACGCCTCCATCGCCAACCTTAGCGACACCTACGACGTGGTGGTCACCCACCAGGACCTGACCGAACGCGCCAAGCCTGTCACCTCCAGCGCCATGCACTACTCGGTGGACAACTTCATGAACAGCCCCCGCTACGACGAGATCGTTGACCTGGTCCGCGAGAGCAACACTGAAGGTACTGCGGCAACCGAAGGGCCGGACGCGGGAGCAGGTACACCCGGCGGCGCCTCCGCCTCCGGGCCGGCAGTGGCAGCGGCGGCCGACGCCGGCACCACCCACGGAGCCCACGCCGCCGACGCCCCGGCCGACGCAGCCCCTGCCCCCGCCGCCGGCTCGCCGGAGATCCTGGCCCGCGAGAGCGTGGTGCTGACCGGTTCGGCCACCACCCGCGACGCCGCCATCGACGAAGCCGGCCGGTTGCTGCTGGCCCGCGGCGCCGTGGACGAGGGCTACATCGCTGCCATGCACGAACGCGAGGAATCGGTGTCCACCTACATGGGCAGCTTCCTGGCCATCCCGCACGGCACCAACGCCGCCAAGGACCACATCCGCAAGTCGGCCGTGTCCGTCATCCGCTACCCGGAAGGCATCGACTGGAACGGCAAGCAGGTGAAGTTCGTGGTGGGCGTTGCCGGCATCAACAACGAGCACCTGCACATCCTGTCCTCCATCGCCAAGGTCTTCACCAACAAGGAGCAGGTGGCCCGCCTGGAAGCCGCCACCTCCGTGGATGAAGTCCTGGACCTCTTCGGAAAGGTCAACGCATAGTGAAGGCAGTACATTTTGGTGCCGGCAACATCGGCCGCGGGTTCGTGGGCCTGCTCCTGCACGATGCCGGGTACGAAGTGGTGTTCGCGGACGTGGCCGAGGAGCTGATCAACCGGCTCAAGGAGGCGGACAGCTACGCGGTGCACGAGGTGGGGGAGAACCCTGCCGTGCGCACCGTGGACAACTTCCGTGCCCTGAACTCCAATGCCCAGAAAGCGGAACTGGTCCAGGAAATTTCGACGGCGGACATCGTCACTACAGCGGTGGGTCCGCACATCCTGAAGTTCGTGGCGCCCGTGATCGCCAAGGGCATCGTTGCGCGGGAGCCGGACCTGGCACCCCTGCAGGTGATGGCCTGCGAGAACGCGATCAACGCCACGGACATCCTGGCCAAGGAGGTGGCATCCCAGCCCGGGGTTACCGCTGCGGTGCTGGACGGCAAGGCAGTTTTCGCCAACACCGCCGTGGACCGGATCGTGCCCAACCAGGAGGCCGGACAGGGCCTGGACGTCACCGTGGAGACCTTTTACGAGTGGGTCATCGACCGCACGGCCTTCGGTGATTCCGCCCCCGTGATCCCCGGTGCCACGTTCGTGGACGACCTTTCGCCCTACATCGAGCGCAAGCTGTTCACGGTCAACACCGGGCACGCCTCGGCGGCCTACTTCGGGTTCGAAGCCGGACTGGAGAAGATCTCCGACGCCATGGCGGACCAGGACGTGGCCGAGGACGTGCGGGCGGTGCTGGAGGAGACCAAGCAGCTGCTGGTGGCCAAGCACGGGTTCAGCAACGACGAGCAGGAAGCTTATGTCCAGAAAATCCTGGTCAGGTTCTCCAACCCGTACCTGCCGGACACCGTCAACCGCGTGGGCCGCGCTCCGCTGCGGAAGCTGAGCCGGCACGAGCGGTTCATCGGCCCGGCCGCGGAACTTGCCGAACGCGGCGTGGTGCCCGAGGCGCTGCTGGGCGCGATCGCCGCCGCGCTGCGGTTCACCGATCCCGCCGATGCCGAGGCCACCGAGCTGGCCGGCATCCTGGGATCGGCCAGCCCCGCCGAGGCCACGGCAAGGATCACCGGCCTGGAGCCGGAGCATCCGCTGTTCAATGCCGTCGCCGTCCTGGTAGAGGAGCGGCAGGCGGAGATGGCCCGCACCCCCGCCTGACCCGGTCACCCGGGACTTACCGACGCACTGCGGAAACCACGACGCCGGCACTTACCCAAGTGCCGGCGTCGTTCTTTGTTTGTGCCAAGCTGGGCGGGTGACCCTTACCCCGGATGCCGCGCCCACAGTGTTCACCGCCGACGTCGACGGCGGCACGTTCCGCCTCCGCCACGCCGCCCGCGCGGACCTGCCCGCCATGGTGCAGCTGCTGGCTGACGATGCTTTGGGGGCCGGCCGCGAGGCCGCCCGGGACCTGGAGCCATACCGGCGCGCCTTCGAAGCGATTGAGGCTGATCCCGCCCACCTGCTGCTGGTAGGGGAAGTAGTGCCCCCGGGCAAGAGCGCGGGACCGGTGGTTGCCACGTTCCAGCTGAGCTTCCTCCCCGGCATCTCCCGCCAGGGAGCCTGGCGCTCGCAGCTGGAGGGCGTCCGGGTGGCAGCGTCCCTTCGCGGCCAGGGCATCGGCAAGCTGATGGTGGGATGGGCTGTGCAGGAGTCCCGGAGCCGGGGCTGCACCCTGATGCAGCTGACCACCCACAAAAGCCGCTCGGCGGCACACCGGTTCTACGAACAACTGGGATTCGAGGCCAGCCACGTCGGCATGAAGCTGGCCCTCTGACGCCTTGACCGTTAGGGTGCCTAAATGTTAGGGTACCTAACGATGAATACCGACGATGCCAAGCTGCAGGAACTTGCCAGCGGGTTCCGCGAAGCCCTCCGCCATAGTGTGTACCTGGTCCGGCGCCTCGACGCCGACGGTGAGCTCAGCGCCGCCCAGCTCAGTACCCTCAAGATGCTGCTCGGTGAAGGCCAGCGCGTCGGCGAGATCGCCCGGAACCTGGGGGTCCGCGTGCCCAGCGCCACGGAACAGATCATCAAGCTTGAGCGCGCGGGCCTGGCCCGCCGCGAGCCGGACCCTGCGGACTCCCGCGCCGTCCGGGTGATCCTGACTGAAGAAGGCCGCGCCGCCGTCGACTCCGCCAACAGGCGCCGCAACCAGGTGATGGCCGAAATCCTCAGCACCCTCACCGACCAGGACCGCAAAGCCCTGGCCGAGGCCCTGCCGGTCATCGACAAAATCAACGCCTCCCTCCAGAACTGAACCGATTCGTACTGAAACTTAGGAGTACCCTCCATGGACGGCCAGCTCGCAGAATCCCTGCAAGCACCAGAATCAACTTTGCAGGCTGAAAAAGCCTCATTCCTGAAGCAGCCCAAGGCGGTATGGGCAACCGCCCTCGCCGCGGTGTTCGCCTTCATGGGCATCGGGCTGGTGGACCCCATCCTCCCGGCCATCGCCACCAACCTGGACGCCAGCCCCAGCCAGGTATCCCTGCTGTTCACCAGCTACTTCCTGGTCACGGCGCTGGCCATGCTGATTACCGGCTTCGTCTCCTCCCGGATCGGCGGCAAAAAGACGCTGCTGATCGGCCTGGCCGTCATCGTAGTCTTCTCCTCGCTGTCCGGCCTGTCGGCAAGCGTCGGTGAACTGGTGGGCTTCCGCGCCGGCTGGGGGCTGGGCAACGCCCTCTTCGTGGCCACCGCCCTCGCCGTGATCGTGGGCGTGGCCAGCGGCGGCGCCGGCACCGCCATCATCCTCTACGAAGCCGCCCTGGGCCTTGGCATCTCCCTCGGCCCGCTCCTTGGCGCCCTCCTGGGCGGTTGGCAGTGGCGCGCACCCTTCTTCGGCACCGCCGTCCTGATGGCCGCCGCCTTCATCGCCTTGATCGCCCTGCTGCCCAACACGCCGCTGCCCGAACGCAAGGTGCGCCTGCGCGATCCCCTGCTGGCGCTGGGCCACAAGGGACTGCGAACGACGGCGGCAAGCGGCCTGTTCTACAACTACGGCTTCTTCACCATCCTGGCTTTCACCCCGTTCATCCTGGGCATGAATGCATATGGAATCGGCGGCGTCTTCTTCGGCTGGGGCGTTGCCGTGGCCGTGTTCTCCGTCTTCGTAGCACCGCCCCTGCAGAACCGCTTCGGCGCCGTCAAGGTCCTGACCGGAACGCTGTTCCTGCTCATGCTGGACCTCGCCGGGCTGGGACTGGCAGCCGGGCACTCGGTTCCCGCCGTCGTCGTCCTGGTCATCGCGGCCGGTGCGCTCCTGGGCATCAACAACACCATCTACACCGAACTGGCCATGGGTGTGTCCGATTCGCCGCGGCCCGTGGCGTCCTCCGGCTACAACTTTGTCCGCTGGATGGGCGGCGCGCTGGCACCGTTCCTGGCGGCGCAGCTCGGTGAACACTTTGGCCCGCAGGTTCCGTTCTTCGCCGGCGCTCTGGCGATGGTGATCGCCATCGCCATCGCCTTCGGCGGACGCAAGTACCTGTCCTCGCACGAACCGCACGTCGTCTAACCACTGCTCTTCAAACAGCAGACCCTCCATCACGCCACGTGATGGAGGGTCTGCTGTTTTCCTGCGAAAGGGGAGGCGGCGTTACTTCACCTTCGCCGACCCCTTCGGCACGAACAGGGTCTCCGCCTGCTCCAGGGACATCCCGTTGGTCTCCGGCACCTTGAACATCACAAAGAAGAAGGACGCGGCCGCGAACAGGGCGTACATGGCGTAGGTCAGCGGCAGCGAGGCGGCGGCCATCGCCGGGAAGCTGAGGGTGATCACGAAGTTGGCCACCCACTGCGCCGCGGCGGCAAGGCCCAGGGCGCGGGCGCGGATCCTGGACGGGAAGATCTCACCCAGGAGGACCCACACCAGCGGGCCCCAGGAGGCGCCGAAGCTGATGACGAAGACGTTGGCGGCCACCAGGGCAACAGGACCCCAGGCGCCGGGGAGGGTGATGTCCTCGCCGCTGCCGGTTGCGGACGAGAATGCCAGCGCCATGGCGCCCAGGGACACGGCCATGCCCACGGATCCGGTCAGGAGGATGGGGCGGCGGCCCACCCGGTCCACCAGGGCGATGGCCACCAGGGTGACCAGGATGTTGGTGACGGACGTTGCCACCGAGATGGCCAGGGAGTCCTTCTCCTGGAAGCCCACTGCCTTCCACAGCGTGGTGGAGTAGTAGAAGATCACGTTAATGCCCACGAACTGCTGCAGCACGGAGAGGGTGATGCCCACCCAGACCACGGCCTGCAGGCCCAGGGTCTTGCCGCGCAGGGAGCCCTTCTGGCCGGCGAGCTTGTCCTCCTCGATGGCTTCCTGGATGTCGCGGATGTGCCGGTCGGTGTCCTCGGAGGGGGCGATGGAGGCGAAGACCTTCCGGGCCTCCTCCTCCTTGCCCTTGAAGACCAGGAACCGGGGGGATTCGGGCAGGGTGAAGGCGATCCAGCCGTAGACGACGGCGGGGATTGCTGCGGCAAGGAACATCCAGCGCCACGCTTCAATGCCCAGCCAGAAGCGCTGGTCCGCACCGCCTGCGCTGGTGGCCAGGAGCGCGTCCGACAACAGTGCCGCGAAGATGCCGGTGGTGATGGCCAGCTGCTGCAGCGAGGCCAGGCGGCCGCGGACCTTCCGGGGTGAAATCTCGGAGATGTAGGCGGGGGCGATAACGGAGGCCAGGCCGATGCCCAGCCCGCCCACCAAGCGCCAGAACACCAGGTCCCATACGCCGAAGGCGAAGCCGGTACCCAGGGCGCTGACCAGGAAGAGCAGTGCGCCCAGCTTCATGGCGGGGATGCGGCCATGGCGGTCCGCCACCCTGCCCGCCAGGAAGGCGCCCGCCGCGCAGCCCAGGAGGGCGACGGCCACGGCGAAGCCGGTCACGGCCTCGGACAGCGCGAATTCTCCCTTCAGGGCGTCCACGGCACCGTTGACCACGGACGAGTCGAACCCGAAGAGGAATCCGCCCACCGCCCCCGCGAGGGCCAGCCAGATCACCCGCCGCGGTATCCCGGTGTTGGTCTGCTCCTGTGCAGTGGGCATGGTTCTCCCTGGGTTCTGGAATGGGTGGAAGCGGTGCGGACGTCGTCGGCTGCAGAACCGGCCGAATGGCCAGTGTACTTACGGTAGTGTTCCACGCCATGGCTCCCCGATCCACTTAGGGGGCCCGCCCAAGCGGTGATGCGCGCCAAAAAGAAGACGACGACGGCGGGCCGTGCCGCCGTCGTCGTCTGGTCTTAGTGCCCGGGCTAGTGTGCCGGGATCTGCATGTCGTCCTTGTCCTGCGGCGAGGCCTTCTGGTCTGTCAGCTTCTTCCGCGGCAGGGCGAAGCTGATGAGGAACGCCAGGCCGGTGAGCGCCGCAGCCGTCAGCATCACCGTGTCGATGGACGTGGCGAACCCTTCGGTGATGGGGCGGGTCAGCGTGCTGTTGGCCGTGTGCAGCCAGCTGGTGTCGTTCAGCGAATCGTTGGAGGCGCCGTTCTTGAAGAAGTCGTACAGCTTGGCGTTGGCCGGGTCCGAAGCCACCGCGGGATCCTTGAGGACGGCCAAATAGGCAGGATCCGTGGCGGCGGACTTCATGCCCTCGGCGATCCTGTCAGCGGCCAGGCTGAACAGCATGGAGATGAAGACGGCGGTGCCCACGGCGCCGCCCATGGAGCGGAAGAAGGCGGCGGAGGAGGTTCCCACGCCCATGTCGCGCGGCGGCACCGAGGTCTGCATGGCCAGGGTGAGCGGCTGCATGCAGAAGCCCAGGCCGACGCCGAAGAACACCGCGATCAGGCCGGGAACCCACAACCCTGTGTCCACTTTCAGGACCGAGCCCATCACCAGGGCGGCGGCGGTGAGGATGCCGGTGCCCATGATGGGGAAGATGCGGAATGTGCCGGAGGCCGAAATGGTGCGGCCGGCGGTGATGGAGCCAAAGAGGATGCCGACGGTGAAGGTGATCATCATCAGGCCGGCCTCCGTGGGGGTGAGGCCCTTGACCAGCTGCAGGTACATGGGGAGCATCGCGATGGCACCGAACATGCCGATGCCGATGATGAAGTTCAGCAGCGAGGACAGCCCGAACGTGATGTTGCTGAAGAGCCGCAGCGGAATCAGGGCATAGTCGCCCGCGCGCTTCTCGGCGAGCAGGAACCACGCGATGCCCAGGATGCCCACCCCGTAGCAAAGGAACGAGTTGGTGGACGCCCAGCCCCACGAGCGGCCCTGTTCGGCCACCAGGAGCAGCGGAACGATGGCCACCGTGATGGCGGCGGCGCCCCAGTAGTCGATCCTCTGCTTGAGGTGTTTCGCCGGCAGGTGCAGGAACAGGAACACCACCACCAGGGCGGCCAGTCCGATGGGCACGTTGATGAAGAAGACCCAGCGCCAGCCGTCAAAGCCCAGGATGTTGGCGGAGCCGGCGAACGCGCCGCCCACCACCGGGCCCAGGACCGAGGAGATGCCGAACACGGACATGAAGTAGCCCTGGTACTTGGCGCGGTCCTTCAAGGAAACGATGTCCCCGATGATGGTCAGCGCCAGGGCCAGCAGGCCGCCGGCGCCCAGGCCCTGGATGCCGCGGGCAATGGCAAGCTCGGTCATCGAGTGCACGGACCCGGCGTAGATGGAGCCCACCAGGAAGACGGCGATCGCGGTCAGGTACAGCGGACGGCGGCCAAAGATGTCGCTCAGCTTGCCGTACAGCGGGGTGCTGACAGTGGAGGTGATGAGGTAAGCCGTGGTGGCCCACGCCTGCAGCGAGAGCCCGTCCAGGTCATTGGCGATGGTGTAGATGGACGTGGAAACGATGGTCTGGTCAAGGGACGCCAGGAACATGCCCAGCATCAGGCCCACCATCACGGTGACGATCTGGCGTCGCGTCAGGGTTTCTCCCGCGCCGGGCGCGGCCGTGGATTTGGACATGGGTGCTCCAAGGGAAAGAAAAGGATATAAGCAGCGATAGTTGCTTTCAGTAACTATCTTACCCGCTCTTTCTATTCCCCGCCCTGCGGACTTTTCCGCTACGGCTCCACGAGGATTCCGTCCGGGTCGCACCAGACGGTGGCTCCGGGGCGGAAGGTCACGCCGTCAATCACCACATCCACGTCCACCTCGCCTGCGCCGGCCTTCAAGCTCTTCCTTGGGTTGCTGCCCAGGGCCTTGACGCCCAGGTCCAGCCGCGCGATGGCCAGTCGGTCGCGGATGGCCCCATTGATGACGACGCCGGCCCACCCGTTCGCCACGGCGCTTTCGGCGATCATGTCCCCCATCAGCGCGGTGCCCAGCGAACCGCCGCCGTCCACCACCAGCACGGCCCCGTTGCCTGGGGAATTGAGCGTCGACTTCACCAGGGCGTTGTCCTGGAAGCAGCGGATGGTGCGCACGGGACCGCTGAAGTGCGAGCGGCCGCCCAGGGACTGGAACTGCAGGGAGACGGACGCCAGTTCGTCCCCGCGCTCATCGTAAAGGTCTGCCGTGTTCACCGCTGTGCCTTCTGCCGGGGTGGGTGCGCTCATCTGGGTCTCCTTTGTCCTTGCCAACGTTGTTCCTTGGGCGATAGGCCGCCAATTGCCCGGGCGGCCGGCTACCGCCCACGATAGTCTGATCCCACCGCCAACCGGCCGCAGCAGGGGGAGCCAAGCCAATGAGTCCGTTCCACACGCCCGTGCCGCCGGGTGGCACCTCCGAAGGTGTTAGTACGACGGCGGCGCTCGCCGAACCGGTGCACAAAGTAACCGCCCGCTGGGTCACCGGCCTGGTGCTGGTGAACGTGGGCATCAACGCGGCGTTCTTCGGCCCCATCAACGTGTTTATCGGCCAGCAGGCGATCAGCATCGACGCGCCCGGCAAGGAGGCTATCCTTTCGCTGGTCACGGCCTGTGGCGCGGCGGTCTCCCTGGTGGCCAATCCACTCTTCGGTGCGCTCTCGGACCGGACCACCTCCCGCTTCGGGCGGCGCGCGCCATGGGTGCTGGCCGGTGCGGTGCTGGCCACTGCGGCGCTGCTGGCCATGTCCTTCTCCGGTGCCGTGGCGCTGATGGTGCTGTTCTGGTGTCTGGTGCAGCTTGGCGCGAATGCCGCTTATGCTGCCATCACCGCCGCCGTCCCCGACCGGGTACCGGTGGTCCAGCGCGGGGGAGTGGGCGGGCTTGCCGCCATGGGCCAGACACTTGGAATCCTCACCGGAGCCGTCTTCGGTGCCGTGGTGTCAGGCAACTTCATGGTGGGTTACTGGCTGTGCGCCGGGGCGCTGCTGGTGTCCGTGCTGCCATACCTGTTCCGTAGCAACGACCCCGCACTGCCGAAGGACGCTGCCGGACGGTTCGGGCTTGGCCGGTTCCTGCGCGGATTCTGGATCAGCCCCCGGCGCTACCCTGACTTTGCCTGGGCCTGGCTGACGCGGTTCCTGGTGAACGTTGGCAACCAGCTGACCATCGTGTACCTGCTCTTCTTCCTGCGGGACATCATCAAATACCAGGATCCGGCCACCGGCGTGCTGGTCCTGACGGGGATTTATGCCGTGATGGTGATGATCACCGCAGTGTTGGCGGGGCCCTGGAGCGACCGGATGGGGAGACGGAAGCCCTTCGTCATCGGCTCCTCCGCCACCATTGCCATGGCCGGCGCCATCATGGCGTTCTTCCCTGTGTGGCCGGGCGCCCTTGCCGGCGCCGCCGTGCTCGGCATCGGCTTCGGCGCATACCTGGCCGTGGACTTCGCACTGCTCACCCAGGTCCTGCCCTTCGCCGTCAGCCGCGGCAGGGACATGGGCGTCATCAACGTGGCCAACTCCCTGCCGCAGGTGGTCGCCCCGGCGCTGGCGCTGCTGGCCGTGACCTACGGGGGCGGCTACCGGACACTGTTCCTGACGGCAGCCGTCATTGGGCTGCTGGGCGCCGTCTTCGTGGTGAAAATCAAGGGCGTCAGCTAACCCTGGAGGTACCGATAGTAAGGCTGGCTGACAAATTAGGGCATGGTTCCGTGCCGTATAGTTGAACCCGGCTGCAGGGCGGTACGGAAGTGGGGGCGCTCCTGGCCGCAGTCGCTAAAACACAACCCCGGAATGCTGATGCCCGAGACTTTTTCAGACCATCCGCCCATGGCCGCCCGGCCTTCCGCTCCACGCCAGCGCCTCCGCTACACGCGGATCCTCGATACAGCTGCAGGGTTCGCCCGCACGGGACTCGACGGTGTGGAACTCTCCCAGGTCGCAGAAAAAGCAGACGTACCGCTGGGCACCCTTTACCGCTACTTTCCGTCGCCCACGCACCTGATGCTGGCGCTGTACCGGCAGCAGCTTGATGAGCTGCAGGCCGGAACCCGCAATTCCTCCCCCCGCTTCCGTGGCCGAGCACTTTCGGGCCTGCTGATGGAGATCTTCCACATGCGCGTCATGCAGCCCGCCGTGGAGCAGTGCCTTAGCCGGGGCGTGTACCTCCCGGAGAAGGACACCACCGACCTCCTGCGCGAGATCGACGCGCTCAGTGAGAAGCTCGTCACCACCGCCTGCGGCGACGCCGTAGGGGCGCGGGTCCTCCTGCTGACCGTCACTGGTCTGGTCCAGTCCGTCCGGAACCGCCGGCTTTCCCTCTTCGAAGCCGAGGAAGACCTCAAAAAGGCGTGCGGCAGGCTGTCTCCCGCGGCCGACTCCGGGTTCACAGTTACCAAATCCGCGTAACTGGTCTAGACCAAAAGCGGATTAAATCCGCCATAATGCCGTGATCTGGACCATAAAAACGGGTGCCTAAACGTTTTTTCACCGTCCATTCCTGTCAAGAGGCGCCAGAAGCCGGTTCCCGGCCTGCCTACCATGGAGGCACAGGAGCGGCAGGGCGGAAACATCCCCGGCGTTCCCACGGACCCGCCACCCCTGGGTTTCCTGTCGCACTACTTTCCCTGCTTGGGCCCGGCCGGGCTCCAGCCCCATGTGCCGTGCGCCCACGGCGAGCACCAGGAGACAACGACGTGTCCATTGACGCAATCACTGCCATTGACGATTCCGCTACCGCCCCGCTGACCGAGGACGAGATCTTCGGAGCCCACCAGGGCGGCAAGCTGTCCATCAGCACCACAGCCCCGCTGTCGAACAAGCGTGACCTGTCCATCGCCTACACGCCGGGTGTCGCCGAAGTCAGCCGCGCCATCCACGCGAAGCCTGAACTGGCCCGAACCCTCACCTGGGCCGAACGCCTGGTGGTCGTGGTCAGCGACGGCACCGCCGTCCTGGGCCTGGGCAACATCGGCCCCAGCGCCTCGCTGCCCGTCATGGAAGGCAAGTCCGCCCTGTTCAAGACCTTTGGTGACCTCGATTCCATCCCGCTGGTCCTCAACACCACCGACGTGGACGAGATCGTGGAAACCCTGGTCCGCCTGCGCCCCAGCTTCGGTGCCGTCAACCTTGAAGACATCTCCGCTCCGCGCTGCTTCGAGCTCGAGGAGAAGCTCATCGAGGCCCTGGACTGCCCGGTCATGCACGACGACCAGCACGGAACCGCCGTCGTGGCCCTCGCCGCCCTGACCAACGCCGCCAAGGTGACCGGCCGCGGCCTGGAAGGGCTCAAGGTGGTGGTGTCCGGCGCAGGGGCTGCGGGCATCGCGGTCGCCGAAATCCTGCTGGCCGCCGGCATCAGCGACGTCGTCCTCCTGGACTCCCGCGGCGTCCTCAACAGCAGCCGCCCGGACCTGGCAGCAGACTCCACGAGCAAGAAGGCCGACATCGCCGGCCGCAGCAACCCCCGTGGCGTTGCCGGCGGCCCCGCCGAGGCACTGGCCGGAGCCGACGTCTTCATCGGCGTCTCCTCCTCCAAGCTGGACGAGGCACACCTTGCCACCATGAACCAGGACGCCATCGTGTTCGCGCTGTCCAACCCGGACCCCGAGGTCCTGCCCGAGGTGGCCGTGAAGTACGCCGCAGTGGTGGCCACCGGCCGCAGCGACTTCCCCAACCAGATCAACAACGTCCTGGCGTTTCCGGGCATCTTCCGCGGCGCCCTTGATGCCGGTGCCCGCCGCATCACGCCGGCCATGAAGCTGGCGGCGGCCCGCGCCATCGCGGACCTCGCCGCAGAGGACCTTTCGGCAGAGTACATCGTGCCCAGCCCGCTGGACCCCCGTGTTGCCCCCGCCGTCACCGCGGCAGTCGCCGCGGCGGTGGAAGCGGAGTAAGGCTTCTTCTTCCTGCAGGAAACCACGACGGCGGCGGCCCCTTTGTGAAGGAGGCACCGCCGTCGTGGTTAAGAAGCCGCGCGTTAAGCGGCCCCTAGACTGGGGACCATGAGCTCCGAGACCGTAGTGACCATCCTGTGCGGCCTGGCGATCCTGGTGGGGGTGGCGGGCACCATCATCCCCGTCCTGCCCGGAAGTGTCCTGATCGGCGTCAGCCTGTTGGCTTGGGCTATCTGGGGCGGCGCCGGGACTGCCGGATGGGTGGTCTTCGCGGTGGCCATGATCTTTGTCGCCGCGGGGATGACTGCCGGGGCGGTCCTCACGGGGAGGAAGCTGAAGCAGCATGCCATTCCCAGCCGCAGCATCGTGGTGGCACTGGTGGCGGGCGTGGTGGGGATGTTCATCATCCCGGTCGTGGGGCTCTTCGTGGGCTTTGCCGCCGGCCTGCTGGTCAGCGAGTTCCTGCGGACGCGGGACATGTCGACGGCGGCGAGATCCAGTTGGGCGGCGCTGAAGGCCACCGGCCTGGGCATGCTCGCCGAATTCGGACTCGCCTGCCTCGCCGCCAGCACCTGGATCATTGGCGTGTGGATAGCCGCTGCCAATGGCTAAAGCCGTTGCTTGCTAAGTGCGGCGCGGGTAAAACCAAGATATGACCCAGCCAGCTTCAGCCTCCGAGCACGTCCACGCCTGGATGGAGCGATACCAGGCCGCCTGGACCAGCAACGCGGCCGACGATATCGGTGCCCTCTTCACCCCTGACGCCGTCGATGAAACCCGTCCCCATGATCCCGAAGCGTGGCGGGGCAGGGACGGGATTGTCGACGGCTGGCTGGCGGCCCGGGATGAACCGGGAGGCTGGACGTTCACCTGGGAGCTGCTCGGGTGCGACGGCGCCACCGCCTTTGTCCAGGGCGTCACCGTCTATTCGGGCGGCGGGCCGACGTACGACAACCTGTGGGTCATCAGGTTTACCGAGTCAGGCCGCGCCGCCTCCTTCACCGAATGGTTCATGGCCAGGAGCTGACCTTTCCCGGCCCGGTAGTCCTACAGGCCCAGTCCGCCGAGCTTGTCGCCCAGGCCGCCGGGAAGTTTGTCGCCCAGGCCGCCGGGAAGCTTCGACAGCAGGTCCGCGGGATTGATGCCGAGCCTGGAAAGCAGGCCGGCATGCTGTTCGGTGTCCACCTGGTCCGGCAGCTCGGACTCCGCCTGCGACGCCTTGTCCTGGTCTCCCTGGGACCGCAGGAGTTCGAGGATCTGGTTCTTGTCGATCTGCATGGCATTTCTCCTACTGAGGATAGTTGCTAAGGGTGCTTACCACCCTTCCTGAAAACGGCGCCGGGGACAAGGGCCGGGCTCGGGGTCCGCGCCTTGGAGACCGCGTCCGGCGGGAGGTCTCCACAGCTAGCATGGAAGGATGAGCTCCGGGGATACTGCACCGATCTACTGGGACAGCCGCGACCTCACTCCTTTCGGGCAGGCCCAACTGCGCACCCCGGTCCATGACCTTGCTGGGGGAGTAGGTGGCTTGCTCACAGGGGTTTTGGGCGGACGCAATCCGGCCCTGCTGTCCATCGACGGCGAGGTGCCGCGGCTTAAGCGCCTGATGCCCAAGCCGGCCAAGGCGGTCCACGAGGCCGTCTTCACCAGCCGTGAACCGGAGCGCCTGATCACCTTGGCCCGCGCCTACCCTGGTTGGGCCGGGCTCTGCTACCTGATGGCCGGGCTGCTGGTGTACAAGCACGGCGGCTACCTGCGGGCCTCCGAGCTTCTCCAGCGCGGGCTCACCACCAGGAACGACGACGAAGCGAACCGCTACTCCTCCACTTACCTCACCCGCATCGTCACTAGGATCGAACTCGCCGAGCGGGTGGAGATCCCTGTCCTGTTCAGCGAGGAATCGGTGTTCCTGGCGCTGGCCCATTCGCTGCGCGAGACGGGCCGCACGGAAGCTGCGCTTGATGCACTCGCCGGCCTGCCGCCGTCGCTCCCCATGGCCTTGGCGCGCTGTTCGCTGGCCCTCACGCTGGGACGGAGCCGAACCGTCATCGACTGGACCGAGGGCCTGCTGAACGCGGACGACCTCTCGGCCGCCCTGCTGCTGGTCCGCGCCCGTGCCCTGCGCCGGGAGGGCCGGCTGGATGCTGCACACCAGGCGATCGCCGAGGTGCTTCGCCGCCGCAAGACCCACCTGGCGCTCCGCAACGACGCGCTCACGGACCGTGCACTGCTGGTGCTGGAATCAAGCCGCCGGTCCCTGAACCCGCGTGATTGGGGACGTCGGCGGGAAGACCCGGAACCGCAGCGTGAGCTCGAGGCGCCGGTACCCATCCGCAAGGACGAGGAAATGCGCCGGATCTGGGAGCAGGACTGGAAGGAACTCAGCGGGGACTAGGAATTCCGCTGTGAACCAGGCATGGCCGGGATCTAGGCCCGCCCGGCCAGGAACGGCACCAGCTGCTCACCCAGCAGCACTGCCCCCAGCGCCACCATGATGATGCCGCTGGCCAGGGTCACTGACCGGGCGGCGCCGGGCCTACTCTGCAGCAGTTTGCGCGAGAGCAGGGCCACAACGGTGTAGACCACGCCCACCAGCGCCACGAACGTCATGCCGAGGAGCCCGGATTGCACCGGCACGGGCAGTGAAGCGTCGGCGCTGATGAACTGCGGGATGAGCGCCACGTAGAAGAGCAGGCCCTTGGGGTTGATCCCGCTGGTGCCCATCCCCTGCAGGAAGGTACGCAGTTGGGTGCCGGCACCGCCGTCGGCAGAGGCGCTGAAGCTGGCACCGCGCCAGGACCGCAGGGTTCCCACCCCTAGCCACAGCAAGTAACCAGCACCCGCCAGCGTGATCCAGCCCAGGACGCCGGGCATCCCGGCCAGCACTGCGGCGAGCCCTGCCACCAGCAGGACCGTGTGGAGGACGTAACCACCGCAGAGCCCGGCCACCGCGGGGACGAAGCTGCGCTGCCGGAGCCCTGCGGCAATGGTGTACGCCCAGTCCACTCCCGGAGTGCAGGCCAGTGCTGCGGCCACCACCAGAAAGGCCAGGAACAGCTGCGGATTCATGGGTTTCTCCTGTCGAAGGGCTCTCAGGAGCAACCATAGGGAGAATCCGGCCAAAAGTGCTCTCCTGTTTTCGCCCGACTCACGGCCCAAGCAGTATGTTTATTGCGTGCTGGACAACATCGACAGAAGTATTTTGCGCCACCTCCAAGAGGATGGGCGGATGACTGCCACCGCCCTCGCTTCGAAGGTGGGCCTAACGGTGGCGCCATGCCACCGGCGGCTACGGGACCTGGAACAGTCCGGGGTGATCCGCGGGTATAAGGCGGACGTCGATCCGGCAGCCGTGGGCCTGGGCTTCGAGGCAATCGTCTTCGTCACGCTGCGGCAAGTGGACCGGCCCACCATGGAAATCTTCGAGAACCGGGTGGCGGAGAATCCCAACATCATCGAGGCGCAGCGGCTCTTCGGTTCCCCGGACTACCTGTTGAAGGTCATCGCCGAGGACCTGCCGGCCTACCAGCGCTTTTACGATACCGAGCTCACGTCCCTGCCCGGGGTGGAGCGGCTGACCTCAACACTGGTGATGAAGAACCTGAAATCAAACGCGGGTCCGCCGGTTTAGCCTCAGCGCTCCGGCTCACCCTGAAGGAGGCCGGTGGTGCGGTACGGGATGACCTCACGCAGGAACATGCTGGTGGAGGTGCGGACGATGCCTGGGCAGAGACGGATTTCTTCGGAGACCCGGTAGAGGTCGTCCGGGCTTTTGGCCACCACCCGGATCAGCAGGTCGGTGTCCCCGGCCGGTGCATGGCATTCCAGGACTTCGGGAATTTTGCGGAGGGCGGCAATGGCCTCGTTGAGGTGGCTCTGGTCCAGTTCGGCGCTGACGGCTGCGGCCACGCCCCTTCCAAGGGCGGCCGGCAGCACCCGGCTGCTGTTGGGCCGCAGCGCCCCCGACGCCGTCATCCGCTCCAGCCGGCTTTGCACGGTTCCGCGGGCAAGGCCAAGCCGCTGCGCCAGCACCATGATCGGGACTCGCGGGTCCTCGTCCAGGGCATTCAGGATGCGCTTGTCCGTGGCGTCCAGTTCCTGCAATCTGACCACTCCCTGCTTGTTCTAGCGTCAGGAATTAGTCAGAGTGACCAATCCAACTCCTGTCGGTTGTCCCAACTGTATGGTGTCTGCTGAAATTGTGGCAACAAGGGCAAAAGCTACCGCTGGTCCCCTCAGGCTACAGTTTCCCGGCACACCACCCGGCACGCTGGACACCGCTTCCCGCAAGGAGGCCGCCGCTGGATGAGTCTTGTTCACACCACGCTCACTCTGCAAACACGGCAAGAGCCCCTGAGCTACCGACGTCGGAATTCCGCAGTCATCGGTAGCTGAGGGGCTCTTGTGTTGTCCTGGCATTCCGGTCTCCCGCATAGGCTGGGTCCATGACCTCCGCCGGCCGCTTTGCCCCCAGTCCCTCCGGTGAACTGCACGTGGGAAACCTGCGGACCGCCATCCTTGCCTGGCTCTTTGCCCGCTCCACCGGGCGCAGGTTCCTGCTGCGGGTGGAGGACCTCGACCGCGCCCGTGCTGGAGCGGAAGCCGTGCAGTTGCGCGACTTGGCCGCAATTGGCGTGACTTGGGATGGGGACGTCGTTCGACAGACGGATCGGCAAAGCCTGTACGCCAAAGCGATTACCCGGTTGAAGGAAGCGGGCCTGACCTACGAGTGCTTCTGCACCCGACGCGAAATCCAAGAGGCGCCCTCGGCCCCGCATGCGCCCCAAGGTGCCTACCCGGGGACTTGCCGCAACCTGGACCCCGCAGAACTGGAGTTCAAGCGGTCCATGCGTCCTGCCGCCATCCGGTTGCGGGCGGATGTGGCGGAATACACGGTGCGGGACGTCCTCCGCGGCGACTACACGGGAGTGGTTGACGACCTTGTGCTGCGCCGCAACGACGGCGTGGTGGCGTACAACCTCGCCGTCGTGGTGGACGATGCCGATCAGGGCATAGACCAGGTGGTCCGCGGCGATGACCTGCTCCCGTCCACCCCGCGGCAGGCATATGTGGCGTCCCTCCTGAATATTCCCGTTCCGGAATATGCTCATGTTCCATTGGTGGTCAACCACGACGGCGCCAGGCTGGCCAAGCGTGACGGAGCCGTAACGCTGGCGGACCTGGCAGCCCGGGGCACTCCTGCCGACGCGGTGCGGGACCATCTGCTCGGCTCATTGGGGCTCCTGCCGGGTCCGCTCGAACGCGCCTTGGCAGAGTTCAATCCCGGACTTCTGCCCAGGGAACCGTGGGTCTGGTCCGCCCCGGGCGGCCGCTCCGCCCCGTAGGCTGGTGGCATGCCGGAATCCACTGATCAGCGCTCTGCCAGCAGTTTCACTCCCGAGACGGCCCGTGTCCTTGCGGAGGTGGCGCACAACCGCCAGAAGGACAAGCTCAAGCGGCCTTACAAAGACCACGTGCTGGCAGTGGGGGATGCCCTGGCAGACTTCGACGACGACGTCCGGATCGCCGGCTATCTTCATGACATTGCCGAAGACACCCCGATGACCCGGCAGGCTCTGCTTGAAATGGGGGTTTCCGAGCGCGCGGTCGACATCATTGAACGCGTCACCAATCGGCTGCACAGCAACCCCGATGACTACCTCGCCGGTATCCATGAGATAGCCCAGGATCATGACGCCGCCCTGGTCAAAATCGCCGACAACGCGCACAACTCACTGCCCGAACGCGTCCGTGCGCTGGCCGAAAAATGGCCCGATAAGCCGCCTGTTACCAAATACCGGGACGCCCGGCCGGTGCTTTACGCCGCCGTTGAAGCGGAGGAGATCCGCAAAATCCTGGCCCGCGTCAACCCTTGGCTGCTGGAGGAGTTCGACGCAGAGTTGGACGAGGCGGATGACACCGACTACGAAAACCTCCGATACGACGACGCTCCCGGGAGCTAGACCCGGCCCAACGCCTCGATGTCCTCCAGGAAGTCCGCCTGCACTTCGGGACTGACCGTGGTGCGCGTGTCGCCGATGGCGTCGAGGTAGTCCTGGGTGGAGGGGCCCTTCCGGACCGCCTCGCGGACGGAAACCCCGCCTCCGGAGGCCAGCCCGCCGTCGTCGTACACTGCTTTTTCCAGCGCCCGCTGGGAGGCGCTCCGGGCTGCGTACTCGATGTCAGCAGGGGAGAAGCCTTGGGTCTTCTCCACGAGCAGTTCCACGTCCACGCCGTCCACCACCGCCGCAGGGATGAACCGCTGCCACATCGCTTCCCGCGCCTGCCGGTCCGGCAGCCCGATGGGGATGACGTAATCGAACCGGCCGTGGCGCAGGAAGGCCGAGTCCAGGGCGCGGATGAAGTTGGTGGCGCAGACCAGGAGCCGGCCCGGCTGTTCACGGAACGCGGGGATGATCTTGAGCAGTTCATTCGTGACGCCCTGCAGCGGCGACGGCGGATCGCCCGCGCGCTGGGACGCGATCTCCTCCACCTCGTCGATGAACACCACGGCGTGCTCCAGCTCCGCGATCTCCAGGAAGGTCTCGCGGAGGGCACCGGCCAGGCCCTGGGGATCGCCGGCCAGGCGGGAGGGGAACACCTCCACGAACGGCCACTCCAAACGGGACGCGATGGCCTTGGCGAAGGTGGTCTTGCCGGTACCGGGCGGGCCAAAGAGGACGACGGCGCGCGGCGGCACCACGCCGAATTCATCGGCCAGGTCCGCCTCGGCGAGCGGCAGCACCAGGCGCCGTTCCAGCAGTTCCTTCTCCTTGCGCATGCCCGCCACGTTCTCCCACAGGTCGCGGGCCAGGACGCGGCCGCCCAGCTGGCCCAGGGCGCCGAGCTCCTGCCGCTGGACCGGGATGGTGCGCTCGAAGTAGCGCAGGTTCTTCTTGAGCGCGAAGCCGCGCCCCAGGAAGGCCTCCACCCGGGTTTCGGATTCCGGCATGAGGGCCGACAGTTTGTTCAGGCCGTGCGGGGCCATGCGGTTCTCGACGGCGGCAAGCAGCGAGGTGCCGATGCCCCTGCCACGGTACTCCGGCAGGGTGGCGAGGAAGACGATCCAGCCCTGGTCGTGCGCGGCGCGCCCGACGGCGGCACCCACCACCTGCTCGCCCTGCACCGCCACCACGGCGTGGTCCTTTTCGCAGGACGCGAGGACCTCTGACAGGGCGTAGACAGGCTCCACATTGTGGGCCTTGAGCGTCTCCCAGAGGTGCAGAATCCCGTCCAGGTCAGCCGAATGGAAATCCCTGATGCGCCAGTTGGTCATGCGTTGCTCCTGTTTGGTTCGTCGTTGAGCCTGCGTTGCCGCCTTAGCTGAGCATAGGTGACCGGGCGCGGTGGTCAGATTCCCAACGCGTCCATGGTGTTGCGCAGGGTGTCCGCGGAATGCCGCAAAGCCGCCAGCTCGCCGTCGTCCATGGGTGTTTCCAGGACGCGGTGCACCCCGCCCCGGCCCACCACGCTGGGCAGGGACAGTGCCACCCCGGAGATCCCGTGCAGCCCCGACAGTACGGTGGAGACCGGCAGGACGGCGTTGTCGTCGCGCAGCAGCGCCTCCACGATTCGGGCGCCGGACAGCCCGATGGCGTAGTTCGTGGCGCCCTTGCCGGCGATCACCTTGTAGGCCGCCTGGACCACCTCCTTGGCGGTGGCGGCGAGGTAGTCGGGCGTGAAGATACGCTCGCCGTCGTCCGTCCAGTCCCGGATCGGGACCGGCCCGATGGTGGCGCCGGACCACAGCGGGAATTCGGTGTCGCCGTGCTCGCCCACCATGCTGGCGTGGACGCTGGTGACGGAAACGCCCGCCCGCCGGGCCAGCAGCCAGCGCAGCCTGGACGTGTCCAGCACCGTCCCGGAGGAGAAGATCCGCTGCGCCGGCAGCCCGGAAATGCGCTGGGCGGCCACCGTCAGCACGTCACAGGGGTTGGTGACCAGGACATAGACGGCGTCCGGCGCGCGCTCAAGCAGCTGCGGCATTAGCTGCTCCAGGATCCGCACGTTGGTGCCGGCCAGGTCCAGGCGGCTTTGGCCCGGATTCTGCTTGGCACCCGCCGTGATCACCACGACGTCGGCGCCTTCCGTCACGCCGATATCCCCGCCTCCGGTGACGGTTGCCGAGGCTGCGGCGAACTGGCTGCCGTGCGCCAGGTCCAGGGCTTCCGCCTCCGCCTTTGGCGCGTTGACATCGAACAGCGCGATGTTGCTGGCGGAGCCGCGGATCAGGGCGGCGTACGCCAGCGAGGTGCCGACGCTGCCCGCGCCCACCACTGCGAGTTTGGATCCTGCCATCGTGTCCGTCCCATCCGGAGTCGTTGAGAGTGTCCTACCCGAAGAGTAGCGTGGCCCACACCACTCGAACCCCATGTAGGAGCCACCATGCCACATCTCGGACGCCGGCTCGCGGCTGTTACTGCCGCGCTGGCAATGAGCGTCACCACCGGGGCCATCAGCCCCGCGTCTGCCGACCCCCGGCAAACCGACAAGAATCCCACGGCTACCGGCTACGGTGGGGCCGTCAGTACGGTGGACCCCGACGCTTCAGCGGCGGCCATCGAAGTCCTCAGCAAGGGTGGAAACGCGGTGGACGCCGCCGTTGCCGCGGCAGCCACCCTTGGCGTCACTGAACCGTACAGCGCCGGGATCGGCGGGGGCGGCTACTTTGTCTATTACGATGCGAAGTCCGGGAAAGTCAGAACCATCGACGGGCGGGAAACGGCACCGGCCGGGATCAAGCAAGATGCGTTCATCGATCCAGCTACGGGCAAGCCTTACCGTTTCACTCCTGAACTGGTCACCAGCGGCGTCTCGGTAGGCGTTCCCGGCACGCCGGCCACCTGGGAACGGGCGCTGGAACGCTGGGGCACACTCAGCCTGGGCGACGCCCTGAAGCCTGCCATCAAGGTTGCAGACCGTGGTTTCGTGGTGGATGAGACCTTCCGTAACCAGACCCAGGACAACCAGGCACGGTTTGCGGCCTTCACCTCCACCAAGGACCTGTACCTGCAGGGCGGCAAGCTGCCCGAGGTTGGCTCAATCTTCAAGAACCACGACCTCGCCGCCACCTACCGCATGCTGGCCAAGGATGGCATGAGTGCCTTCTACACCGGCCCGTTGGCGGAGGAGATCGCCAAGACGGTGCAGAATCCGCCCAAGTCCCCGGACACCACCCTCCCCGTCCCGGTGGGTTCCATGACGGCGGAGGACCTGGCCGACTACGAAGCCCTGGACCAGGATCCAACGCACGTGAACTACCGCGGCTATGACGTCTACGGCATGGCCCCCTCCAGCAGCGGCGGCACCACCGTTGGTGAGTCCTTGAACATCCTGGATGTGTTCAACCTTCCGGCGCTGAAGAAGGACCAGCCTGCTGTGCTGCACCACTACCTCGAGGCCAGCGCCCTGGCGTTCGCGGACCGCGGCAAGTACGTAGGAGACCCCGCATTTGTGAAGGTGCCGACCAAAGCCCTGACTGACCCCATCTTCGGCAAGGAACGCGCCTGCGAGCTCGACCCCAACACGGCGGCAACCAAGCCCGTGCAGCCCGGCGACGTCACCTCGTACGACGGCACCTGCCCGGCGGCACCGGCGGCGCTCGCCGATGAGAAGGACACCGAGAACATCTCCACCACCAACATGACTGTCTCGGACAAGTGGGGCAACGTGGTGGAGTACACGCTGACCATTGAGCAGACCGGCGGCTCGGGCATGGTTGTCCCCGGTCGTGGCTTCCTGCTCAACAACGAGCTCACCGACTTTTCCACGGTCTACAGCGCCACCGACCCCAACCGAATCGAGCCGGGCAAGCGACCGCGTTCGTCCATGTCGCCCACCATCCTCCTGGAGGACGGCAAGCCGTTCCTGGCCCTGGGTTCCCCGGGCGGTTCCACCATCATCACCACGGTCCTGCAGACCATCGTCAACCGGATCGACCTGGGCATGAGCACCCCTGATGCCATTGCGGCACCCCGTGCGTCCCAGCGGAATACGGCCAGCGTCACTGCCGAGCCGGCCTTTATCGACAAATACGGCGCGGCCCTGACATCCCGCTTCGGCCACAAGCTGACACCGTCGGGTGACTCGTTCACGTCGGCCTCTGAGATTGGCGCAGCCACCGCCATCGAGTTCCTTGATGACGGGCGCGTCCTGGCGGCCGCGGAGCCGGTCAGGCGCGGCGGCGGATCGGCCATGGTGGTCAAGCCGTCCAAGTGACCGGCAGCAGCCACCGTTAAACCCCGACGGCGGCACTTGGATTCTGCGAATTCCAGAACCCAGGTGCCGCCGTCGGATGTTTAAAGCGCGGTTACTTCTTGAAGGTGTCAGCCGGGGCGTTGGCGACCACGGGGGACATTCCCGTGAAGCCTTCGCGGGTTTCGGCGATTTCACGGATGCGCGTGCGGCAGGCGTACCAGCCGATGACCATGAGGATGGAGGCGATCGCGGTGACGAGCATGGTGAGCGGTGAGTCGATGAAGACCATGATCAGGACGCCGACCAGGAAGAGCAGTGAAAGGTAGCCCGTGTAGGGGGCGCCGAACATCCGGAACGAGGGGCGTTCCACCCAGCCCTTGTCCGCCCAGCGTTTGAGCTGGATCTGGCACAGCACGATGGTGGCCCAGGTCATGATGATGCCCACGGAGGCGATGTTCAGCACGATCTCGAAGGCTTCGGCGGGGACGAGGTAGTTCAGCGGCACGCCGAGAAGGGAGACGACGGCGGTGATGGCGATGCCGCCGTAGGGGACGCCGGCTTTGTTCATGCGGGAGGCGAACTTGGGGGCCGAGCCGTTGACGGACATCGAGCGCAGGATCCGGCCGGTGGAGTAGAGCCCTGCGTTCAGCGAGGACAGGGCGGCGGTGAGGACCACGAGGTTCATGATGACATCCACGCCCTGGACGCCGATGGAGCCGAAGAAGGTCACGAAGGGGCTGACGCCCTTTTGGTAGGACGTGAACGGCAGCAGCAGGGCCAGCAGGATTACGGAGCCGACGTAGAACACGGCGATGCGGAAGACCACGGAGTTGATGGCCTTGGGCATGATCTTTTCCGGGTTTTCGGTTTCGCCGGCGGCGGTGCCCACCAGTTCGATCGAGGCGTAGGCGAACAGGACGCCCTGCATGAGGATGATCATGGGCAGCAGGCCGTTGGGGAAGATCCCGCCGTTATCGGACAGCAGGTTGATGCCGACCTGTTGTCCGTCCACGGGGGTGCCGAAGATGACGAAGTAGGTGCCGATGATGAGGAAGGCGACCAGGGCGGCGACCTTGATCAGGGCGAACCAGAATTCCATTTCGCCGAAGACCTTCACGGAGACCAGGTTCAGGGCCAGGACCACGATCAGGGCGGTCAGTGCCCAGGCCCACTGGGGGACGTCGGCCATCCAGGGGATGTAGTTGCCGAAGAAGTGCATGTAGAGGGCGGCGGCGGTGATGTCCACGATGGTGGTGGTGGCCCAGTTGATCCAGTAGAACCAGCCGGAAACGAACGCGGCCTTTTCACCGAAGAATTCGCGGGCGTAGGAAACGAACGAACCCGACGAAGGGCGGTGCAGGACCAGTTCGCCCAGGGCGCGCAGGATCAGGAACGCGAAGAACCCGCACACCGCGTAGGCGATGACCAGGGACGGGCCTGCAGCGTTCAGCCGGCCGCCGGCGCCCAGAAACAGGCCGGTACCGATCGCACCGCCGATCGCGATCATCTGGATCTGCCGCGGCTTCAGGTTCTTGTGGTAACCCTTGTCCTCCGCGTGCAGGGAGGTCTCGGTGGCATGCGCGTGCCCACCATCGATCAGGTGGTCTGGAAGGGGGGTGTTTGTCATGGGGGTGTCCTTACAAGACGGATTACTTGCTGAGGTTGGCCAGGCGTTCGGGGCTGAGGAGTTCCTGGAGCTGGGCGTCGGTGAGGAGCCCGTGTTCCAGGACCAGTTCCGCCACGCCCTTGCCGGTGGCAAGTGCTTCCTGCGCGATGGCGGTTGCAGTGGCGTAGCCGAGGTGGGGATTCAATGCGGTGACCAGGCCGATGGACTGCTCCACGGTGCGGCGCAGGTGATCGGTGTTGGCGGTGATACCCCGGATGCAGCGGGCCGTAAGGGTGCGGCAGGCTGCTTCCAGGTGGGAAATGCTCTTGTGGAGGCTGTGGACAATGATCGGTTCGAAGGCGTTGAGCTGCAGTTGCCCGGCTTCGGCGGCCATGGTGATGGTGACGTCGTTGCCGATCACCTCGTAGGCCACCTGCGAGACCACTTCCGGGATGACCGGGTTGATCTTGCCGGGCATGATCGAGGACCCGGACTGCACCGCCGGCAGGTTGATCTCGCCGAAGCCGGCGCGCGGGCCTGAGGAGAGCAGACGGAGGTCGTTGCAGATTTTGGACAGCTTGACCGCCACCCGCTTGAGCACGCCGGACAGGTGCACGAAGGCGCCCACGTCCTGGGTGGCTTCAATCAGGTCGACGGCGGTCACCAGCGGGAGTCCGGTGATCTCGGCCAGATGACGGCAGGCTGTTGCGGCGTAACCGGCGGGGGCGTTCAGGCCGGTGCCGATGGCGGTAGCTCCGAGGTTGATCTCGTGGATCAGCAGCTCGGCCTCCGCCAGGCGCAGCCGGTCCTCACCGATGGTGATGGCGTAGGTTCCGAATTCCTGGCCCAGGGTCATGGGGACGGCGTCCTGCAGCTGGGTGCGGCCCATCTTCACCACGGTGCGGAACTCCATGGCCTTGGCGGCGCAGGCTTCCTCGAGTTCTTCGAGTGCCGCCAGCAGTTCCCGGCCGGCGAAGATGGTGCCCAGCTTGACGGCCGTGGGGTACACATCGTTGGTGGACTGGCTGAGGTTGACGTGGTCGTTAGGGTGCAGCCGCGCGTAGTCACCCTTGGGGTGGCCCAGGATTTCCAGGGCGCGGTTGGCGATGACCTCGTTGGCGTTCATGTTCGACGACGTCCCCGCACCGCCCTGCACAACGTCCACCACGAACTGGTCGGCAAGTTTGCCGTCCAGGACGTCCTGGCACGCCTGCCCGATGGCGTCGGCGCGTTCGGCGTCCAGCAGGCCGAGCTCACGGTTGGTGCGGGCGGCGGCCAGCTTCACCGCCGCAAGGCCGCGGACCAAGTGCATGTTGGATGACAGCTTCTGGCCGGTGATGGGGAAGTTTTCCACGGCGCGAAGCGTGTGCACGCCCCAGTACGCGTCGGCTGGGACGTCCCGGTCGCCGAGCAGGTCGTGCTCCGACCTGGCTGGGGCGGAGGTGGCTTCCGCCGCGGTTTCGGTGATGGTCATGGTTGTCCTCACAGGGCTTCGTTGTCGGGCGTGGACTGGTTGGTGTTCAGGAAAGCAGGGTTCAGGAAGTCGGTGGCCAGGAGCTGGCCCACAGGGTGGCCGCCGCCCAGGACAGGGGCCGTGGCGATCCCGGCAAGAGGCTCGGTATCCATTCCCAGCGCTTCCAGGAGGCTGACGGTGGCGGGCATCCGGGCGCGGTCGCCGCCGTCGGAAATCTTTACGGCGACGGCGCTGCCGTCGGGCAGGCCCACCAGCTGCACGCCTTCAAAGCCGTCCTTGGCTACGGCGCCGGGGACCAGGCGCATCAGGGCGGTGACATCGCGGCCTTCCCCGGCCACCATCTCCGGGTGCCGCTGCATGGCGAGCCCGACGGCGGCCGCCGGGCTGCCGTCGTCGTCGTTTCCGTCCAAGGAGGCCGCGGCCGCCCGGGCGATCCGGCCGAAGGCTCGGGCCATGCCGCCCAGCGTCAGGGCGAACAGCGGGGTGCCGCAGCCGTCGGTGCTTACAGCTGAGGGCTCCTCGCCGGTCAGGTCGAGGACCGTTTCCGCCACGAGCTGCTGCAGCGGGTGCGACGGGTCAAGGTACCCCCGCACGGGCCAGCCGTTGATCTTGCAGGTGGCCACCATGGCGGCGTGCTTGCCCGAGCAGTTCTGGGTGATCTGCGTGGCGCTGCCCCCGGTGCGGAGCCAGTCCTCGCGCTCCGCCGTGCCGTAGGGCAGGTCCGTGCTGTTTTCCAGGTCGGTCGGGGCCAGCCCGTGCAGTTCGAGGATGCGCAAAGCGCCGTCCCGGTGTGCAGCCGCACCGGAATGGCTGGCGGCGGCCAGGGCCAGGAGGTCGGCCGGGAGTTCAAGGCCGGCGCGGACCATGGCAACCGCCTGGAGGGGCTTGAGTGCGGAGCGCGGGTAGAAGGGGGCCAAGGGATCACCCGCAGTTGCCGCCACTGAACCGTCGGCACCCAGGGCGATTGCGGAGCCGTAGTGGACGCTCTCCACCAGGCCGTCGCGCACGGTGGCGACCAACGGGGTGTGCTGCGGCAGGGCCAACTCGGCCGGGGCAGCAGTATGGGCAGCAGAAAAGACGGGGGAGGGCATGGGGTCCTTGGAAGGGTCGGTTGAAGCTGGCTAGTTATTGAGGATGGAGTCGAGGGCCACGCCCACGGCGTCCAGATGGTGCGCCATCGCAGCGCGGGCCTTTTCCGCGGAGCCGGACTCGATCGCGGCAAGGATTTGCTGGTGCTCAATGTCGGAGGCGTGCTGGCGGTCCGCCACCATGTTCAGTGTCTCGGACTGGTGCGCCAAGGCATCCCGGATGTCTGCCACGACGCTGGCAAACACTTTGTTGCCGCTGGCGCGGGCGATGGTGGCGTGGAAGCTGGAGTCCAGGGCCACCCAGGACTCCGGATCGGTTTCCACGGCCATGGCGGCGACGATCCCCCGCAGGATTTCCAGTTCCTCCGCAGTGCGCCGTTCAGCCGCCAGTCCAGCGGCCGGGACTTCGATGTGCGGGCGTGCTTCCGTCAGGTCGCGTGCCGAGTACTGCCCCAGGGTGAGGTCATTGGCCACCTTGCTGGCGACGACGAACGTGCCCTTGCCGGTCCTGGTTACCGTCAGCCCCAGGGCGGTGCAGGATCGGAGGGCTTCCCGAATCACCGAGCGGCTGACTCCATACACCTGTGCGAGGGTGGCTTCCGAGCTCAGTTTGCTCCCCACCGGAAGCGCGCCGGACTCGATGTCCTGGCGGATGGTGTTGAACACCGCCTCTGCAGCGCTCAGCCGGGCAAGGGGGCGGACTACAGGCTGTCCTGCTGTCCGGCTGTCTGACAGGTTCACGCCTTAAATATGGCACTGGTCACAGTGGGTGTCAAACTCTCCCTAGTCCTGCCGCTGGTTCGCTGCGCGCCGCCGCTGCTGCCGCCGTCGTGAGCGAAAGTGCCAGGCGATGAGCCCTGCCACCGCAACTGCGGCGATGACGACGGCGAGGTCCCGGCCCACTGCCTGGGCTACGGCCTCGTAGGAGTTGCCTGCGAGGAAGCCCAGCAGGACGAAGCCGATGCCCCAGACAATGCCGCCGGCAGCGTTGTAGGCGAGGAACCGGCCGTAGGGCATCCGGGATGTACCGGCCAGGGCGGGCATGACGGCGCGCAGGAAAGCGGTGAAGCGGCCCAGGAACACGGCGGAACCGCCCTTGCGCCGGAGGAATTCCTGCGCGTTTTCCAGCTTGCGGGAGTGCCGTGCCAGCACTTTTGTCTTCACGAGCCGGGCTCCCAGGTGCTTGCCGACTTCATAGCCCACGCTGTCGCCGATGATGGCGGCGAACACCACCAGGGCCATCATGATGCCCAGCTGCACCTCGCCCCGGCTGGCCACCACACCGCCCAGGACGGCTGCCGTCTCACCTGGGATCACGAAACCGACGAATATGGCGTCTTCGGCGAAGACCAGGCAGAAGACGGCTATGTACGCCACGATCGGGCTGACGTTCAGGAGTCCGTCGATGAAGCCCGTCATGGAACCAACTTTAAGCCCGCGGAGCGGGGACGGGGCCGGGCTTCACCAGGAATCTCCCGGCTGGGGATGCTGCCCCGGTTGGGCGCTTTGCGGAGGACGTCAAGGTTCAGCCTGGTTCTTTCGCCGGTCAGGTGTACCTACGAGTATGCGCAGGTGCGGCTGAAAGAAAGCTGTGGTATCCGTTAGAGGTGCTGGATTCCGGCCCGCTGCATCGCGTCCCGGTAGGTCTCCACGTTCTTGGCCAGGAGCTCTTCCTGCTTGGCCTCGGAAACAGCAAAGGCCCTGCCGCCAAGGGCAGTGGCCTTGTAGATTTTGATGCCGTTGTTCTTCAGCGACGAGTGGTAGGTCTTCTCGAACAGGGTCAGGAACGTGGATGCATCCGTACCGTGGGCGATGATGGCCGAAACGCGGGAGTTGATCTTGAGGAACTGCCGGAATGGGCGGAGGCCGTCGGTCTTCTCCTGGACGCTAAGGGCCGACGGGCTGCCGCTCTCGCGCACCCAGGGATAGGCGTTCCAGGGCATGACGTAGCGGGGGTCCAGTTCTGCGAGCTCATAGATTTGGGTCGCACGGCGGGCCGCTTCGTCATCGTTGTAATGGGAGACAAATCCCGATTCCGTCCCCTTGCCGGGGCTGGCCTGGAGGCTGATGATCCTGCATTCATCTTCGTCGTGGACGGGGTCGATGTAGGGGACGGTGGAACCCGGCTTCTTTTCCATCAGTTCATCGCACAGTTGGGTGACCTGCGCGATATTCGGTTCCTGCAGCAGGGCCTTTTTTTCGTCCCAATCAATCGTCACGATTTCTCCTTGGCAGCGAGGCGTCCAGAATCAGGCGTCCTATGTCACTCTACGCTTCCCCGGGGAGGGGTGGGCACACCGAATTTTTTGGAGCAGGCCAACCTAGTGCGGGCCGCGCAGGTGCTGCTTGTGCAGTTCGCTGAGCTGCTCATCGGTCAGCTCGTCAAAGACGCCCGCTTCACGCTTGTCGCTTCGTGAGAAGCGAACGAACATAAGGATGATCAAGGGGAGGTCCAACACTTCACAGATGAACCACAGCAGATTTCCCGCAAACTGCTGGTCCTGGAACGCGTCCCTGAACCACCACTGCGGGCTGGGGACTGACATCACATGGTCAAGCACCTGGCCGTTGAGGCTAAGCAGGATTCCGGGGATCGCATCGATCAACAGTTCGATGAACACGAACATGAATTCCAGGGTCAAGTAGGCGCTGGACCGCTGGAAGTCGGACTCCTCGATGATGGGCAGCGCCATCAGCATGCCAAGCAGAGGTACACCGAGGGTGAGGAGTCCGCCGGCCACGGGATCTGTCCGGAGCGTGTAGAAAGCTGGTGTCAGGAATGTGGAAAAGAGCGCCAGCCCCAGCAGTGGCGCGCCGAAAGAGTTGCTGACGAACCTAACAGGCCGGCTGGCCAGGACCGTGTTTAGGGTGTCTATGCCCTTGGCGGGCAACGCTGTCCTGGCCAGGGTGAGTGGCTTTCCCAGCCCGATAAACAGTGGAACAACAAAGAGCAGCATGGAGATCTTGATGGTGAACGCCCACCGCTGCTGCGCGCCGTACACGCCGGTGAACCCACAGGTCAGGACAACAAAAGCGCCCAGGCCCAGGACGTAGAACGCAACGGCCCGCCACACGGGCCAGCCCTGGCCACGGCGGGCGGCTGAGCGCATTCCCCACCCGTATAAGACAGCGGCCACGACGACGAAGGCGGCGGCGGCCCAGTCGAGTTGCCAGGAGGACATCAGGATCTCAAGGGGTGGCACGCGCCAAGGATAGCCGCCGTTCCTGAGAGCTGCATGACCGAGTGCCTCCCCGGGGCTGCGCTCCCGCCGGCGGGGTTCCGGGGAGTGGTGGTGCGGTGGAGTGGTAGGTGTGGCCTGTTGGAGTGGAGGTTGCCACGGTGTGGCGTGCACCCGGGACGGGTTTGGCGGTCCAGCCAGGTGTTTCCTTGGCGTGGTTGCAGGCTTCGCAGAGTCCCTGGCCGTTGCCGGCGGTGGTGGGGCCGCCGCTGTGCCAAGGCCTGATGTGGTCGTGGTGCCTGATCGGGGCGTCGCAGTACGGGGTCCGGCACGTATCGTCCCGGATCTGGAGGAAGCGTTTGAGCCCTGCCGGGAACAGCCGGGCTTTGGAGTCCATCGCCACCAGTTCCCCGCTGCCGGGGGCGGTGTAGAGCCGGCGGATCCAGAGATTCAGGTGATGACGGCCGGACGCGTCCACGGTGGCGTCACCAGCGACTTCAGGGGTGGCCGCGGCATCCGTGGCGGTGTCCGCGGCGGCATCGCCAGCGTCAACGGCGGTGGTCCCGGCCGCGGTGCCGTGTCCGTCAGTATCGGCAGTGGCCGGAGAACCAAGGTTGCCGGGGCCGGGGACTGTTACCGGTGTTCCCGGGGCTGGTTCGCCGGTGAGGGCGATGGTCCGGGCCCATGCCGCGGGGATAGTGCCGTACCCGGGGAGCCGTGCGGGTTCGGGGTCGGCTTGGAGGAGGGTGTGGTCGGTCATGACGAGCTGGACCTCCACGCCTTTGATCCCGCCGGGGGTGCCGGTGACCCTCTCGATGAGGGTGTCTGCCATGACCTGCCCCCGCGACCTCTCATCCCCGCCTGAGCGTGCTGTGTCCGCATCCCGGGCCAGGGCGGCGTAGGCGGCCACCCCCTGGGCGACGGGGAGCAGGGCGGTCAGGTAGGTCATGGTGTCCGGGGCCGGGCGCAGGCTCACACACCGCTCGGCCACGGCCCGGGCTGCCCGCTTCGCGACCGAGGCCGGATCCCGCCGGTAGGCGGCGGCGCGGACGGCGGCGGTGATGGCTTTGTCGCCCATGCCGTCGAGGGCGCCGGTGTCGGCGGCGAGTTCCTCATCCACCCCGGCCCGGTCCTCCGGCGAGAGGCAAATGGTTTCCTTCACGATCAGCGTGGCCCGCCACTCATTCAACAAACCACTTCGAAACGCAGCGGAGGTGTGCGGCATCCCGGTGAGGGTTTTGGCCAAGCCCAGCAGTCGAGAGCCCTTCGCGGGGGACTCGCGCCGGGCCAGCGCGATCTGCGCCGCCACCCCGGCACCCTGCTCCCCGGCAGGGACCCCGGCGGCAGCCTGCACCTGCCGCTGCTGACGATCAAACGCCACAGCAACCTCGGCCTGCTGCGCACCCGCCAGGCACTTCAGGTCTTCCAACCCGCGCAGCTGGTCAATCATGCCCGCACCATCCGCAGGGGCCGGAACACGGGCCAACAGGTTCAGGACGTCACCCATGGAAGGGGCGGCGGGTTGAACAACTGACGGGGATTGACGCCGGTCAGCAGCAAACAGCCCCCGAGATTCTGCCTGCAGCACTCCCGCCGTCCCCACAACCGCTTCCATGACCAAAGTCTTCCACCAGGGTGTGACATCGACAGCCACCCAAAACCCCTATGTGGAAAACGCAAAGTCGGCGGTGGTCCCAGGCCTGCTGTTCAATGGATTATGCAGTTCACCAGGAAAGGCCTGAAGGCCGAAGGTTTCGCCGGCTTCCGGTTAATCCAGGACCTCGAGACCATGAGGATCCCACAGGGAACAGGCCTCTTCGCCGTGATTGCCCCGGACGGCTTCCAGCCCCGCCTGCTCACGAAAAGCACCGCAGGCGTCTTTAAGAAGAAGGACCCGTCCCTCCCCGCGGCCGCGATAGCCGACGAGTGGGTGGACGCCGCCGTTGTTCTATACGTGGGAAGGGCCGGCCCCGGAAGCAAAAGTAACCGCGGACTTCGGCGCCAGATCCAGGAATTCGTTGACTTTGGGCAAGGGAAGCCGCCCGGCCACTGGGATGGGCGGCTTATTTGGCAACTCGCCGACGCCGGGTCACTGGCCATTGCGTGGAAGGAACTTCCGGCGGACCAGCTGAACCGTGCAGAAGCGGGTTACCACGCTGCTTTTGTGGAGGAATTCGGCCGTTTACCGTTCGCTAACCTCGTACAGGCACGTACCAAGGCAGGCGCCTGACGTCGGCAGCACGTCTGTCACGCAGGTCCGCGAAGCCGCTCCATCTCCCGGCGGTCCTTCTTGGTGGGCCGGCCGGCGCCCCGGTCCCGCTGCGGAAGTCCAAGTGCCGGCAGGACGGGCCGAGGGGGTGTGTGGTCGGTAAAGCAGTGGGAGGCGGCCTCGGCCCCCACGCGTTTGGCGATGAGCCGCCGCACCTCGAGGATGCGTTCGTATCCGGGCATACGGACGGTGACCGTATCGCCGGTTACCAGGGTGGCCGATGCCTTGGACGGGTTGCCGTTGAGGCGGACATGCCCGGCGCGGCAGGCTGCGGTGGCGGCAGAACGCGTCTTATAGGCGCGGACGGCCCACAGCCAGGCATCGATGCGGACGCTGGCGGGGGAGGAAGGGAGGCTGGTCATGATTGGCACCGAGTATAGCCCCGGGCCCGCAACTTCACTCCACCGTCACGTGCACCCGCTGCACCACATTGTTGCCCATCCCTTGCAGGTTCCAGTTCTGCTCCAGCGGCTGGCTGGCACCTGTGATGTCCGTCGCGCGGCAGGAAAGGACATGCTCGCCGGGGTTGGCGACCCAGGGCAGGCTCCACCTCCGCCACGCGTAGCCACCCGCCGGCTTGTCCAAATGGGCGGGCAGCCAAGTGCCATCGATTCCGACGTCGACGGCGGTCACGGCACCTTCCCCCGACCACGCCCTGCCCACCAGCAGGACTGGACCCGCGCGGAGGAACCGCTGCCGGGTGAAGAAGTCCGGCACGCCCGGCGGGACCATCAGCGAACGCACCCTGATCCGCGAAACCGGCGTGCCGGCGTCGTCCGCGGAGTCCTGGTAGCGGTAGGCGACCTCCTGCTGGAAGCCGGCGAAGGGCGTCTTTACCACCTCGATGGACTCCAGCCACTTCACGCTGGCCATCCCGTACCAGCCCGGGACCACCAGCCGCAGGGGGTAGCCGTGCTGCGGCGGCAGGTCGGTGCCGTTCATTTGGTAGGCGAGGACGACGTCGGGACGCAGCGCCTCGCGGATCGGCAGGCTTCGTGCGTAGCGCTGGGGGACGCCGCCCTGTACCCCGGCGTCGGCCCCGGTGAAGACCACCTCTACCGCGTCCGGGAGCACCCCCGCTTTGCCAAGGAGGTAGGCAAGCGGAACGCCGGTCCAGTGCGCCGTACCCACCGCCTCCAGGACCCATGGCTGGCTCAGCGGCCGCGGCTCAAGCAGCGACCGGCCGTTTCCCGCTCACTCGAGCGTCACGGGAACGGTGATGGCCGGGTCCCTGCGGAGCGCTGCCATGCTGAGTTCCAGGGCCCGTTCCACTGCCCCGCTGATCCGCAGATGCCAGGACGAACCGTCGAGGTCCGGGATGTCGAAGTGCGTCAGCACGTAGTGGAGCCCGGGCGGGGTGACGTCGCGGCGGAGTGCCTCCAGCGGCATGGAATGGTTCCGTGCGGCGAGCTGCAGTTCCTCCCGGGTGAGCGGACCGGACGTGGGCTGCGCGGCGGTGGCAGGAGCCGGCGCCGGCCCCTGCCGGGTTGACTGCTGATTGCTGTATTTCATGGCGGTGCGATTCTGCTTGGCGGACTGACAACGCCCCCGGCACCAACAGGTCTACGCCGGGCCACCACGCCCGTCAACGGGTTTGAGCCGGCTAAAGCACCGGCCGGGTCAGGAACTCCGCAAGCGTGATGGGGTCCTGCCCGGTGAGGCCGTGGACGTCAGGCGAAAGCCCTGCCATTTCACCCGCTGCCATGGCCGTGTAGGTGCTGACCCAGGCGTCCAGCTGCCACTGCGGAGCGCCGTAGGAGGCCCGGGACGCGTAGGCTTCCTCCACCGTCTCCGGCTGGTAGCGCACGGTCCGCCCGGTCCCTGCGCTCAGTATCTCAGCGGCCTGCGCCATGGACAGTTCCTCCGGGCCGGTCAGGTTGTACGTCATGCCCTTGTGGATGGCGGGATCGCGCAGCACCGCGTATGCGGAGCGGGCAATGTCCTCCCGCGCCACCCCAGAAAACACGCCGTCACCAGCAGGTCCGCGGATCACGCCGTCGTCCCCGGTCATCAGCGGCAGGAAGTCCAGGTAGAAGTTGTCGCGCAGGAAGGTGTAGGCCATCCCGGACGCCTTGATCCGCTCCTCCGTGGCGTAATGGTCCCTGGCCAGGGTGAAGATGGCATCCGGCGCGGCCCCATAAAAGGACGTGTACACCACGTGCTCCACCCCGGCCTCGGCGGCGGCGTCCACGAATGCATAGTGCTGCTGTAGCCTGTCCTCGGCCTCCGCGGCGGACACCATGAACAGGACTTTCGCCCCCTCAAGGGCGTGCCGGGAGGCGGCGCCGTCCCCGTAGGAACACACCACCGCGTGCGCGCCGTCCAGCTGCGGGGCCCGCGCGGCGTCGCGCACCAGCAGGCGCTGGGCGAAACCGGACGCGGCAAGCTGCCGCGCCACCATTCCGCCCAAGCCTCCGGTGGAGCCGGTGACCGCGAGGTCCGGCAGTTCCGACGGGGACGCCACTTACGCTTCCCGCGTGGCCGGCGACTTGGTCTGTGCCGGGTCCCGTTCGGCGAGGCCGCCAATGGCGTCGTCGATCCGCTTGAGGACCTCCGCCTCCAGCTTCACGCCGGCGGCGCCTACGCTGTCGGCAATCTGTTCGGGCCGGGATGCACCCACAATGGCGGACGCGACGTTGGGGTTCTGCAGCACCCACGCCACGGCCAGCTGAGGCATGGACAGCCCTGCCTCCTGGGCAATCGGCTTCAGTTCCTGCACGCCGGCCAGGACGTCGTCGCGCATCCAGCGCTGGATCATCTTGGCGCCACCCTTTTCATCCGTGGCGCGGCTGCCTTCGGGAGCGGGCTGGCCGGGCAGGTACTTGCCGCTGAGGACACCCTGCGCCATGGGGGACCAGACGATCTGGGACACACCCAGCTCTTCCGACGCCGGGACCACCTCGGCTTCGATCACGCGCCACAGCATGGAGTACTGCGGCTGGTTGGAGATGAGCTGGAAGCCCAGTTCCTTGGACAGCTTGTGGCCCTCTCGGAGCTGCTCCGCGGTCCACTCGCTCACGCCGATGTACAGCGCCTTGCCCTGCCGGACGATGTCAGCGAACGCCTGCATGGTCTCTTCCAGCGGCGTTTCGAAGTCGTAGCGGTGTGCCTGGTAAAGGTCCACGTAGTCGGTCTGCAGCCTGCGCAGGGACCCGTTGATGGATTCCATGATGTGTTTGCGGGACAGGCCAAGATCGTTCTTGCCCTTGGGGCCCGTGGGGCCGAAGACTTTGGTGAAGATTTCCAGGGACTCGCGGCGCTCATCCTTCAGGGCCTGGCCCAGGACGGTCTCCGCGGCCGTGTTCGCGTAGACGTCTGCTGTATCGAAGGTGCTGATGCCGGCGTCGAGGGCCGCGCGCACGCACTGGGTGGCGACATCGTTCTCCACCTGCGAGCCGTGCGTCAGCCAGTTGCCGAACGTGATTTCCGAGACTTTGAAGCCGCTGTTTCCGAGGTATCTGAATTCCATGTGTTCACGCTAACGCAGATGGTTGCTCAGGGTAAGGGCTTAGCCGTTCTCCTTGGCCTGTTCCTTGAGCACCTGCTGCGGGCCGGCGAGCGACACAAGGGACCCGGTATCCAGCGGCGGCACCGGGTGCAGCGGCTGCGGCTTCTTGAATGACCGCGGCATTTCATGCGGCGGTCGGTGGTTGTGCAGGGCGGACTCCACCAGCGGGGCCACTTCGGAGACCTTGTCCGCAGGTACGGCCGGGTCCGGTAGATCCCGGACCGACAGCTTGATTTCAGGCCGTTCCGCACGTGCCCTGGCTTGGGCGCGCTTATCCGCCTCGGCAACGGCGGAGGCCCAGTCTTCCGCGAGGACCGCGGGTTCAGGGCGTGCGGCGGCAAGCTTGGGATGGCGTACGACGGCGGTGCGGAGCGACTCCTTCACCCGGTCCGGTTTCAGCGCGGCGGCCCGTTCCCGGAGCGGCTTGCGGGGCTGAGTGCGGCCGGTTTCCCCGTTGGCGAAACGCCCTTCGCCGGTCCTGCCCGGAACGCGGCCGAACAGGGCCATCAGCACGAGGGCGGCCAGCCGGCCAAGGCCCGCGAGAACCAGGGTGATGACCCCCAGCAGGAAGAGGACTCCGAACATCATCAGGGCCACGCCCACAGTGCCAAGGAAGGTCAGGTTGAGGACGAGAGTGTCCGGGTGGTCCACGTCATCTCTCCTCTCTGCCTGCATCCTGGGCCTGCGTCCGGGTAACAAATGCCGGACCCGCAAGCTCCTTCTCCACCATACGGATTTTTGGCCGGACGTGCCGCCGTCCACAGCATCATGGCCGGGGTTGTAGCGAACCTGTTACCGGATGTGACAGCATCGCCGGGTGACCGACCCAATTGATTCCTTAAACTGCATGTGTCTGTCCGGGGAGCCGTACAACGAGTGCTGCGGCCGGTTCCATTCGGGCCGCGCCCAAGCGGCCACCGCGGAGCAGCTGATGCGGTCACGGTACAGCGCATTTGTCCGGCTGGATGAGGATTACCTGCTGCGCACCCACCATCCCTCCACTGCGCCGGCGAGCCTTGACCTGGATCCGGCCATGGAGTGGCGCCGCCTGGACATCGTGGCCACCGGCAAGGGAGGCCCATTCGATACCGAGGGCACTGTGGAGTTCAAGGCGTATTACCGGCACGGCAAGGAACGGGGCGTCCTGCACGAGAACAGCAGGTTCGTCCGCGAGGGCGGCCGGTGGTTCTACGTGGACGGCGACATCCTCGCCTGACTACTCTTCGTCGTCGTAAAACTCGCTGTCCGGGGTGAAGCCGGCGCGGTCAACCTTGCGGTGGAAGCGCATGCCGGCCAGGCCGCCGAGGATGGCCCCGATGAGGGCCACCGCTGCCACCACGACCGCGGCGATGATGCTGGTGGTGGTGAGCTGTCCTTCGTTGATGGGGATGCGGGGGAAGCTGTTCAGGTTGGCCAAAACGTTGAACTGCTGCCCTGCCACCAGCCCCAGGATCGCTACTACGATGGCCGCGATCAACGCCCACACCCACACCATGAGCCCCTGCTTGGCGCCGTTAAAGCGCGCCATCCGGCCGGCAACGTAGCCGCCGCTGTAGTAGGAAAGGAACAGGATCACCAGGAGGACGATGATGCCCACCAGTCCAACCGTGCCGCTGTTCTGCGCGGCCTGGTTCACCGCCTGGTTGACGTCCGTGTTGTTGGCGAGCCCCACCGCGGTCCCGGCGGCGGCCACAAGCGCAGTCAGCAGCACAGCCATGCCGGTGGCGGTCAGCCAGCCAAAGAACGCCGAACCCACCTTGATGCCGCCGAACCGCTCCCTCTGGCGGGCGACGGCGGTTTCCCTGTCCGCGAGGCCGGCGTCCACCACGGGGGTGGCAGTGGTGGGGGCGGGCTGGTACTCCCGCTCCGCCTTGGGCGGGGTCGCGTCGTAGTCGCGTTCGGCGCTGAGGTCCCTGGCGCGCTCCCGGTCAGAGAGGCGCTCCCGGTCCACTGAACGGGCAGTTGCCCCGTCCCGGGCCGGTGCTCCTTCCCGGGCAGGCGCCTGGTCAAACGAGCGCGTGGCCGTGTCGTCCGCGGCTGCGTCGCGGTAGCTTCCGCTGCGGGTGGTTTCGTCCTCCCGGGCGCGGCGGGGAGGCAGGTTCTCTGGGTCCGTTGAGCTGCTCATGCCTCAACTCAACCACCCGCCCCACCTGATAGCAAGCGTGCTTACTATTTTGTGACCTGCGGTTTTACCGGTATTTCCGGTGCAGGTCCTGCTTTTTTGACGGGCCCGGCGACGCGTCGGCAATCCACGGGCCGGTGCCTTCCGACTGGTCCAGGACTCCCGCCTCAAGCCAGGTGTAGTCGCCGGCCAGGACCTTGCGCGTCAGCTCCCGGTCGGCGTCGTCCGTGTTCCGCCACAGCTGGTCGAAGTACTCGTCAACGCGCACCTTGGCCTGCTCGCAGTAGGCGTCGGCCAGCTCATAGGCGCCGGCGGCCTTGTCAGGGGAGGTCTTGAGGAGCATCTCGGCGCGGGAACAGCAGGCCGTCATGGCGAAGAGTTCAGCGCCGATGTCCACCACGCGGCCCAGGAATGCCTGCTTCCGCTCCAGCTTGGCCTGCCACCGCCCCATGCCGTAGAAGGTTTGCCGCGCCAGCCGCCGCGACGAGCGTTCCACGAAGCGGAGGTGCTTGGCCAGCCTGCCGAACTCGCTGTAGGAGCGGGGGTCCATGCCGGCGCCGGCCACCAGCTTGGGCAGCCATTTGGCATAGAAGCTGGAAGCCCCGACGGCGGCCTTCGCTTTGTCGGCAAGGCTCGCATCCAGGGACGCAAGGTCGCCCGCGGCCGCCAGGTGCGCATCCACCGCTTCCCGGGCGATCAGCAGCCGCATGATTTCGGAAGAGCCTTCGAAAATCCTGTTGATACGCAGGTCCCGCAACTGCTGCTCGGCCGGCACCGCACGTTCGCCGCGCGCAGCGAGCGACTCCGCGGTCTCAAAGCCCCGCCCGCCACGGATCTGGACCAGCTCATCCGCGATGGTGCAGCTGATCTCCGTGGCCCACAGCTTTGCAAGCGCCGCTTCGATCCGCACGTCCTTCTGTCCGGCATCCGCGAGCTCGGCCGAGAGTTCAAAGACCGCGTCCAGGGCAAAGGCCGAGGCCGCGATGAAAGCGATCTTCTTGCCTACGGCTTCGTGTTCGCCCACGGGCCGGCCCCACTGCGTGCGGGCGTTGGACCATTCGCGGGCAATCTTCAGGCTCCACCGCCCGGAGGCCACACAGAGGGCGGGCAGCGCCAGACGGCCGGTATTAAGCGTAGTGAGCGCGATCTTCAGGCCCTGCCCTTCGCGGCCCAATCGATTGGTGGCCGGCACCCGCACCTGGTGGAAGCGGGTCACCCCGTTCTCGATGCCGCGCAGGCCCATGAACGCGTTGCGGTTTTCCACCGTGATGCCCGGCGAGTCCATTTCCACTACGAACGCGCTGATGCCGCCCTTGTGCCTGGTGCCGTCCGGGTCGGTGTGCGCCGGCACCACCGCCATCACCACCACCAGTTCAGCGATCACCCCGTTGGTGGTCCAAAGTTTCACGCCGTCCAAAAGGTACGCGTCGCCGTCGTCCGTTGGCGTTGCGGTGCTGCCCAGGCGGGCGGGATCGCTGCCCACGTCCGGTTCGGTGAGGAGGAACGCGGTGACGGCGCCGGCGGCACAGCGCGGCAGGTACTCGCGCTTCTGTTCCGGCGTACCAAAGACTTTTACCGGCTCCGGCACGCCAATGGACTGGTGGGCAGAGATGAGGGCGCCCAGGCTGGGGTGCACGCTGCCCAGCAGGGCAAGGGCGCGGCCGTAGTACACCAGCGAGAGCCCAAGCCCGCCGTATTCCTCCGGGATCTTCATGCCAAAGACGCCCAGATCCGCCAGGCCCTTGATGTAGTCGTCGGGAATCTTCGCTTCCCGCTCAATGACGCGGCCGGACATCGTTTTGGCGAATTCCGTGAGGCGGCCCATGAACTCCTCGCCCCGTTCCACGGACGCAGGGTCAGCGGCGGGCCAGGGGTGGACCAGATCCAGGTCGAAGCTGCCAAGGTAGAGGCCCTTGGCGAAGCTTGGACGGTCCCAGCCGGATTCACGGGCGGCTTCGGCGACGGCCCGTGCATCTTCAGCGGTGGCCCCGGCGCCGATCTTGCCGGTCGGGACGGGTGTCTCATCAGCCGGGGCGTCCTTGGCCTGGCTGTCAGTGGCGGAGGTCATGGGTCATCTCCTTGGCCGGATGGCCGGTGTAGCCATGGATCCGCCGGGGTTGGAGAACCCTTCAGCTGTCCCTCAAGATTACCCGCGGGTAGGTTCCGGTACTAGGGGACGTTTGGCCCTGGAAATCTCCCGGAAGCTCGACGGCGGAAGCGCGGTGGACCAGCTTGTCCCACCCTGCATTAATCCCGTGGACCAATGCCATGAGCGTATTGATAACCACCATCCAGGTGAGCTTGCCCGCGCCCAGCACCACCAGGGCGATCAGTCCTGCGGTGAGCACGAATGCGGCCAGAATTGCGCCAAACACCAGTGTCCCGATGAAGACCAAAGTGGCTGTTTCCACGGAGCTTAGATCGAACTGCATGAATCCCCCTGCTGCGACGTTGCTTTGCGAAAGACTGCTGTGGCGAGAACCAGTAGCAGAAGCGTAGGGGGACGGGTGCGCGCCCAGCCAGAGCCGGTGGGGCCTATGTGACTCTTGATACGGGATTGAAACACTACCGGCAGGTAGGTCACGGAGCGGTAGCGGCGGCCTGCGTTAACCTTGTAGTTGGCAGTTTTCCGGTCCGTTCTGTTCGGAGCGCCCTGCCCAGACCCCGAACAACTACCAGCCAACAGCCCAAGGAGAGTGTGTGCCCCGCTCCGCCAGGTCATCTGCTGACGCCATCAGCGCCCGGCTCCGGGACCTCGAACTCCTCACAAAGGGACCTGCCTGGGCCCTGACGCGCTCGGCCCCGTGGGTGATCGCGGTACTGCAGGCTTCCTTCACCCGCACACGTCCGCAGGTGCCGCTCGAGGAATTCCATGCCGACGTCGACACCTTCCTTGAGGAGCTCCGGCGCCAGGATCCCGGCCTGGGAGGAGGTGCCAATGGCAAGGCTTTTGGCGATGAGTGGACCCGGCGGCAGTTCCTGACGCGCCGGAACCAGTCCGGCCAGATCGTTTACGAGGCCACCGAGCCTGCCGCCCGTGTGCTCGCCTTCCTCGACAGCCTCTCCAGTGAACGGTCCACTTTGAACGGTTCCCGCCTGGGCACCCTGCTGGGGGACGTGGAAAAGCTCGCCAACGAAACCAACCCGGACCAAAGCGCCCGCCTCGAAGCCTTGGAAGAGGAGATCGAAGAGCGGCAGCAGCTGATCCAGGACATCAGCACCGGCGAGTTCGACGGCCTGCTCGACGACGACGAAGCCCTGGAAGCCGCCGGGAACATTCTGGACCTCGCTGCCAGCCTGCCGGCGGACTACAAGAAGATGCGCGACCGGATCGAGGAACTGGTGGGCGAGCTCCGCAACCAGATCATCGAGGAGTCATTGACCAAGGGCGCCACCATGGCCCAGGTCCTTGAAGCCGACAAGCGGCTGCGCCAGAGCCCCGAGGGCAGGACGTTCCGGTCCTTCACCGCGTTCCTAGAGGACCCGCAGCAGCAGCTTCGCTTCCGCTCCGCAATCGGCGAGGTCCTGAGCCGGCAGTTCGCGGACGACCTCTCACCCGAGGACCGGGAGACCCTGAAGAGCCTGGTGGCCGAGCTCCGCCAGCAGCATAGCCAGATCCAGCGCATCTACGGCAAGCTCAGCGAAAGCCTCAACACGTACGTGCAGAGCGACGACTTCCGCCAGTCGGTCCGGCTGCGGCAGGTCCTGCGCGAAGCCGAGCAGGCCATCCGCTCCCTCCCGTACGAGCGGGAACGCCCCGGCCTTGTTCCGGGGCCGGTCCTGTACAACGCCGGGTTCGAGTCCCTGTCCATGGTCAAGCTCTTCGACCCGGACGAGTTTGCGGCGCCGCCCCGCCTGGCGGACCCCATCGCCTTCACCGACTCGGACCGGGTGCGCTCGCCGCGGACGGGCAAGGCCAAACCGGCGGTGGTCCGGGCGGCCATGGCAGGAGCTGCCACGCTCGCCGATGCCTGGCAGCAGCTGCCGCCCGGGGAGCAGCACATCAATTCCATCCGGGCCCTGTTGTCCGAAGCCCTGCACGCCGGGGCTGACTTTGACCGCGGCGCCTGGGACGGCCTGGACTTCGAACAGATAGACGGCTCCACCCGCAGGGCCTACCTGCCGGTGGTCACGCTCGCAAAGGATTCAGATGACTGAGGTTTCACACGACAACGGGCTCGATGAGGCGGAGGACATCCAGCCAGACGCCGAGCAGGTGCCGGCGGCCGAGCGCCCGTTTACCGTTTCCCCGCGCGACACCTTCGTCGACGGCGCTGCGCTGTTCCCCGGCGACACCGGCGTCCTGTCCATGAAGGTGCGCCAGGCCCTGGTGAAGCTGCTCAAGGGACCGTACATCGACGGCGGCCGGGACGAGAAGCTGTGGACGGTGCTCCTGGACAACCAGGTGATCCTGCGCAGCCGCCTCTCCGAGCTGTTCCTGACCCTGCAGCTGGACCACGAGCGGAAAATCGCGGTTCTTCGCCCCGTTGATCCGGAGGTGATCGGCGGCAGCACCCGGTCCAGCATCCTGCGCCAGCAGCGCGCCCTGAGCCGGGTGGAAACCATCGTGCTGCTCCGCCTGCGCCTGCTGCTGGACCGGCACGTCACCGCCCAGACAGACCCCACGATCACCCGCGAGGAAATCACGGACCTTGTGGCGCACTACCAGCCCGCCGGTCAGCAGGACGCCCTCCGCGACTCCGACGTGGTGACCCGCGCCATCACCAAGCTCCTGGCCCGCCAACTCCTGCTCCCCACGGGCCTGGACGACGTGTACACCATCTCGAACGCCCTGCCCCTGGCCTTGCCGTTCGAAAACATCGGCGACATCCCGGCCCATATCGAAGCCCTGGTAGCCGCCTCGGCCGACCCCACTGGCACAGAAGCGATGCTCGACCTTGAGCCAGATCCTGCGGTTGAGCCTGCCGAAACCGGGGACGACAACGACGACACGGAGGACGCCAAGTGAGCATCGCGAGCATGCTTCCGTTGGGGGATGTCACGAACCCCGGCCAGATGCGCCTTGCGTTGGTGCAGGTGGTCAACTGGGGGACGTTCCATGGGGCCCACACGATGCACGTGGACCGGAACGGGACGCTGCTGACGGGTAATTCGGGCGTGGGTAAGTCCACGCTGTTCGATGCGATGCTGCGGGTTTTCGATGCGCGGCCGCGGTCGAATGAGGCGGCAGCGCAGCGGTCGGGCGGTGCCGTGGAGGACAAGCGGACCACGTTCACGTACATGCGCGGCAAGGTGGGCGACAAGGCCGTGGGCGAGGGGTCGGCGAGTGCCTTCCAGCGCCCCGGTGCCACATGGTCCGCCGTCGCGCTGACGTTCGATAACGCTGCCGGCACGCGGGTGACGGTGTCGGCGCTGTTCGACCTGCCCAAGAACGGCACGGAATCGAGCGTGGGCCGGTTCTACCTGGTGGACAACGTGCCCCTGGACCTGGAGGCGCTGGAGGGCATCGCCGACAAGCGGTTCACCAAGGGTGCGCTGGAGGCGATCTTCCCGCACGCCCAGGTTTTCGACGTGCACAAGGCGTTCGCAGAGCGGTTCCGCCGGCTGCTGGGCATCAACTCGGACCAGGCCCTGCCCCTCCTGCGCGTGATCCAGGCCGGCAAGGGCTTGGGCGGCAGCGTCAACACGTTCTTCCGCGACCAGGTCCTGGACGCGCCCGCAACATTGGCCGCCGCGGATGATGTGGTGGAGGAGTTCAGCAACCTGATGTCCATCCGCCAGCGGCTGGAGGACGTCCGGCAGCAGCGCGACCAGCTGGCGCCGGTGCCGGGGCTGAACCGGGAGTACGCGCAGTCGCTGCTGGACGCGAACCGGCTTCGGGAGCTGGTGGGCGAGGAATTCGAGGCCTACAGGCAGCAGCTCGCCGTCACGGTCCACCAGAAGACCCTGCTCCGCTTCCGCGAGCTCGCCCAGGCGAAAGCCAAGGAACTGGGCGCCGAGCGTACGGTCCGGGACGGACTGGCCAAGGAACTGCGGCAGCTGGAAACCGACTACAACAACCAGGGCGGCAACGCGATCTCGGCGATCGAGCAGTCGCTGGAGAACGCCCGGGTGGGGCTGAAGCTCCGCCAACAGGTGGAGGAGGCGGCCCAGCAGGCACTGGCCGACGCCGGGCTGCAGCTTGAGTGGAGCGCATCCGGCTGGGAGCAGGCCCACGAGCAGGCGGCCGCCCGGTCCGCCGAGCTGAAGGATGATTCGCAGGCCCTGCAGGAACTGCGGTTTGAGGCGTTCGATGCGCACGCCGGCCGGAAACGTGAGCTGGCGGCAGCCGAGCAGGAGCTCGTCTCGCTGAAGACGCGCAAGTCCCTGCTGCCGCCGTCGAGCATTGAAAACCGCGCCGCCATTGCCGCCGCAACAGGCATCCCCGAGGACCGCATGCCGTTCGCCGGCGAGCTCATGGACCTCGCTGAAGGTGAGGAACGGTGGCGCCCCGCGGCCGAGCGCGCGCTCCGCAGCCTGGCCACCACCCTGCTGGTGCCGGGTGAGCACTTCGGCGCCGTGACCCGCTACCTCAACGACCACAATGTGCGCGGCGCCTTGCGTGCAGTGGATGTCTCCAAGCCGCTCGCCGGCGGCGCGCTGGCCGTGGAGGACGCGCGCGACGGCGACCTGCTCAACAAGCTGGACATCCTCGCCTCGGGCACGGCTGCCGAAGCCGGCGAATGGGTGCGCGAACGCATCGCGCTGGACTTCGCTTTCCCCTGCGTGGAGGACCCCGACGAGCTGGCGGCGCTGGACAAGGGCCTGAGCCTGGGCGGGGTGGTCAAGCGCAACCGGCACACGGTGGAGAAGGACGACCGCTTCACCAGCCGCCAGGACTACGTCCTCGGCTTCGACAACGCCGCCAAGCTGGAACTCGTGGCAGCCCAGGTGGAGGACCTTCGGCAGGAAGTGGCCAAGGCCGCCGAGCTGGCGCAGAGCCGCGAGGACTCACACCAGGGCATGAGCCGGCAGCTCGATGCGCTGCGACGGATCGCCGAAGACGACCGCCCCTGGGAACAGGTCTCCGCTGCGGTTGCGGCCGACGAGCTCGCCCGGATCGAGCAGCGGCTCAAGGACGCCCTCGCCGCGCAGGCGGACCTGGAGCCACTCCGCGCCACCATCGAGGAGGTCCGGCAGAAGCACCAGTCCAGCACCGAGTCCGCTGCTGTGCTGCAGAGCGAATACAAGGCACTCGACCGCCAGCTGACGGCTGCGGACACCCTGCTGGAAGCTGCACGCGACCGCCTTGCCCAGGCGCCGCCGTCGGACGCCACCGTCAAGGCCCTGGAACCGTACTTCGCGGAATTCGGCGACGTCACCGAGATGCACGAGCTGGACAACCTGGCCAACCGGGTCCGGACCGCCCTGCTGGGTGAGCTGCACACCGCGGAGTCCCGCGGACAGGCGACGGCCGAGCGGCTCACCCGCATTTTCGAAGGCTTCGTGCGCGAGTGGGGCAGTGCCATTTCGGCGGACCATGGCACCAGCATCGGCGCCGCCAGCGAATTCGAGGCCCGTTACCACGCGATCGTGAACGACGGGCTGCCCGCGCAGGAGGCGGAGTTCCGGCAGTTCTTCAACCAGCGCACGCACGAGTCCTTCAGCACCCTGCTGCACCTGCTGGACGAGGAACGCCGCTCCATCACCAGCCGCATCCTGCCCCTGAACGGCATCCTGTCGCAGGTGAACTTCCACGAGGGCAGCTACCTGGAACTGGACATCAAGCAGACGCTGCCGCCCACGGCCAAGCAGTTCAAGGACGCCATCCAGAACGCCTTGAAGGCGCGTCATACCCGCCCTGCAAAGTCGGAAGCTGGCCGTGCAGAGGGTTCCGGCCCGGAGAGGGACGACGACGGCGAGCTCACCGCCCGCTACAAGACCCTGGAAACCCTGGTCAAGAGGCTCGGCTCGCAGGCGCCCGAGGACCGTCGGTGGCGCGCCGAGGTGCTCGATGTCCGCGGGCACCTGTTCATCCAGTGCAAGGAGCACCGGGAGGTCACCGGCCCGGCCGCCGGAAAGAAGGGCGGCGTCAGGAAGACCGAGGTGTTCATGCACGCCGACACAGGATCCATGTCCGGCGGCGAGCGGCAGCGGTTTACGGCCTTCATCATGGCCGCGGCCCTCAGCTACCAGCTGGGCATCGCGGAGCAGGGCTTCACCACCTACGGCACGGTGATGATGGACGAGGCGTTCGTCCTCGCCTCGGAGGAGTTCGCAGGCGCCGGGATCAAGGCCCTGCACGAATTCGGGTTCCAGCTGCTGCTGGCTGCGCCTGAAAACGTGATCGACCTGTCCCGGCACCTGGGCTCGGTCACGGAGATCCTCCGCGACCGCCGCACCAACCGCTCGGGCATCCTCACCGCGCCGGTGATCCGGCCCCGTCCGGGGGAGGAAGGGGCCTGGCGGTCCGAGGCGAACCCGGTGGACATCGTCCTGCGTTAGCTGCTGCCGGCGCCCGTACTTTATAACAAATCAATGGATATTATCGTTCGGGTGCTGTTGAACGGTGCTGTCCTGGTGCCATCCTGTGGGCGTTAACCACTTGCCTTCATGAAAGGCAGCGCAAATGCGCCCAGCACATCGCGCCTCCACCTTCATGGCGCTCGCCGCGGCTGGGGCCCTCGGCCTCACGGGCTGTGCGGACGGCACGGCCGGCGGCGGAGGTGCCTCGACGGGGTCTGCCGCCGGGACGAGTGCAGCAGGTCCGCCTGCATCAATCATTCCCGCCGCCACCTCGTCTCCCGCTCCCGCCGGGCCGGTGATCTTCACATTCGCAGACGGCCGCCTGTCCTTTGCGCGGCCGGAGGGCTGGGACGTGAAGCATGAACAGGTATCGGCGTCCCCGGCAGTGGAAATCGCGACGGTCTCCGATGCCGGCGGCAAGGAGCAGGTGGCCATCTACTACAGCCAGGTGGGTGACGTCACGGCCGGCAACGTCTCCAGGTTCGTACTCGATACTGACCCGGTGCCGGGGTTGATCGGGGCTGCTGTTCCCACGCCCAGTTCATCGTTCTTTGTTGATCACGCTTTCGGCACTGCCACTTACCACATGGGGCTAACGGCGGGACCGCCGGTGTCGCCGGACGGCAAGGTGCAATATGGCCTCGTGATGCTCGGCGACCGCATCCTGACCGCAGATGTGTTGTTCGCCGGTGCCCCGTTCCCTGACGATGAGGCGGCAAAAGCCTGGTACTGGAGCGGCGAAGGCCAAATGCTGAAGGCCCTGCTGATGAGTTTCTCCTACCGGTGAGCGGCAAGCGGGGAAGCCCTCCCCCTCCCAAGCGTGGGGGAGGGCTCCCATATGACTGCCTACTTGCCCGGCACTCCTATTTCGACTGGACGCGGGCCAGGAACTGCGCGGTGCGGTCCTGCAGGCCCCGGATCTGGCGTTCCACGACGACGGCCGGGTCCGGATTGATCTCGTTGGCCGGCGGTTCCTTGCGGACATTGCCGCAGCACAGGAATTCGGCGCAGATCAGCGTTCCCACGGTGTTGCCGTCACGACCCGACTGGCCGGCGCGCTTGGCGACCCAGAGGAGCACATCCTCCTTTGAGAACACGTCGCGGCAGAGCTCGCACAACACGGAGCGCTTCTTCCGGGCCCCTCCTTCAGGCGCCCGGAGCATGATTCCGGTGAGGCCTTTGGGTCCGGGAACCACCAGGTAGCCGCGCAGCGGCATCTTCTCATCGCGCCAGCCCAGGAACTCCAGGCTGTCCCAGGCGAGGGAGTCAAAGTTCTTGGGCAGCGTGAGCTTTGCAGCTTCCGAGCGGCTGGCGTTGACGAAGGATGAGCGGATCTGTTGAGGCGTGACTGATTGCATGGCTGAACTTTCGTAAAGGGTGGGCGGCCCGGAGCCGGGCCAGGGGTAACGGGGGAGTCAGTCAGTCTCCGCGGTGCAGGCCAAAGCGGCCACCCCGCTTTCCACGGCAGCGGCGGTCCAAGTGACCATCTGCGTGCGCATTGTTCCCGTTGTCCTGTTCCTGTTCAGCATCCCGGTGTCTCTGCCGCCGGTCCGGCAAGGACATCCTGCCAGTTCAGTGGCTTCCTGTCCAAGGACCTGCGCTGGTTTGTGCTCTCCATCACCTTCCCTGCATTAGGCAATGAAAGTGTTGCGTAATAGCCATTTAGATAGGTTAGCCTTACTTAAGTTTTCGTCAGCCTGATTCAAGGAGTCCCGTGACCAGCCCCTCATTCCCCGGCCCCGCACCCACCCGCCGGACGCTCTTCTCTTCCGCCGGCAAGGCTGCGGCGGTGTTAGCCGCCGCAGCCTTCACGCTTTCCGCCTGCAGCACGGGGCCAACCTCCTCAGTTGCGGATGCAGGCAACGCAACCAGCAGCACCGCATTCCCGGTCACCATCAAGCACGTCTACGGCGAGACCACCATCGAGAAGCAGCCCACCCGCGTTGCCACTGTCTCCTGGGTGAACGACGACGTCGCCATCGCCCTGGGTGTTGTCCCGGTGGGCGTTCCAAAAAATGACTGGGGCGGCAACTCCCAGGGCTCGACACCCTGGAAGGACGCGGCCCTCGAAAAGCTGGGCGCCGGCTTCGGCTCGGACAAGGCGCCGGTCCAGTACTCGGAGGCCGACGGCATCAACTTCACTGAGATCGCCAAGCTCAGCCCCGACGTCATCCTCGCCGCCTACTCCGGTCTCACCGAAGAGGACTACAAGAAACTCAGCGGGATTGCCCCCGTGGTGGCCCATCCGGACGTGGCCTATGGAACCTCCTGGCAGGACGCAACCACCATTATCGGCAAGGCACTGGGGAAGGACACCGAGGCTGCCAAGCTCGTCGCCGACACCGAGGCCACTGTCAAGGACAAGGTCTCCGAGTTCCCGCAGCTCCAGGGCAAGAGCTTCATTTACGGAAACCTGGAACCCGCCAAGGGTGATGGGGTCAACGTCTACACCGCCAACGACAACCGCCCCCGCTTCCTCACGGAAATCGGCATGACCCTGGCCCCGGTGGTTGCGGACAAGTCCCAGGGCTCCAAGGAGTTCTACATTCCGTGGTCGGCTGAGAAGGCGAACGAACTCAAGTCGGACATCTTCGTCACCTGGGTTCCCGACGCGTCCACCGCGGACGCCATCAAGGCTGACCCGCTGCTCGGCCAGATTCCGGCCATCAAAAATGGCGCCCTGGTGGCCGATTCGGACAACACCCTCACCCTGTCCATTTCGGCTTCATCGCCGCTGAGCCTGCCCTGGTCGCTGGATACATTCCTGCCACGGCTGGCCGCCGCCGCAGATGCCGTGAAGTAGGGGAATTCCCATGAGTACGACGACGGCGCGCCCCGCAGGAGGCACAGGCACGCATGTGCCTGGCAAGGCAGCCGGCGCCACCCTCCGCGGTGATCTTTCGAGAGGGAAGCGGACTGCCTGGCTGGGTGCCGCCGTCGTCGTGCTGGTGCTGCTGGCCGGCACATCGCTGGCCGTGGGTGCCCGTGACGTTCCGCTCGGCAGCGTATGGCGTGCCCTCACCGCATTCGACCCCGCCAATGGTGACCATGCCGTGGTCCACGCCCGCATTCCGCGGACTGTCCTGGGCCTGCTGGCCGGCGGCGCGCTGGGCCTGGCCGGGGCCGCGATGCAGGGCGTTGCCCGCAATCCGCTGGCCGACCCCGGCATCATCGGCGTCAACGCCGGCGCCGCCCTGGCAGTGGTCACCGGCATCTACCTCTTTGGTGTCACCACCTTCTCCGGCTACATCTGGTTCGCCTTTCTCGGGGCCTCCGCAGCCGCCGTCGTGGTGTACCTCATCGCCTCGCTGGGGAGGGACGGTGCCACACCCGTGAAACTCGCGTTGGCGGGTGCGGCACTCAGCGCCGGGCTGTCCTCGCTCATGAACGTCATCCTGGTCTCCAGCCAGGACACCCTGGACAGGTTCCGCTTCTGGCAAGTGGGGGGCATCGCGGGCCGGGACTGGTCCGTTCTCCTGCCTTGCCTGCCTTTCCTGGCCGCCGGTGCGCTCATCGTGCTGCTGGCCGGGCGCAGCCTCAACAGCCTGGCCCTGGGGGACGATGTGGCCCGCGGACTGGGGCAGCGGGTTGGCCTGTCCCGTGCCGTGACCGCCCTGGGAATCGTCCTGCTGTGCGGCACGGCAACAGCGCTGGCGGGGCCCATCGGGTTCGTGGGCCTGGTGGTGCCCCACGCGGTACGGTTCCTCACCGGCCCCGATTACCGCTGGATCCTGCCCTTCTCCCTGGTCGCCGCCCCCGTGCTGCTCCTGGGCGCGGACATCATCGGCCGGGTGGCGCTGCTGCCCGGCGAAGTCCCGGCGGGCATCATGACCGCCCTGGTCGGTGCCCCGGTGTTCGTGTGGTTGATCCGCCGCGGGAAGGGAGCCGGGCTGTGAGCCTCACCAAACCCCGCGAGATGGCACTTAACGGCAGTCCTGCGCGCAGACATTGGGGTTATCTGCCATCTCGCGGAGGAAACCGGACCGCGATCCTGGCCGCCGGTGTGATGCTGATGTTTTTCGCATCGGTCCTGCTGGGCAGCTACACGGTGACCGTTCCGGATTTCTTCACCATCGTCGCCAACCACCTGACCGGCGGACCGAGGATGCCAGGCGCCAGCTTCATCGTGATGGAGAGCAAGCTGCCCCGGGCCGTGATCGGCACCCTGATCGGGATTGCCTTCGGCCTGGCGGGCGCTCTCTTCCAGACCATGCTGCGCAACCCCCTGGCCAGCCCGGATGTCATCGGCATCAGCTCCGGCGCCAGTGCCGCCGCCGTGGTTGCCATCGTCGTATTCGGGGCAGCCGGCGCCGCGGTGTCCGGGGCGGCGCTGGCGGGGGCCCTGGCCGTTGCTGCCCTGATTCACGCAATCTCGAGCGGCGGGAAGCGCCGCGGAACCGGGCGGGGCAGCGCTGCGGGAAACCGGCTGGTGCTGGCCGGCGTGGGCATCGCCGCTGCCCTGCAGGCTGTGGTCAGCTTCCTGATGACCCGCGCCGACATCCGCACCGCCGCCGACGCCCTCGTATGGCTCAACGGATCCCTGAACTCCGCCAACTGGGAACGCGCAGGCATCCTGATCCTCGCGCTCGCGGCGCTGGTCCCCGCCGTCGCGCTCATCGCCGGGCCGCTGCGAATCCTTGAGCTCGGTGACGACGCCGCTGCGGGCCTCGGCGTCCGGGTGAACACAGCGCGGCTGGTCTTGGTGTTCGTTGCGGTGTCACTGGCAGCAGTGGCGACGGCGGCAGCCGGGCCGGTCTCATTCGTCGCCTTCCTGGCCGGGCCCATCGCCCGCCGCGTGACCGGGAAAGCCAGCCTGCCGGCGTCGGCCCTTGTGGGTGCACTGATTGTCCTGGCCGCGGACTACTTCGCTGCCAACCTGGCGCCCCTGCTGCTGGACGGCACCGTCCTGCCGGTGGGCGTCATTACCGGTGCGCTCGGCGCCCCGTTCCTGCTGTGGCTCCTGGTCACGGCCAACCGAAAGGATGCCTGACGTGGCAGTTCTCGAAGCCCAGGACCTGACCCTCAAATACGACCAGCGCTGCGTCGTGGACGGGCTCAGCGTCCGGATCCCCGAAGGAAAGGTGACCATGATCGTGGGCGCCAACGCCTGCGGAAAATCCACCCTGCTCCGCGGCCTGTCCCGGCTCCTGAAGCCCGCTGCCGGCACGGTGGCCCTGGACGGCAAGGACATCCACACCCGCCCGGCCCGGGAGCTGGCCCGTACCTTGGGCCTCTTGCCCCAGCACTCCACCGCTCCGGACGGCATCACCGTGCGCGACTTGGTGGGCCGGGGCCGCTACCCGCACCAGGGCTTCTTCCGCAGCTGGAGCGAAAAGGACGACGCCGCGGTGCAGCGCGCGCTGGAAGCCACCGGAACGCTGGAGCTTGCCGGGCGCGACGTGGACGAGCTCTCCGGCGGGCAGCGGCAGCGGGCCTGGATCGCGATGGCGCTGGCGCAGGAAACCGAGGTCCTGCTGCTGGACGAGCCCACCACCTACCTCGACCTGGCTCACCAGGTGGAAATCCTGGACCTGGTGACGGACCTGAACCGCACCCGCGGCACCACAGTGGCCATCGTCCTGCACGACCTAAACCTCGCTGCACGGTACGCGGACAACGTCATCGCCATGAAGGACGGTGCGGTAGTGGCCATGGGTTTACCGGCTGAGGTGGTGACCGAAGGCCTGGTCCGTGACGTGTTCGGTTTGGACAGCAGTGTCATCCCCGATCCCGTTTCCGGTACCCCACTCATCATTCCCATTGGCCGCCACCACGCCACAGCCAACGAACTGGAGCTCATCCCGTGAGAACCCGCGAAACCGCAGCAGCCCAGCCAATCGCCGCGCAGCCGGTGTCGGCCCAGCCCATGAGCCTGGCTTTCGAGGTCACGGTCTCCGCCGTCCGGCAGCTCAGCCCCACGTTCCGGAGGATCACGTTCGGCGGCTACTCGTTGCGGGACTTCGGCGTTCATGGGGAGACGCGGGACCTGCGGATCAAGCTCGTGATTCCGTCGCTGGCCGCGGACGGCACACCGCTGCCGCTCCCAGCCTTCCAGACGAGTGATGCCGGCTGGTACCGGAACTGGCTGGCGATGGATCCGGATCTGCGCGGCTCGATGCGCACCTACACCGTCCGGGAAGCCCGGCTGGACGGGGTGTACCCGGAGATCGACGTCGACTTCGTGATGCACGTGGACGGGGACGGGCAGGCCGGGCCGGCCGCGGGTTGGGCATGGAACGCCCAGCCCGGCGACGCACTGACCATCATCGGCCCCAACAACCGGGCCGCGCACTGCATCACGGCGGAAACCTACTCCGGCATCGAGTGGCGCCCGGGCCTGGCCCAGCGCATCCTGCTCGCCGGCGACGAAACAGCCGTCCCGGCCATCTCCGCCATCCTCGAAACCCTCCCGTCATACATGAGCGGCCACGCGTTCCTGGAGGTTCCACAGGCGGGCGACTTCCTGGAACTCAACTCTCCGGCCGCCATCGAGATTACGTGGCTGGCCCGCGGTGCCGCTATCGGCAGGTCCCGGCCGCACGGTCAGCTGCTGCAGGAGGCGGTCCGCAAAGCCGTCCCCGTGCCCGGCTGGGTGGGCGTCAAAGTGGACGACGGCGGCGCAGGGCCCGAGCCCGAAGACGTCAACGTCGATGAAGACATCCTGTGGGAGACACCCGCCCGCCTGGACACCGGGGAGATCAGCGCAACCAGAACCCCGCACCTGCCGGCCGGTGCCCTGCCCTTCTACGCCTGGATCGCGGGTGAAGCCGCCGTCATCAAGGACCTCCGCCGGTACCTTGTCCGGGACGTAGGGATTGACCGGAAGCAGGTGGCGTTCATGGGTTACTGGCGGCAGGGCAAGGCCGAGGGGTAGGTTTCTTCCTCCGGGCTGGCTTCGCCACCGGCGCCGTTTTGCCGTCGCTTAGACACCTCCCGACGCTTCGCTCGGCCGCGGGCGGCCTTGCTCCGCTTTGGTCGGCGATGCGCTCCTACGCAAAACCGCGCCGCTGGCTTGTCGCGCACGGCACCTAAACGCGCGCTCACCTTTGATCACTTTCCCGCCAACGCCTCATCAGATTTTGCTGGTTTTTTCGCGACGCGCGCTCACTTACTGTTCATCCCGGCGTCGTACTTCCTTTTCCTTCCGCCGTTACGTTGGGGCGGTGCCTGAATCCTTGCTTCCTGATTCCGGGCGGCGGGTGTTTGTTGCCCTTGGGGACTCGTTTACCGAAGGGGTGGGGGACCGGGATGAGCGGTTGCCCAACGGGGTGCGGGGCTGGGCCGACCGGGTGGCCGAGAAACTTGCCAAGGCGCAGCCCGGGTGGAGATACGCCAACCTGGCCATCAGGAGCAAGCGCCTGCGGCACATCATCGTTGAGCAGCTGGAACCCGCACTGCGGATGCGGCCCACACTGGTCACCCTGTACGCCGGCGGCAATGACATCCTGGATCTGAAAACGGACATGCCCGCGCTCATGGAGGCGTACGAGCAACTGGTCGCGAAACTCGCCGGCACGGGTGCGGTTCTTGTCCTCTTCACCGGTTTCGACGTCAAGGTGTCCGCGCTGCTGGAGCCGCTGAAGAAGCGCAACACCTACTACAACCAGCGGGTTCGGGAGATTGCGGAGAAATACGGGGCCGTACTGGTGGACTACTGGTGCCTGGACGCGTTCCACGACCGCCGGATGTGGGACTCGGACCGGCTCCACATGTCCAAAGCCGGGCACAAATACCTGGCGGGCCAAGTTCTGGGCCAGTTGGGCGTACCGCACAAGATCAAGCCCAAGGACTGGGAACCGCCGCCCAGGCTGGGGCTGCGCGAATGGGAGCGGCGGCAACGGCGCTGGGTCCACGACTGGGTCCTGCCGCTCTTTGGCCGCAAGCTCCGCGGCGTCACGCTGGGGGACACGCTCACCCCGCGCTGGCCGCAGCCGGTGAAGGTGCCGCGGAAAGGCGGACTGAAGAAGCTGGCCGCAGAAGAATACGACAGCGGGACGGTGCCTTAAGCGGTAGGCGCGGGCGGGGTGTCCAGCAGGATTTCGTACCCGGAGGCCACCCGGCCGGCGTGGAACTCCATCACTTCGAAGTCGGCAACACCGTTGGTGTAAAACGGATCCTGCGCCAGGCTCGCATCGAGGGTTTCCCGTTCGGCCTGCGAGAGGAGCAGCCCTCCGGTCCGGGGGATCTTCCGGCCGGCGGCGATGAACACGCCGTCGTCGAACGCCTTCTGCAGCCAGGCGATGTGGGCGTCGTTGTGGAAGTCGACAATCTCCTGGGGCACGCGGTAGGTGAGGGAGACAACATACATGCGGCAAGCCTACCGGGGCCGGAGCGGCTGGTTGAAGGATCAATCGTAGAATGGGGACCATGACCGAACCCCGCTGGCTGACCGCTGACGAACGCCGTGCCTGGCTGGCACTGGTGAGCATCAACACCCTGCTGCCGGCGGCCCTGGACACCAGGCTGCACGCTGCGGGGAAGCTGTCCCTCTTCGACTACACCGTGCTGGCCATGCTCTCCGAAGCGGAGGACCGGTTCCTGCCCATGAGCGAACTCGCCGCCCGCAGCAGCGCGTCGCTGTCCCGCCTTTCGCACGTGGTCACCAAGCTGCAGAAACGGGGCTGGGTGGAACGCCGTCCGCACCCCTCCGATGCCAGGGTGACCACCGCGCACCTCACCGAGGAAGGCATGGCCACCATCGTGGGGCTGGCCCCAACCCACGTGGAGGACGTCCGGGACCTGTTCCTCGACGCCCTGACTGAGCAGGATGTGCTGGACCTGGCCCGCATCGGCGAAAAAGTGGTGGGCCGGCTGGACACGGACCATTGGATTCTTCGCGAAAAGCCGGCCTGACCCGGGCAGACGCCGGTCGATTGGTTGCTTCCGGCAACGGATGGCAAACTAGCCGCATGGATTTCACTTCCCGGTTCGTGGCACTTGGCGACTCCTTCACGGAGGGTGTTGGTGACGACGATCCCACGCGCCCCAACGGTGTCCGCGGCTGGGCAGACCGCGTAGCTGAACAGCTCTGCGCCGCCGATCCCAACTTCGGTTACGCCAATCTCGCCATCCGGGGTAAGAAACTCCGCCAAATTCTGGCAGAGCAGGTGGACGCCGCCGTCGAACTTAACCCCACCCTGGTGACCATCTACGCCGGTGCCAACGACATCCTGCGTCCCAAAGTGGACATCGACGACCTCCTGGCGGAATACAACGACGCCGTCGGAAAGTTGTCTGCAACCGGCGCCACCGTGGTGATGTTCACCGGATTCGATGCCCGGGGTTCAAAGGTTTTCGGCACCATGCGCGGCCGCACGGCCATCTACAACGAGCTGGTCCGGGGGATCGCGGGGGACCATGGCGCCCTGTTGGTGGATTACTGGCGCTTCAGCGAGTACTACGACTGGGGCATGTGGGGGCACGACCGGATGCACATGTCCGCCGCCGGCCACGGCAACATGGCCAAGCGCGTCCTTGAGGTCCTCAAATACGACCACTCCATCGACGTCCCGCCCATGACGCCCGTCCCGGAGCTGAGCCGTTCCGAAGCCATCCGCGCCAACGCCCAGTGGTTCCGTGAGTATGCAGCGCCGTGGGTGGTCCGCCGCGTCACCGGCAAGTCATCCGGGGACAACCTGCAGCCCAAGTACCCGCAGTTCACCCGGCTGTAGCGGGAATACCGGCCAACCGCCCAACCCGCGTCAGGAGGGCTGAAAGCCCGGCGTGGCCAGCATGGAGCCGTCGGCCCGGATGGCCATCACAGCAACATCCCACCCGACCGCGGCGCGGTTCAGCATGCGCGTCCCGCCGGCGACGATTGCGGTGGCCAGGACATCGGCGGTAACGATGTCCGCGGCTGCCACGGTGACCTGGACGAATTCGCCGCCGTTTCCCACCCGCCAGATGTGCTCGCCGCGTTCGGCAGAGCCGGATGTGGCTATTGCCGCGTGGCGGCTGTTCCCGCCCAGCGGATAACCGGTGATCAGGGTGCGGCGGCGGCGGTCCGCGGGACCCACGACGCCGGCCTTCCACGGCTGCGTTCTTTCGGGATGCGGCGAGCCGCTCACCAGGACGTCGCCGCCGGCGTTGAGGCACCAGTCCCGCCGGCCCAGGGCCAGCAGCGACGTTCCTGCCTCGCGGATGGCATGGCCCTTGACGATCCCGGACAGGTCCAGCACGCCGTCAGGCCTTTCCGGGGTGAAGGCGCCTTCCGTGCGGAGCCGCCATTCATGCGCCTCGGCGTACCGTTCGCGCATCTGCGCCGAGGCCTGCGGAAGCTTCAGGTCACCCCGGGCCAGTTTGCTGGCCTCCGAATCGGGGCGGTACAGGCTGAACGTTTCGTCCAGGTCCCGGAAAAGGCATTCGACGACGGCGGTGGCGGCGCCCAGCTCATCGAACCCCGGCTGCCCTTCCGCGGGGGAGTCCACGGGCATGGTGAGCCCGATGACGGTTCCCATGCACTGAAAAGTGCGCGCCTTCAATGTGCTGGTCGCCGTCCGGGGGTCAGAGGTTTGCTGCATCGATGGCTGCCTGGAGTGAGGTCAGGTACGCGTCGCTGGTGATGGTGGCGCCGCTGACGGTTTGGACATTTGCCGACTGTGCCGCGAGGACCTTGCTGCGAAGCAGGGGAGCCGCGCGGTTGCTGATCTGGATGGACTTGCCGTCGGTATTGGTGAGCTGGAGGGCTGTGACATCCGTGATTTTCCCGTTGGCCACCGTGATCTGGACCTGCACGGGACCGAACCGGGTCTGCACCGTGTTGCCCTTGTAGGTGCCGGCGGCCGAGGAGTTCGAGGACCCGGAGGAGCCGGACGACCCTGAGGTACCTGAGGAGCTGGACGGGCCGGCGGAACCTGCGGAGCTGGACGGGCCGGCGGAACCTGCGGAGCCTGAGGAGCTGGACGAGCCAGCGGACCCAGACCCGGACGTTCCCGTGCCGGACGAACCGGTACCCGTCGACCCCGTGGTGCCTGCCGCCGTCGTACTCGATGCGACGGTGCTGATGCCGCCTGCCTGCGTGCCCGTCTGCCAGCCCGCCAGGAGGATCCCGGCGGAGGCCAGGGCCGCTGCAACTGTTCCGCGTATTTTCACCAGTCAAACCTTTCGTGATGGATCTGTTCCTCGGGGACGCCGGCCTTCCCGGCGTCCGCTATGACGTTGGCCGCCCACACCGCCGGGCCGCAGACGTAGACGTCCGCATCCGCGATGTCCGGCACGTAGGAGGTGAGGCTGTAACCGCTCCGGACGGCGTCCTCGGGAAGCCACGTGGACGTGGTGCGGGAGCGTTGTCCCGTGAGGTGGAAGAGCCGGACGCCGCGGGCCTGGCAGAGGTCGAGGATCTCGCTGCTGAGATACAGCTCCTGGTCTGTATGGCCGCGGAGCAGGACCGTCGCCTCGCCGGGTGCAAAAGGCGTGGTTTCCAGCAATGCCCGCAGGGGCGTGATGCCAATGCCGGCGCCGATCATCACCACCTTGTTCCTGGTCCGGGCAGCTGTGCTGAGCAGGCCGTAAGGGCCCTCCAGTGCCACTCTGGTTCCCTTCCGCAGCCGGAGGAGCTGGGCGGAGCCATTGCCAAGGTTGCGGACCGTCACCCGCAGGGTCCCCTGGCCGTCCGGGCCGTTGAAGACGGGTTCGGCGGACAGGCTGAAGGGGTGGGGATGCCACCACATGCCCGGGGAGAGGAAGCGCCAGATGAAGAAGCGTCCGCCCGTTCCCGCCAGCTGGTCAAGCTTCCGGCCCCGCATCACAATGTTCACCACGCCCGGTGCCACGGGCTCAACGCGGGCCACGGTCAGCTGGTGCCGTGCCGATGCCAGTACCGGCTCCAGGATGCGGAAGTACACCAGGGCCGTACCGGTGTAGATGCAGATGGCAAGCCAGTACCAGCGCTGCCACGTCCCGGCCGCAAAGAGGCCGCCCACACTGAACTGGTGAGGGATCGAGGTGGCAACGGCCGCGTACGTCAACAGGTGGACCACGTACCAGAACTCGTAGGGGAAGCGGCGGCGGACAGCCACCAGCGACGTCACCACGACGGCGATGAACAGCGCCATGGAGACGAAGGCCAGCCACATGTCGGGCACCTGCAACCACAGGTTGATGGACTCGCTGACCGGATCCAGTCCTTCTGCCATGCCATACCCGATGGCCAGCAGCACGCCGTGTGCCAGCAGCAGGTAGAGGGAGGGTTTCCCCAGTTTGCCGTGGAACTCCAGCGCGCGGTCGTGCCCGATGGTGCGGTCAATGAAGGGGATCCTTGCGGCCAGGAGCAGCATGAGCAGGACCAGGTCCATGCCCGCCAGTCCGGCTACGACCCCTGCCGCCGTGAACAAAGAGGCGGGCGACGTGATGTCGGTGGCCCCGCCGTCGGCAAGCCACAGAGCGATTGCGGCGGCAACGGACGCCCAGGCAATGACGGTCAGGAGATCCGTCCGCAGCATGCGCTGGCGGTGTTGCCGGGAGAACCAGCTGCGGGCGGGGCTCTTTGTGGTCGGTGATAGCTCCGGGCGGCCGGAGCTGCTTGCGGCCGGTGATGCCGGCAGGAGCTGCGTGTTCATGCATCCAACATGCTGGGCGAAGCTATGCCGCTGCTGTGAAAAGGGTCAACCGCAAGCTGTGACCTTGGACGGCGGCGGCTCCCTTATACACCCGATTGGTCTTTAATTGCGTCAACTCGTAGACTTGGTAGGCGCTAAGTGCGCGGAGCGTGCGCAATTGCTCCGGTTGCCCGGTAATTTTCTCCAGGGTGGCCGGTAGTTAGGGGCTCAAGTTGCGTAACTAACCGTTGCCCGTACATTCTGTGGGTCGCCCTTAGCAGCATGGTCCAGCAGCAGATATGCGGATCATTACTTTCAATTCTTGAGGAGAAGTCATGGCAGCACACTGCCAAGTGACCGGGGCCGAGCCGGGCTTTGGGCACAGCATTTCGCACTCGCACCGCCGCAACAAGCGTCGGTTCGATCCGAACATTCAGAAGAAGCGCTACTGGGTTCCGTCCCTGCGCCGTAATGTCACGCTGCAGGTTTCTGCAAAGGGCATCAAGACCATCGACGTACGCGGCATCGACGTTGTCGTCGCCGACATTCTGGCTCGCGGGGTGAAGCTCTAGTGGCTAAGGACAAGGACGTACGTCCCATCATCAAGCTCAAGTCGACCGCGGGCACGGGTTACACCTACGTAACCCGCAAGAACCGTCGTAACGATCCTGACCGCATGGTCCTGAAGAAGTACGACCCCAAGATCCGCCAGCACGTCGAATTCCGAGAGGAGCGCTAAACATGGCTAAGAAGTCCAAGATTGCTCGCAACGAGCAGCGCAAGGTCATCGTTGAGCGTTACGCTGCAAAGCGCCTCGAGCTGAAGAAGACCCTGGTTGACGAAAACGCAACCGACGAAGCACGCGAAGCAGCCCGCCTGGGCCTGCAGAAGCTGCCCCGCAACGCGTCCCCGATCCGTCTGCGTAACCGCGACATCATCGACGGCCGCCCCCGTGGCACCTTCCAGAAGTTCGGCATCTCCCGTGTTCGCTTCCGCGACATGGCACACAAGGGCGAACTCCCGGGCATCACCAAGTCATCCTGGTAATCCAGCACCGCTGATACCAGCTGCCTGAGAAGTGCCGGCAACCTTAGGGTTGCCGGCCCTTCTGCGTTTAAGTCCCTCCCCTGCGCGCTGGGAGCGCCACGCGGGCGCTGTGCCGGAGACCACAGACGGGAATCACGACGACGGCAGGCAGCCTGGGCGGCACAATGGCCCGTCCTGCCGCGCAATTCCGGGGTTTTCACCGCTTCCGGACGACGGTTTGCGGTGGGCCCCGACTCCGTGTATTGTTTTCTAAGTCGCCGCGGGGGAGACAGTGAAGAACTGATCACCACGGGCGGCCAAAACCCCCAAAAATCAAAGCCAGACTCTGGTTGCTCTTTAGGGCGCTGGAAACTGGTGGGGAACCGACCTCCACATCGATGAGAATCCTGAAAGACGGATTTGCGTCGGATGCGGGGATCGGGTAAGTTCGAAAAGTTGCTCCGGAGCGATCCTGAACGTTGGTTTGGGTGGTGCCGGGTGTGTCTGTTGTTTGAGAACTCAATAGTGTGCCAAGTTTGTTGATACCGATTATGTAATGTAATGTGATTGGTTGATTGTGCTGTGCCGCCACCCCGTGGTGTGCATGGTGTTTTTGGCTGGTTTCAAATTTTGTGCAGCCGTGGTCGCCGTTATTTCCGGTGGTTGTGGTTGTGTCT
>NZ_JBHDJA010000011.1:0-153757 GCF_041877125.1 Arthrobacter sp. E44
TAGCATGGGACATTGAAGACCTCCTTGTGGATCGGACTCTTAGACAAGCCCCACTCCACTTGGAGGTCTTCTTTTTGTCACCTAACCACGCCGCATGTTCCTAACCTCCGTGGTCAATACACCTAGCCCATCCCGGCCCTCAGGACCGTCGTTGACTCGGAGTGTGACCTGCGCCATACTCGTGCCCGGCCGGAGTGTTGAGGTGTGGCTACTGGGGGAGCATGTGGCCACCGGGGTGGTGGACCAGGCCGCGGAGGACGGATCGGTCCTCTGGATAGCCGCCGAAGGCATCAGCACGCGGCGCATTTTCGACAAGTCATCGGGCTATCAGATCTGGGCGTAATCGCCCTGCCGCCCGCAGCGCTGCCAGTTTTTAGCGCAGCCCGCAGCTGTGCCTGGACGTAACCCGCAGTTCCGGCCCCCTGGCTGGTCTGCCCAGTCGTAAACAACGATGGCCCCGACGCGGGCGCCGGGGCCATCGCAGTGCCGGAGCTCCTACAAGCGGTGGGCTGCCTTCTGCGTGTCCGTACTTGCCCCTGGGCACGGACTGCCCTTTGCACATGCTTCTGAGCACTCGTGCTTGGTCACAAGTTCAAATTGGAGACCGCGGTGCTGCTCGACCCCCGTGCGGATGGCCCGCTCCACCACCGAGTCCGCCAGCCGGCGGTGCAGGGAGAGCGGGTCCCGCCGCAGATCCTTGGTGATGGCAAAGCAGAGCAGCAGCATAACGATGATGAAGGGCAGGGCCGCCACGATGGTGATCCGCTGAAGGCCGGACAGTGCTTCCGAGGGCTGGTCGCCGCCGGCCAGGAGCATGACGGCTGCCACGGCACCGGTCAGGGCGCCCCAGAAGATGACCAGGGCACGCTTAGGTTCAGAGCTGCCGTTGGAGCTCAGTGAAGCCATGATCAGGGATGCGGAATCCGCGCCGGTGATGAAGAAGATTGCCACCAGAACCATGGCGAGGACGATCACGGCCGCGGTCAGCCAGGCGGGCAGCGGGAGGTTCTTGACCAGGTTGAACAGGGCGCCATCGAAATCGATGGTGGCCTTGCCGTCGACCATGGTCATGAGCCCCGGCGAACCGGCTTTGTCCGCTTCCTGCTGGATACGGAAAGCGGTGCCGCCGAAGATGCCAAACCAGACCACGCTCACAATGCTGGGGACGAGCAGGACGCCGGTGACAAACTGCCGGATGGTGCGGCCACGGCTGATGCGGGCGATGAACATTCCCACAAAGGGCGTCCAGGAAATCCACCAGGCCCAGTAGAAGATGGTCCAGCCCGACATCCAGGTGCGCAATGCTTCGTCGCCGACGGCCTCAGTGCGGGAAGACATTGCGGCCAGGTCCCGGATGTAGTCACCCAGAGCGGAGGGAATGAGGTTGAGGATGAAAAGGGTCGGCCCTGCCACAAAGACGATCATGGCCAGCACGACGGCGAGGACCATGTTGATATTGGACAGCCACTGGATGCCCCGGCTGATGCCGGAAACTGCGGAGGCAACGAAGCATGCCGTCAGGATGGCGACGATCCCGACCAGCACGGGGGTTCCGATTTCGCCGGCCCAGCCGTTGGAAGTGAAGCCGCTGCCGATCTGCAGGGCGCCCAAGCCCAGGGAAGCTGCGGTGCCGAAGAGCGTGGCGAAGATGGCCAGGATGTTGATGACCTTGCCCACCGGTCCTTCAACGGTCCTGATCCCGAACAGGGAGGTGAAGGCGGCGGAGATCAACTGCTTGCGGCCCAGTCGGTACGTGCCGTAGGCCATTGCTATTCCCACGACGGCGTACATGGCCCAGGGGTGAAGCGTCCAGTGGAAGATCGAGGTGGCCATGGCCGTTTGGATGGCGGCCGGAGTGCGGCCATCGACGGTTCCCGGCGGCGGAGAGATGAAGTGGTACAGCGGCTCGGCGACGCCGTAGAACATCAGGCCGATGCCCATGCCGGCGGCGAACATCATCGCGATCCAGGAGACCGTGCGGAATTCAGGCTTTTCACCGTCCTTGCCCAGTGGAATGTTGCCGAACTTGCTCATTGCCAGCCACAGCACGAAGACGACGAAGAGTGAGGCGAGGACCATGAACAGCCAGCCCGTGTACTCCATTACCCAGTCAAGGGCGTCTTTTGACGTGGTGGCGAGACTGTCCTTGTCGAGGAATCCCCAGGCAATGAAGGCCAAGGCTATGGCGCCCGTGATCCCGAACGTCGCCTTGTCCAGCGTCAACTTCCGGTTGCGGCGCTGGGAGACTTCCTGCTCCCGCCTGCCCAGCCGCAGCTCTTCGAGGATCTGTTCATGATCGTTAGGGGCAGCCGGGGCCGCTTCTTCCCGTGGATCGTCAAGGCTTGCAGGGGCGGCGTCCCCTGACGGAGGCACTTTGGGCTTGGGGGTAGTCAAATCACTATTGATGGCCATGAAAGCGGGTCCTTTGGCTAGTCCATGGGCTTGCGAGTGTGCTTGGCCTGTAGTTGCAGGAGCCCTAACGGCAACCGGAAACCGCGGCCATGCGGGGGAAGGGTCATTAGCCCTGTGGGGGAGGTGTTCCGCAAAGATCAACAGAGTTCGCGCTAAGCAACAAGAGTGCTGTACGTCACTTTGAAAGTCAAGGGAGGCTGCACAGGCCGTGTCCCCGCTTAAAGCAAATGACCCCCGGCCAGCCGGGGGTCATTTTGTTGTTATCGGACCGTGTAGCCCATGTTGGCGCTGACCTTGAGTCCGGCTTCCTTGAGTGTTTCCAGCAGCCCCGGGATCTGCTCAGGGTCGAAACGGAATGCGGGTCCCGAGATGCTGAGGGCGCCAATCACGGTGCCCTGGTGGTTGTAGACGGGCACCGCCACCGCGTTCAGGCCGATTTCGAACTCCTCGCGGACCACGGCGTACCCCTTGGCGGCCACCTCGAGCAGCTCCGCGTCCAGTTTCTTCCGGTTTGTGACGGTCCGGGCCGTTCGGGCTTCCAATCCCGTCTCCTTGAGGATCCGGTCCCGTTCATCGGCCCCCAGTGCTGCCAGGAGCACCTTTCCGCTGGAGGTCGCATGCAAGGGCGTGAGGCTTCCCACCCAGTCGTAGGTGGCCAGCGTGGAAGGGCCCATGGCTTGGTCCACGTTGACTGCATAGTTGGAACGCAGGACGGCGAGGTTGACGGTTTCCTTGAACTCCTCCGCCAGGCTTTCCAGCACAGGCCGTGCCTCGTGCACCAGGCTCAGCCTGCCGGGAATGGAACTGGCCAGGCGCAGGATGCCGAAGCCGAGCTGGTACTTTCCGCGCTCGCTGTTTTGGTGGACCATTTCGCGGGTTACCAGGGAACCCATCAGCCGGGAGACGGTGGACTTGTGGATCCCCATCTCCTCGGCGATCTCGCTCACGCCGGCGTGCCCTTCCCTGGCCAGGATCTCCAGGACGGTCAGAGCACGCTCCACGGACTGCACTCCGCCTGACTGGCCGCCTTCGGTGTCGGTATCTGATTCCGGTTCATTTTTAGGAGCCATACTTCCTGATCCTATGCGGGAACCGTGACGGCCGTGACATTGGATCAACCTGGGCGGCGTCCGGCCGCCCTGGATGTCCGCTAGCTCCCGCGGTAGGTGGAGTATGCGAACGGGCTCAGGAGCAGCGGCACGTGGTAGTGCTCGGGGCCGGTGACCTCGAACACCAGGTCCACTTCCGGGAAGAAGGTCTGTGTCTGCAGGCCTGCGTAGTACTTGCCCGTGGCGAAGTTCAGCTTGTAGTGTCCCGGTTCCAGCTGCTCCGGCCCCAGGTCCTTCGCCCGGCCGTCCGCGTCGGTGCTGGACGCTGCCAGCTCGCGCCAGGTGCCGCCGTCGTTCTTTGAAAGGACGACGGCGACCCCCGCCGCCGGGCGCCCCGCGCCGGTGTCGAGGATGTGGGTAGTGACGTGGGAAACGCTCATTCGCTGATCAGTCCTTCGAGCCGCAGTACGGCGATTTCGCGCAGCTGCTGCGCCACGATGCTGTCTTCTTCTTCCGGAGAGTTGGAGAGCCGCTGGTTCAGGGCCGCCAGGATTTCCGGGGCGGTGCGTCCGGCTGCCCGGATCAGGAAGACCCGGCCGAACTTCTCCTCGTACTCACGGTTCCCGCGCGCCAGGGACCCGGCGGCTTCAGCGTCCGCAGGGTCCACCCCGGCTTGCTCGGAACGGGACATTGACGCCTCGGTGCTGGCCGCCGTCGGGCGTTCCCCGATCCTGGGATGGTGGGCCATGGCGGCTTCAACCTCGGCGGGAGTGAACGGGTTGGCAGCCTGGGCGGCGAACTCCAGGAGCTCGTTACGGGCGGGGAACGGGCGTGCCCCGGCCACCGCCTCCACCCAGCGGCTGATGTCGATGCAGGGCCGGAGGATGGCCTGGGCCGCGGCAGGATCCGCGCTGTTGAATTCGGCAAGCTTCATGCTGGTCGTATTCCTTGGTGTCATGCTGGCATCCACGGTGACGGCTATGCGGACGCCGGAGTGCCCGGCACCTACGCACAATGGCAGGCTTCCGCATCATGGAACTGTTATTTCAGCATACGCAATATTCAAGAGCAGGCGAGGGTCACTGTCAAGCGGCGCGCCAGATCCCTAGTCCCGTGAGGACGTCCTGGAAAGCACCCACGTGTTGGTTCCGTCCTGGCGCTCGAATGTCACCGTGGTGACCAGCGCCTCGATCAAGGCCAGGCCGCGCCCCGACTCGGCGTCGTCGTCCGGGGTGGAGGCCTCCATGGGACCGAACGGCGCCTTGGCGTAATAGGCGCTGACCCGCGCCTGCAGCAGCGCGGGCTGCACCGTGGTCTCCACGCCCAGCTCCACCTCGCGGTCCCCGGCCGGCTGCGCATGCTGGACGATGTTGGACGCGGATTCGATGACGGCGGTGGTGAACGTCATCTGGTCCATGTCGTTCACGAACGGGACGTCCAGCCACAGGCTGTCGAGGTCGTTGTGGATCTCTTCTATGGCCTCTTCGGCGGCCGGTCCGCGGAAGCTGCGCGATGCCAGTACCTCAGTCATTGCTGAACGCCTCCTCGGCCGTGGGGTAGGCGGTGAGGACCTTGTCCATGCTGGTCAACTTCAGGACCATGTTCACCTGCGGCTGCACGGCAGCGATGCGCAGGTCGCCGCCGGCCTGGCGGGCGGCCTTGAGGCAGCCGATCAGCGCGCCAAGGCCGGAGGAATCCATGAACGCGGTGTTTTCCAGGTTGACCACGATCCGGTTCGATCCGCCGGCGATGACGTCCGTGACGAACTCGCGCAGTTTGGGCGCGGAGACCATGTTGAGCCGGCCGTCCGCCTTGACCTCCGCGTACGAATCTTTGACCTCGTAACTGAACTCCATCAGGATTCCTCTCTGTTTGCAGGTTCTGCGGCCGGTTCGTACCCCTTGTAGAGCACGGCGCGGACCAGGATGCTCATGACCACCAGGTCAAAGACCACCCAGACAACGTTGACCAGGGTGCCCAGCGGCTCGGCCAGGCCGGTGGCCAGGCGGATGATGCCGACGACAGCGGCGACGGCCAGCAGGATGGACACCACGATCTGGGGCCGGATGAGGCTCCAGCTGGGTCCGCCGCTTTGGCGCGCCTTCGGGGTGACGGCAAACCCAAGGGGACGGCCGAACCAGACGTTGCGGGCCGCCGTCGTGCATGCCCTGATCCAGGTGGGGAACAGCGCAAGGCTGTACTGCTGGCCGCGCCAGGTGGGAATGCCCCGGCCTGCCACGGCGAACAGCAGCTGGTTGACCACCATGAACGGGATGAACCGGATGAAGAAGTCCCAGCTCAGGCTGCTGACCGGCAGGATGCCCAGCAGCAGGTAGATGATGGGGGCGGCGAAGTAGATGACCGCGGCGAACCCGCTCAGGTACGTCCACATGGTGGCGAAATACATCAGGCGCTGGCCGAGCTTGAGGCCCTTCTGCACCAAAGGGTTCTCGCGGAGCAACACCTGGATGGTGCCCTGGGCCCACCGGAGGCGCTGGGTGAGCATGGTCTTGAGGTCTTCCGGCGCCAGGCCGTAGGCCAGGATCTCGTGGTGGTAGACGCTCTCCCAGCCCATGGCGTGCATGCGCATGGCGGTGGCCATGTCCTCGGTCACCGAGATGGTGGCCAGAGGCATCACCGGCTGGGCCTCGTTGCTGCGCTCCACGGTGAGGGCATCCAGGACGGCCTGGACGGACTCCAGAGCGCCCAGCGGGGACCAGTCGCGGGCGGACATGCGCTGGACGGCGTCATCAGCCACCACTGGGACACCGGACTCGCCCACGTGGGCCAGCTCCATGGCGGCGATTTCCTCGAGGTCTGCCTGCAGTGCTGCGACGTCGGCCTGGACCAGGGTCTGGACGGCGGCGTCCACGCGGCGGCGGACCCGGTAGGTCACTTCGCTGAGGGGGCGGCCGGTGTCCACTTCCGCCTGGGCTTCGCGGGTGGCGGCCTCCACCTCGTCCAGGACCTCCGACACCAGGGGTGACTCGACATCGGCAGATTTCCGGGCCTGCTTGATGGCTGCCCGGGACGCGGCCAGGGCGCGGCGGATGCTCTTCTCGGTTTCCTTGACGTAGCCCACCAGGCCCAGCTGCATCAGGGCCTCCCGGCGCAGGATGGCGTTGGAGCCGCAGAAGAAGGCCGCGTTCCAGCCGTCCTTGCCCTGCTGGATGGGGCCGTAGAACAGCGGTGCCTGGCTGCCGAGCGGATCGTCAGCGGGAACGTTGCTGAAGTACTGGGGCGTCTGGACCAGGGCCACGCGCCGGTTGTTGAAGTAGCCCAGGGTCTTTTCCAGGATGTCCGGCTCGGGGATCTGGTCCGCGTCCAGGATCAGCAGGAACTCGCCATGGGTGACCATGAGGGCGTTGTTGAGGTTGCCGGCCTTGGCGTGCCGCGGCAGGTCCTTGGTCCAGTCCCCGCTGCGGGTGACGTAGCCCAGGCCATGCTCTTCCGCCAAGGCCTTGAGCTCGGGGCGGGCACCGTCGTCCAGGATCCAAGTGCTGTGCGGGTGCCGGATCTTCTGCGCCGCCAGCGCGGTGGTGAGGACCATGTCCAGGTCCTCGTTGTAGGTGGTGATGAAGACGTCCACGGTGGCGTCTTGCGGCGGCGGCGGGGCGCCTTTGCGGATCTTCAGCTTCCACACGGTCATGCCGAAGAGCATGACGTCGATCAGGCTGTAGGTTTCGGCGACCACCAGGGGGAGGGCAATCCACCAGGCATCCCAGTTGAGGGACGCCGCCCAGCGCCAGGCGATGTAGTTCAGGCCGGTCAGGACGGTGAGCACCACCACCAGCCGGGTCCAGAAACGGGTCATGCGGCCACCTCCCCGGGGAGCCGGCGGACCACAACCACCGTGACGTCGTCTTCGGCGGTCTCTGCCGGGGCGAGGGCCATGATGGAGCTGCTGGCTTCATGGGCCGAACCTGCAGCCTGCGTTGCCTGCTGCACGGCGTCCGTGAAATCCTCCACGGACTCGAACACGTCCAGCACACCATCGCTGACCACAACCAGGGAATCGCCCGGGGCCAGCTCCAGCTCTGCCTGCGGCCACTGCGTCCCGGGCCAGGCCCCCACTGGAGGCCCTCCCGTGGGGAGGCGGTCCGCCGGACCTGCAGGCTGGACGTGCAGCGCAAGTCCGTGGCCGGCGTCGACGTAGCTGACCTTGCCGGACGCCGCGTCCAGCCGGGCATGGAAGAGGGTGACGAAGGAGTTGGAGGAGTCAAGGTCGCTGGCGATCGCCTTGCTGGCAGAGGCGAACCCCGCGTCCAGGTCCTGCCGCAGGCCGGTGGAGCGCATCACTGCACGGACCGTTGCCGCGATCAGCGCCGCGCCCATGCCCTTGCCCATGGCATCGGCGAAGGTCAGGTGGAGCCCGTCGGGCGTCTGGTACCAGTCGTAGAAGTCGCCGCCCACGCTGCGGGAGGGGCGGAAAAGGCCCGAAACGTCGTAGCCGTCCACCCGGATGTCCTCCTTGGGCAGCAGGCTTTGCTGCACCTCCGTGGCGCGTTCCAGTTCACTCCGGGCCGCGGACGCCGCCGCTTGGGAGGGGCGGCGGCGGAACAAGGCGTTGATCCGTGACTGGAGTTCCCGGGGGCTGAACGGCTTGCTGATGTATTCATCGGCGCCGTTGTCCAGCCCGGTGAGCTTGTCCAGTTCGTCCGCGCGGGCAGTGAGCATCACGATGAACGCGTCCGAGAATTCGCGCAGGAGCTTGCATACCTCCAGCCCGTCAAGGTCCGGCAGGTTCAGGTCCAGCGTCACCAGGTCCGGTTTGGTCCGCCGGACTTCCTCCACTCCGGGGAGGCCGGCGCCCGCGTGGGTGACGTCAAAGCCCTGCTTCACCAGGACGCGGACCAGCAGGCCGCGGATGTCCGGGTCATCTTCGATGACTACCGCACGGCGGGTTTCGGAGGGAGAGACCATTCTCTACTTCTACCGTATTAAGCCGCACACGGCATGTCTTAGGCTTCACAGTTTCCGGTGACTTGCCTGACAGGAGGCGATACCCACCCTTTTCGGTCCTGCGCAGGGGCACCGCTCAGCAGATCTTGTGGAAATTTTGGCATCTGCTTGCCGGGACGTTGAGGTGCGGCGCTCACACTCGAAGGAACGCAGCAGCTTCCAGGAAACAGCGTACGACGACGACACCGCGCGGAGGCTGTACGGCTTGCGGAAGGCGGGGAAGCCATATGGAACAAGTTAAGAGGAAGGGCGCGGACAAGGCCAAAGCATGGCTTCGCGTCTACTTCCACTCACGCAAAGTACGGGCGGCATCGCGGGAACTGGAGCACGCGCTCGCCGAATCGCGGGAAGTGTCCAGCTGGCCGGGGGACCGGCTTCCGGTGGGGGAGGAGATGTCCCGGCACGTAGAGAAGCTGACCCGGCGGCTGAAGCTGGAGACCGAGGCGCACCGCAGGCTAGAAGTCCTTTTCAAGACTGCGGGTGGAGGGCATTCCGTAGCGGCGCTTTAGGTGCCACACTTAGCAGCAATCGATTGGCTGGGGGATAGTCAGGAGATTGCTGTGAGTTTGTTGCTTGGCTGGTCGTACCTGATGGCAGGACTCATGACCATGGACGCGCTGCTCCTGGCGCTATGGGCCATGGAGGTTGACTGGGGCAGATACTGGCGCCGGAAGTAGCTCTGGGGGAGCCGCCGAAGCCCGTGCTTATGTGAGTTCCAGCCGCATCAGCACGCGCGGAAAACCGTTCAGGACCGACGTCGTGTCCGCCGCCTTGGTGAAGCCTGCGTCCTCGAACAGCTTGCGGGTTCCCACATAGGCCATGGTGAGGTCCACTTTGCTGCCGCCGTTGTCCACCGGATAGCCCTCCACGACGGGCGCTCCATAGGACCGTGCCATCCCGACGGCACCTGCCAGCAGGTGGTGCGAGATCCCCTTTCCGCGGTGCCCGGGGCGTACCCGGAGGCACCAGACCGACCAGGCGTCCCGGTCGTCAACGTGCGGGATCTTCCTGTTGCGGGCGAAGCTGGTGTCCGCGCGCGGGTGGACCGCTGCCCACCCAACGGGTTCGCCGCCGTCGTACGCTATGACTCCGGGTGGCGGATCCTGGGTGACCAGCTGCCTGACCAGTTCCCCCCGTTCCTCGCCCCGCAGCGAAACGTTTTGCTTGGAGGGGATCCGGTAGCTCAGGCACCAGCAGACCGTGGCGTCCGGCCGCTTGGGCCCTACCAGTGCTTTGACGTCCTCGAAGTTTGTTGCCGGACGCACCTCGATCACCATGCGATGATCCTAGCCACCGGGAATCCGGCCAATACTCCACGCCGCCACCCTGCGGACGTCAACCCGGGTTGCCTGCAGCGGCACCCTGGCTCCTCCATGGTGGCGTCCTGACTTGACCCGAAGACCGAGGCGAGCACCAGTGCCAGGCGCGGGTCCTTCCCGTTCGCAGGCGCTTCCTTATCCGTCCCGTTGTGCATGGCGTCCCCTTCCTGAATTTGGGGTAGAGCTGAATCCCCTTCAGGCCAGTTTCCACCCTGTTGGCGGTCCTTGCGCGTCACTACACTGGGACGCATGACCCAGCAGGAACCGGGCAACGCCGCTGCGGATCCAGAAACAATCCACCGCTCCCTGCGTACCCCGGCCCAGCGCTCCCGAACCTTTGCCGGCATCCTGGTCAACACCGCCCTGGCGAATATCACCACCAGCTACCTGTGGTTCGCGCTGACTTTCTGGCTGTACCTGGAGACGCGCAACGTGATTGCCACCGGCGTGGTGGGCGGCGCCTACATGCTGCTGATCGCCCTGTCCAGCATCAGCTTTGGCACTTTCGTGGACCGTTACCGCAAGCTGGCCGTCATGCGCTTCGCCGCCGGCTTCAGCCTGGTCATGTTCGTGCTGTCCGGGTTGATGTTCCTGCTGACGCCCGCGGCATCGCTGCTGGACCTGGGGCAGCCGTGGTTCTGGATCTTCACTGTCATCATCCTGGTCGGCGCCGTGGTGGAGAACCTGCGGAACATCGCCCTGTCCACAACCGTCACCATCCTCATCGAGCCTGAACGCCGCGCCAATGCCAACGGGCTGGTGGGTATGGTGCAGGGGCTAATGTTCATCGTCACCTCCCTGCTGTCCGGACTCTCCGTCGGGTTGCTCGGCATGGGCTGGACCATCGCGGTCGCACTGGTGCTTACGGCGCTCGCCGCCGCGCACCTGCTGACCCTGCGGATGCCCGAGGAAGTGCGCGCGGCGGCAACGGACGCCCAAGGCGGCTTTGATCTTCGGGGTTCTTTGGCCGCGGTGCTGGCCATCTCCGGGCTGTTTGCGCTGGTCCTGTTTTCCACGTTCAACAACTTCATCGGGGGCGTCTACATGGCGCTGATGGACCCCTACGGGCTGGAGATGTTCTCGGTGGAGATGTGGGGCGCCGTGTTCGCAGTTGGATCCACGGGGTTCATTATCGGCGGTGCCCTGATCGGCAAATTCGGGCTGGGAGCCAACCCGTTGCGCACCCTGCTGATGGCAGTGGCAGTCATGGGGGTTCTCGGCGCGGTCTTCACCCTGCGGGAGTGGGCGTGGCTCTACATCCTGGGAATCTGGCTCTACCTGCTGCTGGTCCCGTTCGTGGAGGCGGCCGAACAAACCGTCATCCAGCGGGTGGTGCCGTTGGAGCGGCAAGGCCGCGTCTTCGGCTTCGCCATGGCGTTTGAGTCCGCCGCGGCCCCTGTCACCGCTTTCCTCATCGCACCCATCGCCCAGTTCTGGATCATCCCCTATGCGCGGTCGGCGGACGGCGCCACCGCCCTGGCGCCGCTGCTGGGTGAGGGCACGTCCCGCGGGATCGCCTTGGTGTTCCTGGTGGCCGGCATCATCATGATCGCGGCGGCGCTGCTGGCTTTCCTCACGCCGGTCTACCGCAGGGTTTCGGCGTCCTATGCGCAGGTTGCAGCAGAGGTGAAGGCAGAAGGTTAAACGCCGGACGCCCCAGCAGCATGTGCTGGGGCGTCCGGAGATGCAGAGAGAGCTTAGACTCCCAGGGCTTCCTTGAGGCGGGTGACGTGGCCGTCGGCCTGGACCTGGTACTGGGCCAGGGTGACGTTTCCTTGGGGATCCACTACAACCGTGGAGCGGACGATCCCTTCGTGGATTTCGCCGTTGACCAGCTTTTCGCCCCAGGCGCCGTAGGCCAGGGCAACCGCGTGGTCGGGGTCGGAGAGCAGCGGGAAGGTCAGGGAGAAGTCGCCGCTGAAACCGGCAAGCGCTTCCGGGGCGTCGGGGGAGACACCGACAACTTCATAGCCCTTGCCCTGGAGGGAGGCAAGGCTGTCGCGGAAGTCGCAGGCCTCGGTGGTGCAGCCGGGGGTTGCGGCCTTGGGGTAGAAGTACACGATGACGTTCTTGCCACGGTAATCGGCCAAGGAGGTTTCCCGGCCCTGGGCGTCCCGGAGGGTGAAATTAGGAGCCGGGGTGCCGGGCTGAAGCTTGGTGGTCAGGGTGGGGCTCATGGCGTTCCTTTGTAAGACTCGGTCAGTGATGGCCAAACATCCAGTGAAGCGGGTTGCCGCTTACTGATACAAACCCGCGCGTCATATGCAGTATTCCGCAGGACCCCGAACCGCGGCGTGCGGGCCGGGAACAAACTGGTAGCCGCCGCCGCGCACCGTGGCCACGGCGTGGCGGGCGTTGCCCAGTTTCTTGCGGATCCTGCCCACGTATACGTCGATGGAGCGGGCGGTGGCGCCGGGGAAATCCAGCGATTCCAGGAACTCCTGCAGCTCCTCGCGGCCCACTGTGCGGGACAGGTGGGTTACCAGATACCGGAGCACCTTGTACTCGACGCCGGTCAGCGCCACCGGACGGCCGTCCAGCAGGACGGTGTCGGCGGCAAGGTCCACGGCGACGCGGCTGACGGGGCCGGCCGACGGCGGCAGGCGGGTGCCGCCGTCGGCCCTTGAAAGTGCCGGGCTGGGTGCCTCCGCCGCGGAGGAAGCGCGGGAGGAGTCATCTTTTGCTTCCTCCGCGGCGGACGTGGGGGCTCCGGCGGCAGGCCAATGGACTTCCGCCTCCGGAGCAGTTTCGAGGGCCCTCGCGAGGACCATTTGGGCGGCGTGGCGCAGGAGTTCCGGGCTGGTTCCTTCAGCGGGGACAACCCACACGGCCAGTCCGTGGGCCGTGGCCCGCCGGGCTGGAACCGGATACGGCACCTGTCGCGGGGCCGCCGTCCGTGGATGATGGGCTTCCACTGCCATGGCGCGCCCCTATACGCCGCCGCGGCGGATCAGCTTGCCCGTAGGGGTCTGGCCGTCCACTACGGCGCCGCGGAGGTAGGTTTTGCGTACGACGCCGGACAGGGCTTTGCCGTCGTACGGGGTGATGGGGTTCTTGTGCTTGAGCTTGGAGACGTCCACAACGAAGGCTTCGTCCGGGGCGAAGACGGAGAAGTCGGCGTCGTAGCCCAGGGCCAGCTGTCCCTTGTTGGTCAGCCGGGCCAGGTTGGCGGGCTTCTCTGCCATCCAGGACACCACCTGCTCCAGCGGGATGCCGCGGTGCCGCGCTTCGGTCCAGATCAGGGACAGGCCCAGCTGCAGCGACGAGACGCCGCCCCAGGCCACGGCGAAGTCGCCATTTTCCAGGTCCTTGAGGTCCAGGGTGGAAGGGGAGTGGTCCGAGACGATGCAGTCGATGGTGCCGTCCTGCAGGCCCTGCCACAGCAGCTCCCGGTTGGAGGCCTCGCGGATGGGCGGGCAGCACTTGTAGGCGGTGGCGCCGTCCGGGATTTCCTCCGCCATCAGCGTGAGGTAGTGCGGGCAGGTCTCCACGGTGAGCCTGACGCCGTCGCGCTTGGCGCTGGCGATCATGGGCAGCGCGTCCGACGACGACAGGTGCAGGATGTGCGCACGCGCACCGGTCCAGCGGGCCCGTTCGATGACCTCGGCGATGGCCTTGTTCTCGGCGCCGCGGGGTCGGGAAGCCAGGAAGGTTTGGTAGTGGTCGCCGCCCGGGTGGGGTGCGCGGTCGATGGCGTGCGAGTCTTCGGCGTGGACGATCATGAGCGAGTCAAAGGACTTCAGCTCGGCCATGTCCTCTTCCATCTCGTCCGCGTCCAGGTGCGGGAACTCGTCCACACCGGAGTGCAGGAGGAAGCACTTGAAGCCGAAGACGCCCTCGTCGTGCAGGGGGCGCAGGTCCGCCTTGTTGCCGGGGATGGCCCCGCCCCAGAACCCGACGTCGATGAACGCCTGGTCCTCGGCCACCTCGCGCTTGAGCTTGAGGTTCTCCACCGTGGTGGTGGGCGGGACGGAGTTCAGCGGCATGTCGATAATGGTGGTGACGCCGCCCGCTGCCGCAGCGCGGGTGGCGGAGGCGAAGCCCTCCCACTCGGTGCGGCCAGGCTCGTTGACGTGGACGTGGGTGTCCACCAGGCCGGGGAGCAGGGTTTCGTCGTCGGCCAGTTCGATGACTTCGGCGCCCGCCAGGCCGTTGCCCAGCGGTTCGATGGCCACGATCTTGCCGTTGCGGACACCTACCTCGCGCGGCGCGATGCCGGCGGTGGTCAGGATGCGCTGGCCCCGGATGACGAGGTCAAAACGTTCTTCAGACACGGAGGTCCTCCTTGGTACTTGCGGCGGCGGGCCTGTTGGCCGCCAGCCCCGCACTGATTTGGGTGCCCAGCTGCTCCAGCAGCGGCCCAGCCTCTGCTATGCACCTGTTTACATCGGTTTCGAGCGCCGTCAAAGCGTAGACGTCCTCGAATCCGGCCGCTGCCGCCTGGCCCTGGTCCAGGGTGGTCCGGCCGCAGACGGCGATGACCGGAACGCCCTGGGCCGCGGCGGCCCGCGCAACGCCCATGGGGGTTTTGCCCAGCAGGCTTTGCTCGTCCAGGCTGCCTTCGCCGGTGATCACCAGGTCTGCACCCGCCAGGCGGTCCGCCAGCCCGGTGAATTCCAGGACGACGTCGATGCCCGGCCGCCGCGACGCGGCCAGGACGGCGATGGCGGCGTAGCCCACGCCGCCGGCTGCCCCGGCTCCGGGAGCCTCAGCAGCCTTGACGGCGCGGAATCCGATTTCCCTGGCCAGGACTTCGACAAACCTGGCCAGGGCGGCGTCGAGCATGCCGACGTCTTGGGGCGTGGCGCCCTTCTGCGGACCGAACACCGCTGCGGCGCCTTGGGCGCCCAGCAGCGGGTTGTCCACATCGGAGGCCAGCACAAACCGTGTGTCCACCAGTCGGGGCTCGAAATCGGTGAAGTCGATGCTGTGCAGGTTTGCCAGCGCAGCCCCGCCCGGTGGAAGTTCGTTGTTCCTGTTGTCCAGGAACCTGGCGCCGAGCCCCTGCAGGAGCCCCGCGCCGCCGTCGGTGTTGGCACTGCCGCCCACGCCGAGCACGATCCGCCGGCAGCCGGCGTCGAGCGCTGCCCGGATGAGCTGGCCGGTGCCCAGGCTGCTGGCCGTGGCGGCCTCAACCGGGGTGGGCCGTCCGCCCTTCTGGACGCTTGGCACCAGGGCGAGCCCCGAAGCCGCCGCCATCTCAATGACGGCCTCGTGCCCGCGGACCGCGTAGTCCGCCTCCACCGGCTGCCCCGTGGGACCGCTGACCGTGGCCGTGCGACGGGTGAAACCGGAGCCGACGGCGGCGTCGAGGGTGCCCTCGCCGCCGTCGGCTACCGGAATCCGGACCACGTCAAGGTTCCCGCCGGCACCGCGCTGCAGGCCCTTTTCCAGGTGGCTGCACACCTCCGGGGCGGACAGCGATCCCTTGAACTTGTCCGGGGCAATAACCACGCGCATGGTTATGCCTGCAGGGCCAGGATGGCGGTGGGGGCGTCGGCGGCGGTCTCGGCCAGTTCCTCGAACTCGTTCACGGCGTTGATTTCCACGCCCATGGAGATGTTGGTGACCTTTTCCAGGATTACTTCCACCACCACGGGTACCCGGAACTCGCCTATCAGGGCCTTGGCCTTGTCGAACGCGGCGGCGAGGTCGCTGGGGTCCTCTACGCGGACGGCCTTGCAGCCCAGGCCTTCGGCCACCTTCAGGTGGTCAACGCCGTAGCCGCGGGTGTCCTCGGACAGGTGGGAGCTGTTGATGTTCTCGAACGCCAGGGACACGTTCTGCTCCATGTTGAAGCCGCGCTGGGACTGGCGGATCAGGCCCAGGTAGGAGTTGTTCACCACCACGTGGATGTACGGCAGGTTGAACTGCGCACCCACTGCCAGTTCCTCGATCATGAACTGGAAGTCGTAGTCGCCGGAGAGGGCAACCACGGTCTGGTCCGGGTTGGAACGTGCGACGCCGAGCGCGGCCGGGGCGGTCCAGCCCAGCGGGCCTGCCTGGCCGGCGTTGATCCACTTGCGCGGGCCGAAGACGTGCAGCATCTGCGCGCCGGCGATCTGGGACAGGCCGATGGTGGACACGTAGGTGGTGTCGCGGCCGAAGGACTTGTTCATCTCCTCGTACACGCGCTGCGGCTTGATGGGGATGTTTTCGAAGTGCGTCTTGCGGTGCAGTGAGGCCTTGCGGTCCTGGCATTCGGCCACCCAAGCGCTGTAGTCCGGCAGGGACCCGGCAGCAGCCCGTTCCCTGGCGAGTTCAACCAGCCCTTCCAGCGCCGCTCCGGCGTCGGACGCGATGCCCAGGTCCGGGGAGAACACGCGGCCGATCTGCGTGGGCTCGATGTCGATGTGCACGAACTTGCGGCCGGCCGTGTAGGTCTCCAGGCCGCCGGTGTGGCGGTTGGCCCAGCGGTTGCCGATGCCGATGACGAAGTCGCTCTGCAGGTAGTTCTCGTTGCCGTAGCGGTGCGAGGTCTGCAGGCCCACCATGCCGGCCATCAGCTGGTGGTCGTCCGGGATGGTGCCCCAGCCCATGAGGGTGGGGATGACCGGAACGTTCAGGGTCTCTGCCAGTTCCACCAGCTGTGCGGAGGCGCCGGCGTTGATGATGCCGCCGCCGGCCACGATCAGCGGGTGCTTGGCCGCCAGGAGCATGTCCAGGGCCTTCTCCAGTTGCTTGCGGGAGGCCTTGGGCTTCTCGACGGGCAGGGGCTCATAGGTGTCGATGTCGAATTCGATCTCGGCCATCTGCACGTCGATCGGCAGGTCCAGCAGCACGGGGCCGGGGCGGCCGGAGCGCATCAGCTGGAAGGCCTTCTGGAAGGCGCCGGGAACCTGGCCCGGTTCCAGGATGGTCATGGCCATCTTGGTGACGGGCTTGGCGATGGACTCGATGTCCACGGCCTGGAAGTCTTCCTTGTGCAGCTTGGCCACGGGGGCCTGGCCGGTGATGCAGAGCATGGGGATGGAGTCTGCCCAGGCAGCGTAGAGGCCGGTGATCATGTCGGTGCCGGCGGGGCCGGAGGTGCCGATGCAGATGCCGATGTTGCCGTCCTTGGCGCGGCTGAAGCCGTCGGCCATGTGGCTGGCGCCTTCAACGTGGCGGGCCAGGGTGTGGCGGATGCCGCCGTGGGCGCGCATGGCGGAATAGAAGGGGTTGATGGCGGCGCCTGGCAGGCCGAACGCCTCGATGGCGCCTTCCTTTTCCAGGATGGCCACCGCTGCATCAACGGTACGCATCTTGCTCATGGGGTGCTCCTTGTTGTGCCCCTTTGGGGCGAAGTCTGGGTGTTTTTGGGTGTGGTGAGGGAACCGCCGTCGTTTTATGTCCGACGGCGGGTGCCCTGCTGGTGTTTCTTAGGCGCCTGTAGCGCTGGTGCTTATTTCCTGCCGCTGAGCTGGAGGACCTGCTTGAAGAGTCCGGAGTGGTCCAGTGCGCCGTCGCCCTGGTTGACGGTGGCGGCGACGAGCTGGGCGACGATAGCGCCGAGCGGGATGGTGACGTTGGCTTCGCGGGCGGCCGAGGTGACGATGCCCAAATCCTTGTGGTGGAGGGCCAGGCGGAAGCCGGGGTCGAAGTTGCGGTCCAGCATCTTCTGGCCCTTCTGGTCCAGGACCTTGGAGCCGGCCAAGCCGCCGCCGAGGACCTTGAGGGCGGCGTCCGTGTCCACGTTGTAGGCCTCAAGGAAAGCGATGGCCTCGCCGAGGACCTCGATGTTGACGGCGACGATCAGCTGGTTTGCAGCCTTGACGGTCTGGCCTGAGCCGGAGGGGCCCACATGGACGATGGTCTTGCCGACGGCGTTCAGGACATCCTGGGCGTCCTCGAAGTCGGCCTTCTCGCCGCCGACCATGATGGAGAGGACGGCGTCGATGGCGCCCTGTTCGCCGCCGGAGACCGGGGCGTCGAGGGGGCGGATGCCTGCTTCGCGGGCCTCGTCGGACAGGCGCTTGGCGACGTCGGGGCGGATGCTGGAGGCGTCGATCCACAGGGTGCCCTGCTTGGCGTTGGCGAAGACGCCATCCTTGCCGCTGACTACGCCCTTAACGTCGGGGGAGTCCGGCACCATGGTGATGACGACGTCGGCATCCTTGACGGCCTCAGCGATGCTCGAGGCACCCTTGCCGCCTTCGGAGACCAGCTTGTCGATCTTGTCCTGGCTGCGGTTGAAGCCGGTGACGGTGTGGCCGGCCTTGACCAGGTTGATTGCCATGGGCAGGCCCATGATTCCGAGTCCGATGACTGCAACGTTGCTCATGATGGTTCTCTTTCTGAAGTCTGTATGTGTTCCCAACTGACTCGCATTTGTTGTCGTTTTGAGGGCTCATAACGACAACTACTGCGAGTCAGTTGGGCGGGAGGGGTCAGCGGGAGACGTGCTCGCGGATGGCCCAGCTGAAGGCCGTTTCCTGCGGTTCCTTGTACTCGAGGCCGATGTAGCCTTCGTAGCCGAGTTCGCGGCTGCGGGCGATCCACTCGCCGAGCGGGAGTGTTCCGGTACCGGGTGCGCCGCGTCCCGGGTTGTCGGCGATCTGGATGTGGCCGAAGTCCTTGGCGTAGTTTTCGATGACGGCCGGGACGTCATCGCCATTGACTGCCAGGTGGTAGAAGTCAGCGAGGAGCTTGATGTTGTCGACGCCGGCCTCCTCCTTCACGCGGGCGATGACCTTGAGTGCGTCGTCGGCGGTGAGGAGCGGGTACTTGGGTGCGCCGCTGACGGGTTCCAGGAGGACGGTGCCGCCGATGCGGGCCACGCCCTGGGCTGCTGCCGCCAGGTTCTTGACGGCGAGTTCGTCCTGCTCTTCGGCGGTGAATTCGTCCTGCCGGTTGCCGTAGAGGGCGTTGAAAGCCTTGCAGCCCAGGCGCTCACCGATGCCGGCCACCACGTCGATGTTGTCCTTGAACTCGGAGCAGCGTCCCTTCCAGGAGACCAGGCCGCGGTCGCCGCCGGGCATGTTGCCGGCGTTGAAGTTCAGGCCCGTGAGCTGGACGCCGGCGTCCGTGATGGCGTTCTCGAACTTGGTGACCTCGCTGTCCGCCGGGACGGAGGTTTCGAAGGGCCACCAGAATTCGACGGCGTCGAAGCCTGCTGCCTTGGCGGCGGCGGGGCGCTCGAGCAGGGGCAGCTCCGTGAGGAGGATGGAGCAGTTCACTGTGTACGTCATCGTAGGTCCTTCCAAGGAGGGCTTTGATCTATTTTCCCTTGCGTCCGGCTCCCTTACCGTTTCCGCTTTGTGGAATTTAGATTCTGCTTTATGAAAAGTGTAGGGAAGGTGGGGTGGGGTAGTCAAGACCGGCCCCGGGCAGCAGACTGGGATGACGTAAGTCCGTTCTGCGGAAACGAATTGGAGCGATCATGACCGGCGCCCGCCTCCGTCTTCTGGCCTGGCTCGTTGCCGTGGCCGGATTCCTTTCCGGCTGCACGACGGTGGCGGATCTCCGGGAGGCGTCCAGTGCTCCCGCCTCACCGGCTGCTGCATCTGCGGATGCTACTACGGAGTCCTCTGCCGGTCCCGATGCATCCGCAGCCAGTACCGCCCTGGCACCTCCGCCGGCCCCCATCCCGGCAGCGCCTGCAGAACCGGCTCCGAGTCCGGCAGCCCCTCCAGCTCCAGCTCCAGCCCCGGCCCCAGCTCCAGCCCCGGCCCCAGCTCCAGCCGCGGCGCCGCAGCCGTTCGCCCTCAACCTGTACCGGGAGGGGGATTTCGTGCCGCAGTACACCTTCGACTGGTGTGTGGCCGCGAGCATCCAGATGGCGCACAACCTCATCGACGACACTGGCGGCGGAACCTGGGCTGACCGGGCACAGCAGAACGAGCTGTGGGAAATGGCGCGTGCCCGCTCGTCCGATTCGTTCAACGGTGCCAACCCGTTCGGCTGGGCGCAGGTGCTGACGTTGTCAGGAATGGGGCCGTATGGCGTCGTAAGCATTCCCGACTACCAGGAAGCACTGCGGACAGCGGCTCGTGCCATCACCGAAACGGGGCGGCCTGTTGGGCTGGTGATGTGGAGCGGCCGGCATGCCTGGGTAATGAGCGGTTTCGAGTCGGTGGGAGATCCCCGGCAGTTCGCGGACTTCTCGGTAACCGGCGTCCACGTCCTTGATCCGCTGTACCCCTACGGGAGCGGTCAGTGGGGACCGTCGCCCGCGCCCAATGCACTGCTGAGCCCCGAACAACTTGCTACCCAGTTTGTGGTCCGTGAGCCCCGGCGGTGGAGCAGCGCCCTGCCCGCCGGCTACCTGCTGGTGCTGCCGCAGGCCTGACCTTTGTGCTTGCCTTCCCGGGCATCAGGGACGTCAGGGCCGATAACCTAGAGCCCAAAAGGTGGGTGGGACACAGGTGAGCAGCAGGACAATCGGCATCAGGGACGTGGCAGTGGCCGCAGGCGTGTCCGTCACCACGGTTTCCCATGTCCTGAACGATGTGCCGTACGCCAGGGTCAGTCCGGAAACCCGCAAGAAGGTGCGGTCCGCGGCGGAGCAGTTGGGGTATGGGCCAAACCGGCTGGCCCAGGCCCTGCGTACCCAGTGGACCGGCATGCTGGGACTGGTCTGCGAGGACATGGCCAGCACGCCCCACGCAGGCAGGATCATCGTGGGGGCGGAGGAGGCCGCCAAGGCCCGGGGGTACAACCTTCTGATCATCAACGCGTCCGGTGCGGCCAACCTTGAATCCCGACAGGCCGACGTCGGGGCGCTCCTGAACCGCCGCGTGGATGGCATCCTTTACGCCACTGCTGATTACCGAAAGGTGGAGTTCCCGGCGAACTTGGGCAGCGTGCCCGCCGTCCTGGTCGGCTGCGAGACGGGGGAACCAAAAGTCCCCGCGGTGGTGCCGGATGCGGAAGGTGGTGTACGCCGCGCCCTGCACGCTCTTGCTGGCGCGGGTCACACGCGCGTGGCCTTCATCCACAACGCCGGTGATGTTCCCTCAACCCGCCGACTGGTGCAGTCCTTCCGGGCCGCGCTTGACGAAGCAGGGCTCGACGGCGGCACGGCACCTGTGGAGTCAGGGGTCCCCAACGTGCAGGGCGGCTACTTCGCGGCCCGGCGCATCCTGTCAGGTGAAGACCGCGCCGATATGCCAACGGCACTGTTTTGCCACAACGACCTGATGGCGATGGGCGCCTACCGTGCGGCCGCCGAGTTGGGACTTTCCATTCCCGGTGACCTTTCCGTCATTGGCTTCGCTGACCAGGGGTTGGTCGCGGACAGTCTCTATCCGGCCCTGACCACTGTGGAAACGCCACATTACGGAATGGCTGCCTTGGCAGCCAGGCTCCTGATTGACGCCGTTGAGGCGAAGAGCGACCTTTCCTTGCTTGCAGCGCAACCGGCCATGGTGGACTGCACACTGATGGCCCGGGATTCCGTCGCAGCCCCTCCAGGTCAAACAACCTAGCTCCTCCCGTCCAGGACCGCGAAGGCGTCCCGGACTACTCCGGCACCGGTTCCCATGCCCTCGCAGCGTTAGGTGGACTGTTCCTGGGTACTTTCCTTCCATGCTTATCCCCAACGTCGCAGACGGTGTCCACCTGATAACCCACGCCAACGTCAACTGCTATGTGATTGAGGACGACCACGGCGTGACCCTGGTGGATGCCGGGCTGCCCAGCATGTGGCCCATGCTCACCCAGCTCCTGGAGGAACGGAACCGACGCCCGCAGGACGTCAAGGCGCTGGTCCTCACCCACGGGCACTTCGACCACGTTGGCTTTGCTCTGCGGGCACACAAGCAATGGGGGATCCCGGTCCTGGTCCACACGGAGGACGCCCGCCTGGCGGCGCACCCCTACCGCTATAAGCCGCAGCGCAACCGCTTCCTCTACCCCTTCACCCATCCCAAGTCGCTGCCGGCACTTAGCCGGATGGCGGCAGCCGGAGCCCTGGCCGTCAGAGGCATCTCCGATACCAAGCCGCTGGGCACCGGGGTGGCTGACGCTGTCACCGGCCGTCCTGACGTCGTCCATACTCCCGGGCACACCGACGGACACTGCATCCTGCACCTGCCGGACCGGGGCGTCCTGCTGACCGGCGACGCCCTGGTGACGCTGGACCCGTACACCGGCCAGGCCGGCCCGCAGATTGTGGCATCGGCCGCCACCAAGGACACGGGGCAGGCGCTGGCATCGTTGGCGGCCATTGCGGCAACGGGAGCAACCACGCTGCTGCCCGGCCACGGTATGCCCTGGAAAGAGGGAGCGGAAGCGGCGGTCCGTGAGGCACGGCGGATCGGCGCGCACTGACCGGAGCCGGGTCCCAGGCGGGAACGAAAAGGTCCCCGGTGCAGCCGCACGCGCCGGGGACCGTTAAACTGGCCAAACCTAGTGCGTCAGGTCCTTGCCCTTGGTCTCGGGGATGGTGAAGACGAACGCCGCGCTGACCACGAGCAGCAGCACTGCGTACACGTTGAACACCTGCGGCGCGCCCAGCGAGGAGCCGAGCCACTGCTGCAGGTACGGGGCCGTCCCGCCGAACAGCGCCACGCAGATGGAGTAGGGAACGCCCACACCCACGGTACGGATCGACGTCGGGAACAGCTCGGCGTAAACGGCCGGGACGATGGCTGCGCACGCGGCGATGAACACCAGCATCACGGACATGCTCACGGCCAGCTGCCAGGCTGAGTCCTTCAGCAGCCAGGTCATGGGGAAGTGCAGTACCGCCGAGCCGATGGCGCCGGCCCAGAGGACTTTCTTGCGGCCGATCCGGTCAGACAGCTTGCCCCAGACCGGCAGGGCGGCGATGAACACGATGTTGGCCACGACGCCGGCCCACAATGCTTCGCCCCGGTCGATCTTCAGTGCGGTGGTGGCGTAGCTCGGTGCCACCACGCCCCAGATGTAGTAGATCACCGTGAGGCCCACCGTCAGCCCGATCACCTGCAGGGCCTGCTTGCGGTAGCGGACAACCTGCGGCCAGATCGCGGCGCGCTTCTCGGTGGCAGCCTCACCCTGGAAGGCCTCGGTTTCGTGCAGCCGCGACCGCATGATCAGCGCGTACAAGCCCATCGCGGCGCCGATCAGGAACGGAATGCGCCAGCCCCAGGCGTTCATCGCCTCGGTGCTCAGTGCCATGTTGAGCACGGCCCCCAGCAGCGTGCCGAACAGGATGCCCACCGTCCCTGAGGTGTAAATAAGGGTGGCCCAAAAGCCGCGGTGCTCCCTGGGTGCCATCTCCGACAGGTACGTCTGCGACGACGGCAGCTCACCACCGTGCGCCAGGCCCTGGACCAGCCGGGCTGCCAGCAGCATCAGGGAGGCGAACGCGCCGACGCTGGCGAAGGTGGGTGCGATGCCGATCATCAGGCTGCCCAGCGAGGCGAGGCCCACGGCGAGGGTCATTGAGGACTTGCGGCCGATCCGGTCGCCGATCCAGCCAAAGAGGAAGCCGCCAAACGGCCGGGCCACAAAGCCGACGGCGAAGATCGCCAAGGTGGACAGCACCGCCGACGCCGGGTCTTCCTTGCTGAAGAGTTGGCTGGCGATGAACGGGGTGAAGGTGGCGTAGATGGCCCAGTCGTACCACTCGACGGCGTTGCCGATGCCGGTGCCGACGACGGTCTTGGCGGTGGACATGCGGCCGGTCCTGGACTTGGTTGCTGCAACTGACATGGTGTTCTTCCTGGTCGGTTGGTCTGGAGGGGCAGCGGCGCTGCTGCCGATTTCTTGGGGTGCTGGGTTCTTTAGGGGGCGCTGAGCTCTTTAAGAGGCGTTGGCGAGGGCGGCCAGGCGTGAGATGGCGAGTTCCGCATAGAGTGCGGCCCCGTCAGCCAGCACGCCGTCGTCGAACGTTGCGTACGGTGAGTGGTTGAACGGCGAGGCGTCGTGGTCATCGCCGGGTGCGACGGCGCTGAGCCCCACGAAGGTGCCGGGCACCTCGGCCAGTACCCGGGAGAAGTCCTCCGAGCCGCTGAGCGGGGTGGCCCAGCGGGAGAGGCGGCGCTCGCCGAAGAGTTCGGTGATCACCTTCTCTGCGGTGTGGGTTTCGTCCTCGCTGGTGATGGTGAGGGGGTACTCCTGCAGGTAGTCGACGGCGACCTCCACCCCGTGCGCGGCGGCGATCCCCTTGAGCAGGCGCGGGACCGCGTCCATCATCTTCAAGCGCGAGGCCTCTGAGAACGTCCGGATAGTGGCCTCGATGCGGGCCGACTCCGGGATGACGTTCCGCTTGGTGCCGGCGTGCAGTACGCCCACGGACAGGACCACGGGATCGAACATGTTGAACTGCCGGGTGACCATCACCTGCAGGGCCGTCACCATCTCCGCGGCAACGGTGACCGGGTCCTTCGCGGAGTGCGGGGCGGAGCCGTGGCCGCCGGCGCCGAGCACCGTGACTTCCAGGCCGTCGGAGGCGCTGAGCATGACGCCGGGCTTTGTGCAGAACGTGCCGTGCGGCTCGAGTGAGGAGAACACGTGCATGCCGTAGGCCGCGCTGACCCGGGTGCCGGCGGCATCCAAAACGCCTTCGCGGAGCATGTAGCTGGCGCCGTCGAAGCCTTCCTCGCCGGGCTGGAACATCAGGACGACGTCGCCGTTGAGTTGGTGCCTCTTCTCGGCCAGGAGGGTGGCGGCCCCGGCGAGCATTGAGGTGTGCAGGTCGTGGCCGCAGGCATGCATGGCGCCGTCAGCCTGTGAAGTGAAGTCCACTCCGCTTTTCTCCTGGACGGGCAACCCGTCCATGTCGGCGCGGAGGAGGACGGCAGGGCGGGGCTTTGCGTCCTCGCCCGAAGTGGAACCGGCGCCTCCGCGCAGCACTGCCGTGACCGACGTCGTCTCCTTGCCCAGGGTGATCTCGAAGGGCAGGCCATCCAGGGCCTGCAGGACGCGTTCCTGCGTCCGGGGAAGGTGCAAGCCGATTTCCGGCTGCCGGTGGAGTTCATGGCGCAGGCGGACCAGGTCTTCCTGGAGGTCAAGGGCATCGGCGGTAATCGTCATGAACACTCCTGTGCGTCGGCGGTGGGCTTGTCCACTATTCTGAAGTGGTCTGGTTCACATTTTTCGAAAGCGCAGGAAATCTACTTTCAGTCCTGCTCCTGCGCAGAAAGCGTGCAAGAGAGGAGCGGGGCGCGTGGAACTTAGTGAGGAAGACCTGGCCCTGATCCAGGTCCTGCAGAGCTCGCCGAGGCTTGGCTGGGCGGACGCCGCCAAGGTGCTCGGTGTGCACGCAACCACTCTGGCCGCCCGCTGGGAACGACTGAAGTCCAGCGGGGCAGCGTGGGTGACTGCGCACCTGGCCGGAGACCCGAAGCAGATGCTCCTGGCGTTTGTCGCCGTGGATTGCGACATGAACCTCAGGGGCAGTGTTACCGAGCAGATTGCCGGCATTCCGGAGATTGTCACCGTGGAGGAAGCTGCGAGCAACCGGGACCTGATGCTCACAGTCATCACCGGTTCTTTGGCTGATTACAGCAGCCGTGTGGCGTCCCGCCTCAAGACCATCGAGGGGTTGACGAAGTACCAGACCTCCCTGTGCACCAGGCTTCATGCCAGTGCGGATGAGTGGCGGCTGAACATCCTCGATAAGACCCAACTGGCCACACTGCGGACACTCGCCCAGCAACGCGCCAACGAGGCAAAACAAGCGGCCGCTGCGGCCGCCCGGCTACCTGAAAGCCACCTGGACCTGCTGCCGTTCCTGGCCCGTGACGGCCGGGCAACCGCGGCTGATATAGCCCGTGAACTGGGGCGGCATCCGGCCACGGTGCAACGGCAGCTCAACCGGGTACTGGCCAGCGGAATTCTCCTGTTCCGGTGCGAAATCGCGCAGGGCTACTCGGCCTACCCGGTCACCTGCCAGTGGTTCGCGAAGGTCCCGGCCGGCCAGCACGAGGAGGCGGCGGCCGCGATCCGCACCATCAGCAATGTCAGGCTCAGCGCTTCCACCACAGGTCCCACCAACTTTGTGATCATCATGTGGCTGCAGTCCCTGGCGGATGTGATGACGGCGGAGCTCGCCCTGCAGCAGAAGGTGCCGGGCCTTGACCTGGTGGAGAGCGTGGTCATGCTCCGGACCGTGAAGCGCGTGGGCTGGATGCTGAAGGAAGACACGACGGCGAGTGGCGCCGTCGTGCATGCCGGAAACCTGGGTGCCGCGGACTGAAACGGGGCGACAAAGTGGGGAACCAGGCGCCTAACCCCTGGTTCCCCACTGTGGACCTGGAAGGTCTATTTGCCGCCGTGCACTTCCACTACGGCGCTCTTCTCCCATGGGGTCCAGTCCGACCAATGGCCGCCGTGGTTTTCCACCCGGAATGAGACGAGTTGGTAGACCTTTTCGCCCTTGCGGTCATGGTTGCGAACATCGACAAAGTAGTGAACGGTCCTCGCGTCGTCATGGCGGCCAAATTCCTCTGTGAACTGTCGTTTGACGAGGAGGTCATCGTGGTGGCGCTCGTCTTCATAGATCCGCTGGCGGATCTCGACGGTCTTTTGGCCGTTGCAATCCACTGTGATCCTGAAGTCGACGTCGTCCCCGCGGAGATCCTTTGGATCCAGGGGGTTGACGGTACAGCCGTTACGGCTTGTCTCCGCGTTGGCGGGGGCGGCCATTGCCAGGGAAACCCCGAGCAGGCCCAGTGAAACCAACGGAACCAGGGCCGTCCGTGCCTTGGTTGGGCGGTTTGTTCCAGTGTTGGACATTTTTCGTTGCTCCTCAAAGGGGTGTGATTCACCTTTGCGGGCAGCCTTCAGAACCGTCGCGACTGATGAGTATGTTGTAAAACCGGTGTGGCGGCCCCGTGCCTGCCCGTCCCATTTCAGACAGCTCGCCCGCCGAAGCGGGTGGCTTCGACTCCGGATCCTTCCGCTTGATGTTTCACGCGGTTATCCGGTCGTTTAATCTTCCGCCCGCGCTTTGGGGGCGTACTAGGGGAGCACCTACCCTGCTTGTGCGGGGTTTTCCCGTGGATAGGCGGAACGGGCCGCCGCTTGTCGCGGCCGTGCCGCACACTGTTTCCATGACATTTGCGAATGTGGGAACCCTTGGTACCAAGCCGGGGCAGCGCGATGCCCTCGTTGCCATCCTGCTTCGGCCCAAGCCGGAGATGCGGGAAGCCGGTTGCTTGCTCTATGAAGTGGGCATCAACGATGACGTGCCGGACACGGTGTTCGTTTCCGAACTCTGGGAGTCCGCAGAGGCGCACCAGGCCTCACTGCAACTCGACAGCACCCGCGCGGCGATAGCGGAGGCCATGCCGCTTCTGTCCGGGGAGATGGGCGGCCATCGGTTCACTGTCCTGGGATCGCCACTGCGGTGAGTTTTGCCTCGAGCAGCGACCCTTCGGCTTTGCCAAAACAGGATGTTCCGTGATGAGTGGACGGGCCTGATCGGGGTAAGGGACGTCACATGAAACCGTTGCCTGCACTTGAGCTTGTCACCCGCCTTGAGGACGCCGAATGGCTTGACCCGCTGGCCAAGAGCGTCAGGAAGGCCGTCAAAAAGGTCATCAAACCCCAGTGGGCCCGCGACATCCTGCATGGCGTTCCCATCGGACACCCCGTGCATCCCCTTGCCGTCCAGGTCCCGCTCGGCGCCTGGGTGTCAGCCGGTGTCCTCGACGCGGTTCCAGGGGCTGAAAAAGCGGCAAGCCTGTTGATCGGAGTGGGAACTGTCAGCGTGCTTCCGTCTGCGCTCGCCGGGTTCACGGACTGGTCCCAGCTGCACCCGCAACAGCAACGGGTTGGCCTGGTGCATGCAGCGGCCAATGTGACGGCAACGAGCCTTTACATGGCATCACTCATCCAACGGGCCAGAGGCAGCCAGGGCAGCGGCAAGGTTCTTGCCTATCTTGGGCTTGCCACTGTGGGCGCTGGCGGTTTCCTTGGCGGCCACCTTTCCTACCGCCAGGCCGCCGGCGTGAACCACAGTGAGGACGTCCCGCACCGTTTCCCCTCCGGCTGGCACCCGTTGGCGCCGTTGGCGGAGCTGCCTGAGGGTGGCCTGCACAAGCGCGAGGTGGCCGGCATCCCGCTGTTGGTACACCGCGAGGGCGACACCGTCAACGTATTGTCCGACGTCTGCAGCCATCTTTCCGGACCGCTTCACGAAGGAAAGATCAAGGACGACGACGGCGACCCGTGCGTCGTCTGCCCATGGCACCGGAGCACTTTCTCGCTGCGCACCGGAGAGGTGAAGGCGGGGCCGGCAACTTCCCGGCAGCCTCTTTTCGAGACGCGCGTCAGTGGAGAGCTTGTGGAGGTGTGCCTGCCCGGGGCGGACGGCTAGAAAGGCCGTTCGGCCCTACTGGGCAAGATAGGGCGGCGGAAAACTGGGTGCATGCGAGGTCCAGTGGTGCAACTGTCCGACCGGTCACCGCTGCGGTGCAAGGGCGAACCTTGTGCATGTCGATCTTTCGCACGCCTGTGCTCCACCCGTCCCCTTATTTCCAGCGGTGTGATGCCACGGTGATGCGGGTTTCGGAACCGCGGGAGATTGCCTCCGGCGTGGTGCTCATGACCGCCGGTACGGGGCCTAGGGCCGCAAACCTCTACCTTGTCCGTTCGGGTTCCGGCTGGGTAATGGTTGACTGCGGGTGGGCCGGCAGTGCAAGAGCCGTTCTCGGTGCTGTGGAGAAGATGCTCGGAGCCGGGAACGCGCCGGCTGCCATTTTCCTGACGCATATCCACCCGGACCACTCAGGTGCCGCCGGTGCACTGGCGCGCTCTTGGAACATCCCTGTGTACGTCCATCAGGCTGAGCTGCCAATGGCTGCCGGACGCTACATTCCCGAATTCTCGATGCCGCTGGACCGCTGGCTGGTTGCCCCGTTCCTGTGGTCATTGCCGACTCGTGCCCGCCGACGCATGGAAGCGGCAAACGACATCTCCGACGTGGTGCAAGGACTTCCGCGCAGTGGGAAAGTTCCCGGTCTGCCAGATTGGGCTGCCGTTCCGACCCCTGGTCACACACCCGGACATGTCGCCTACTGGCGCTCCAGGGACGGCCTCCTGATGACTGGAGATGCGGTGGTGACGGTGAATTTGAACTCGCTGCGCGGAGTCCTGCTGGCATCACCTGATTTGTCCGGCCCGCCCTGGTACACCACCTGGAACTGGAAGATGTCCTTGGAATCAGTCTCGCGATTGGCGGAGTTGGGCCCCCGCTTGCTGGCGCCCGGTCACGGGCAGCCCCTTGCCATGGGGGTCGTTCCCCGGCTCCGCGCCATGGCCACGAAGGAGCAGGCACAACGGCTGGTACGCCGACGCCGCACCGGCGGAGCGCCCAAAGCTGCATGAACCGGAGCTCAAAGCTGACTAAACCGTAGCGCCCCAAAGCTGCCTAGACCGGAGCGCCCCAAGGCTGCCTAATGGGAAGTCCCGTGGGGATTGCCGCGGTTCAATTTGGCTTGGAGGCATTAGGACTTCCGCTGAGGGGTATGCCGGCTTCATGCTGTGCAGGGCAGCATCATTTGAGCAGGGCTGCATCACGTGGACAGAGCGAAGGGCGATGCAAGGAGTTCGGCCCACAGCGGATCATCCGGTGCGAGATCATCGGGGTCTATGAGTGAGTCGTCGTCGGGTTCCCACGGGGGGAGGTCTTCCGGGCTGGCATCCACACACCTGGCATTTGCACACCCGGCATCGAGACGCTGGTATTCGGTGGGCATTAGCCATTGCGGCCAGTACGGGGGTTCTGGGTGGGGGTGTTCGGGTTTGTAGTGGTGGCCGGTGGGTGAGGTCCAGCCGGGTGATTCGTTGTTGGTGGCCGGGTCCGGTGTCCACTGGCTGCGGTGTTTGAGCCGGTGGTGTTTCGGGCAGAGCTGTGCCAGGTTGCTGGTGCCGGTGGTTCCGCCACATTCACAGGCCTGAAGGTGGTCGGTGTCGTTGTCCGGGGTGCCGTTGGTGCAGCCGGGGAAGGTGCATTTGCCGTCGCGCATCCTGATCCAGCGTTTGATGGTTTCGGTGAGCCGGTAGTTCCTCCGGCCGATCTCCAAGGGTGCCCCGTCCCTCGGGTCGACCAGGACGCGGTAGAAGGAGTCCGCGCCGTCGGCGACGAGTTTGCGGGCCATGGATGCCGGGATCGGTCCCAGCCCGTCCAGTACCGCTGGCTCGTCCGTGAGTCCGAGCAGGGAGAACACCGGCACCGTGACCAGGACGTCGGCCCGCGGGGTGGGGACCTTGTCGATCTCCGTGCCGGGCCGGGAACCCGCGCTCGTGGAGGCGCCGTTGCTGAGGAGCAGGGATGCTGCGATGTCGGGGCGGAGTTGGGTGATGGTGCGTGGTTCGTTGGGGCCTTGGAGGCCGCGGGCGGTGGCGGTGGTGCGGTTCCAGATGGCGCAGGCGGTGTCGCCGGGGAGGTAGAGCGAGACCCAGGCCATCCCGTCCCGGTCCGGGGTGTATTCCATCCGCCGGTCCGCCACCCCTTTGGCGTGGCGTTTCTGAAGTGTCTCGGGGTGGTGGCGTTCGCGCCAGGCACGGACTTTGGCCCGGAAGCGGGAGGGGACGAGTTCGCCAGGGGTTGCGCCGCGGGCGGGGTGGGGTGCGTCGGGGTCGAAGAAGTGCGCCACCAGCGCGGCAGCGCCGGCCGGATCGAGGCCCTCGGTTTCGTCCGCGACGATGCGGGCGTGCTGCCAGGACATGGCCCCGGTGGACAGGGCCTGGAAGACGGGCGGGAGGGAGCAGATTTTCCGGGACTGTTCCACCAGAGCACCGGCGGCGGCGGAGCTGACGGTCAGGACCCCTGCGATCTCTTCCACCACGGACATCTCGGCGTAGGTGCGGTCCTGGATGGACGCGTCGGGCGGGGTCATGGCCTGCTGGAACCCGATCGCCTCGGCTGCATCCCGCGCCTTCATGGCGGCAAGCTGCGCTTCCAGGCGGGCTGCGAGTTCGAGCCGTTCCAGCCGGATCTCGTACCGCCGCCGCAACACATCAACACCGGAACCAACACCAACGCCGGAACCGAGAGCAGCGCCCGAACCAACAGCAACCCCGGAAGCCAGGAACGCATCCTCCCGGTCCAGCACACTTATGGCGTCCAGCGCATCAAGGGCAGCCACAGAGGCATGAACACCCTGCACACCTGCTCCGACACCGCTGCTGCTTGCCATAGAAGAATCATCCAACAGGGGTCCGACAATTTGGGTTGCGAGGCAATGAGGGAGGACAGCTACGAGGAAGCTCACTCAGTTCACCCGATCGGATGCACCCACTCACCCCCACGCAGCACCCCGGCCACCTGCAGATCCTGGCCAAGCATCACGATGTCCGCGGGCATCCCGGGGCGGAGGTCCCCTGCTTTTGCCGAAAGGCCCAGCACGGATGCCGGGACAGCGGAAGCGGACGTCACGGCATCCTGAAGGGGGACACCTGCGGCGACGGTAGCCCGGACTACGTCCATTAGGGTGGCGGTACCGCCGGCGATGGCACCCGTACCATCCACGCGCGCCACCCCGCCGCTCACGGTTACTTGGAGCGACCCCAACCGATACTGCCCATCCTCCAAGCCGGTTGCGGCCATGGCATCGGTCACCAGGGCAATATTGCCCGCTCCAACAAGGTCGAACACCAGCTTCACCGTCTCTGGTGCCAGGTGCACGCCGTCGGCGATAAGCTCCAAAACTGCTTTGCCGGCCCGTGCCAAGCTGAGGCTGGCCGAGACGGGGCCGGGGGCGCGGTGGTGCAGCGGGGGCATCGCATTGAAAAGGTGTGTCACGGTGGGCCGGATCCTGCCGTGACTGTCAGCCGCAGAACGCAACCCGGCGCCCGCGCGCTCAAGGAAAGCAGCCGCCGTCGTATGGTCAGCAGCGGTGTGGCCCAGGGACGGGACAACGCCGCGGGCACTGAGCTGGTCGACCAAGCCGGAGGCACCCGGGAGTTCTGCTGCCAGCGTCATGGATGTGAGTGAGGACCCTGCCGCTGCCAGCAGTTGGATCAGCAAAGCAGGATCCGGGTCCGTCAACAGGTCAGGGTCGTGGGCGCCGCACTGCTGGGTAGAGAGGAAAGGACCTTCCAGATGGGAGCCTGCAACCAGGCCCTGCTCGCTCAGCTCCCTCAGAACGCGCAGGTTGCGGATCAGGTCCTGGGGTTTCCCGGTAACAAGACTGGCGAGCAGGGTGGTGGTGCCGCGGCTGTGCAGGTAGCGGGCTGCCCGGGATGCACCGTCCAGGTCGCCCTCTGAGAAGTCCGAACCATAGGCCCCGTGGCAGTGCAGGTCCACCAGGCCCGGCACGAGAACCCGGCCGCCAGGCCCGTTTTCTGGAAGAACCCCGGAAAATTCCGATGCTGGCCCCGCGAAGGCAACCAGGCCGCCGTCGACCGCTACAACCCCGTCCGGTATGTCCAAGGTGGCGGTGACAATCCGCCCGCGGAGGGTCAATTCGCTGCTCATGGTGCACCCGCCTCCCGCCACGGATTATGTCACAGGGCCCGAACGTGCACTCGGGCAAGAATCGCGCCCCGTTATTTCGCCCTCCCAATGGGAACATCTACAGTGGAAGTACTAAGCATGCTGTCTATTTCGGAGGTTGAACCTAATGCGAAAAGTTTCTGCACTTGGAGTGGTTGCTGCTGCGATGCTGGCGTTGGCCGGCTGCTCGGGAGGAGGCGGCGGTACCGCCAGCCCCTCGGGCACGGCAAGCACGTCGGCTTCGGCGTCGGCGTCTGCCAGCAAGACGGCCGAGGCCAAGGTCTATTCGGAAGATCAGCTCCGTGACCTCATCTCCGGCATGAAGGACGCGGACGGCAACGAGCTCAAGCTGTACTCCAAGGAACAGGTGAACCAGGGTGGCAATATCGCCAATCTGCTCATGAGCGCGGCGACCATTGATCCCAAGGAGTGCAAGGATATTGCCACCGCGGGCCTGCTGGACAAGGTGGAAAACGGTGACGTAGCCGTGGCGCTTTCCGAAGGCAACCAGCCGCGAACGCTGTCCGCCCAGTCCGGCAGCAACGGCCCGGATGCTGTCAAGACACTGACTGACATCAGAGACAAGATGGACCAGTGCGCCAAGTTCTCGGTCTCCGCGTTGGGACAGAAGTACGACGTTTCCAGCGAGAAACTGCAGGCGGATACGGACGCGGAGAAGACCTTCGCCACTGTCAGCACCCGCAGCGGTGACAACCAGCAGAAGCTGATGCAGGTGTCCGCTGCCCAGGGCCGGCTGTTGGTGGTTGCCACCAAGAGCGGCTCTGACCTGGGTGACAAGGACCAGAAGGAACTTGAGGGCCTCATCAACGACGTGCTGAAGAAGGCCGAGAGCGGCGGCGCAACATCCAGCGCCACCTCCACCTCCACCAGCTCGTCCGGTTCGGGAAGCATGTCCTCGCCGAGCAGCTCAGCCTCGTCGACGGCCTCGCCGACCTCTTCGTCGACGATGTCATCCGGCAGCGGCGCCTCGTCGTCGGCCTCCCCGACTGCTTCGCGGTAGTAGCACCTTCTCAGTACCAGCGTGTGCGGGTCGGGCCCTTGGTCCCGGCCCGCACGTTCTGTATCCGCATTTTTTCTAGGCTGGCCAACGGCCAAACAGCCGTAAGAAGACCAGCCGCGCGTCCAAGTCGGCCGCAACCTCGTCCGCCGTACGTGACGCGTCGATCTGCACAAAGCCCGCGAACTCCGGCAGTTCGCGGTACCCGCTGCGGAAAGCTGCGAGGTCATCAAGGGTCTCGGAATCCGTTCCGCGGGCAGTGATCCGGCGGTGTGCTTCGGCATGGTCAAGATCCAAGTGAAGAATGGCGTTTGGCTGCGGCAGCCGGGCCAACAGCCAGGGAAGGAACCGTCCCCGGGGCAACCCTTTCGCGCGGCGCAGTGCCAGTTGGCAGTGAAGGTGGCGGTCCATGACCACCAATCCATCGAACCGGCTGGCGCGCAGGTGCGAGAGCAGCACGTTGCCCACCCGGAGTACGGTTTCGACGGCGTCAACCAGCTGATCGGGCAGCCGCACTCCCAGCTTGGCCGCGGCCAAAGACATGACGCGGCGTCCAGCATGGTTGCTCACCAGCATGGCCCGGCCGCCACCGGCGCGCACGGCTGCAACCAAGGCGCGTGCCGCCGTCGACTTCCCCGACCCGTCGATGCCCGTCAGCACAATGATCATCCGGCCTCCTCCCGCTGTTCCGTTCAACGCTGGAGGCGGCCGGAGAGTCCCCCACGGGATGCATCTCACAGCCGGGGGACGCGGGCGCTCAATAGGACTGGGGCGGACGAAGGAATACCTTCAGCCCGTAGGCTGGAGTCCGGACAGGGGTCCTCCCCGGTCCGGAACAGCAGTTCCACAACAGGCAGTTCCACAGCAGGCAGTTCCCAGGTGAAAGGCAGGACCATGACCGTTTCCAGCGACGATCCCCAGAACACCGCAGACCTCCGCGGCCCAGGCGACCCGGACGAGGCCAAGGACCAGGCCACAAAGGCACCCGTGTCGGGCCAGCACCTGGAACAGGCGGGTGCGGAAAACATCCGGGAGGAACAGCAGACCCATGCCGCCGGAACCGTTCCGGCATCCTATGTTGGCGGCGAAGAAGCGGCGCGGGAACCCGAGCCGGAGGACGCCCTCAAGGACCAGGGAACCTGGGACGACGAAGTCTAGGCATGATCAGCCACGCCGATATAGAGCAGGCGGCACGCCGGACAGCGGGCCTGATCCGCAGGACACCCGTGCTGCAGGCAGACCCCGGAGTGTTCAAGGGCGAGGTCTGGTTCAAGTGCGAGTTCATGCAGCACACCGGCACGTTCAAGGCCCGCGGTGCGATCAACCGCATCCTGGCCAGCAAGGAGCGCGGGGAACTGCGCGCGGATGTGGGAATTGTGGTGGCCTCCGGCGGAAACGCCGGACTGGCCAACGCCTATGCGGCGAAACAACTCGGGGTGCCGGCCACCGTGTTCGTTCCCGAAGCCGCGCCGGCCGTCAAGGTGGCCAAGCTGAGGGCCATCGGAGCCAGCGTGGTCCAGGGCGGCGCCGAGTACGCCGCCGCCTACCAGGCCGCCGTGGCCCATGCAGAGGAAACCGGCGCCGTCTACTGCCACGCGTATGACCAGCCCGAAATAGCTGCCGGCGCCGGAACCGTCGGCTCCGAGCTGCTGGAACAGTTGCCGGACATCGATACAGTCCTGGTGGCCGCGGGCGGCGGCGGGCTGATGGCGGGAGTGGCGGCCGCCGTCGAAGGGTCCGCCAAAGTGGTGGCGGTGGAACCGGAAAGTGCGCCCACCCTGCACGCCGCCCTCGCGGCCGGCCAACCGGTGGACGTGGCTGTTTCGGGCATTGCCGCGGACTCTCTGGGAGCCCGGCGGGTAGGCGACATCGGATTCTCCGTCGCGGTCCGCTGCGGCGTCGTAAGCGTCCTGGTAACGGACGAACAAATTGTCGCCGCACGTTCAGCGCTGTGGAACGACTACCGTATTGTGGTGGAACATGGAGCGGCGGCCGCCTTCGCGGCGCTGGCCTCCGGAGCGTACGTGCCGGCGGAGGATGAACGCGTCGCCGTCATCCTGTGCGGCGCCAACACGGACCCCGCCACGCTCTAGGGCCATCAACAAAAAGGGCCGGCCACCTGGACAGGTGGCCGGCCCTTTCGTCCAAGCTCTTAGCCGCCCGCCTGGCCGCAGAACTTGCTGTAGGTTGCGCCGGCTTCCTGGTAGCCGGACTGGAGATCGGCCAGCTTGTCCTTGTCCGGGTTCTCCTTGGCCTGTTCGTCCGTGTACGCCAGGATCGAGGCGAGGGCGGGCTTGAGGTCGTCAGAGGCCACCGCGTGGATGGGGCGGATCTGGTTGGCGAGGTTGTTCATGCCCGTCTTGCCTGCGTTGTTGGCGGGGTTCGACACAACGGCCTGGATCCGCTCGCAGGTTTCAGCGGTGGTCAGTTGGTGGGTGGCGGTGCAGGCCGTGGCAGAAGCAACGAGGCCGGCGGCAAACAGGGCTGTGGCGAATTTCTTCATGGGTCCCTCGGTAGTGGTCAGAGGGTTCGATTGTAAGCAGATTGGGTACCCCGATGCCTTCGCGGGCCCAATACCCGAGCTTAAAATAGCAGCACCAATCGTGCGGAGCTCGCCGCAGATGGGCCCCGTGCGCATCAGCCGAGACTAAGGAACCAGCATGCGCCGAACAGTACGCCGACGCGCCGCAGCCGGCCTCATTGCAACTGTTTCATTGCTCCTTCCCACGGCCCTTCCGGGCTTGGCGGCGCCGCCTTCAGGGGAGATAGTGCTCGACGGCGCCACCTCCGCCGAGGGTATCGCGGCAGGGGAGGGCAAGACTTTTTACGCGGGGGAACTCACTACCGGTGACATTTTCCGCGGCGATATCCGCGACAGCACCGCCACCCGCTTCATCGACGCACCCGCGGGGCGCGCCGCAGCCGGGATGAAGGCTGATCCCTGCCACAACCTGCTGTTCGTGGCGGGCGCCGATACCGGGAAGGCCTTCGTCTACAACACCGACACCGGGAGGTCCGTTGCCGATATCGACCTGGCCAAGGGATTCATCAACGACGTCACGCTGACCGATGAAGGCGCCTGGTTTACCAACTCGGCCGCAGCGGAACTCTACTTCCTGCCCGTCGGAGAGGACGGCAAACTGGGCAAGGTTAAGACCCTCAAGCTGAGCGGCCCGGCCGCGGACCTCAAGCAGGGGTTCAACCTTAACGGCATTGCCGCAGCCCGGGAGGGCCGAGTGCTGATCGTGGCGCACACTGTTGACGGCGCCCTTTACACAGTCAACCCAAAGACGGGCGCGAGTGCGGCCATCAAAGGGGTCAACGTTCCGTTCGTGGACGGCATCCTGGTACGAGGCCATACCCTCTGGGCGGTCCAGAACCAGCTCAACCAGATAGTGCGCGTGGACCTTTCCGGTGACCTGTCATCCGGCGTTGTTGAGGACACCATCAAGAGCGATGCGTTCAATGTCCCCACCACCGTGGCGCTGTTCGGAAGCACGCTTGCCGCTGTCAACGCGCAGTTCAATAAGCCGCCCAGCCCGTTCGAGGTGGTGCTGGTTCCGGCCCGGAGGTAGCAGGTGAAAGAAAAACTGGCTGGCAGTGGGAACTGTCAGCCAGTTTTTGTATGCGACAAATCAGATGGTTCGAGGGGCCTTGGCCAGGTTGTCCTTCAGTTGCGTGGCGTTCTGCCGTGCCACATAGGCCGGGCGGTCGCGCTCCACGCGCCAGCTCTCGGAAAGCGGGCCGACGTTGACGGTGTCGAAACCGAATTCGTCGTAGAGGCGGGTCACCAGTTCAGCGGCTTCCGGGTAATCGCTGGCGGTGGCAAGGGCGCGGCGGTTCTCCGTGCCGGCCGGAGTCCCGTCGGTGGTGATGTCCTTGGCCATGATGTGGTTGAAGCCCTTGGCCACCTTGGACTGGGGGAGGTGTTCCTGCAGCATCCCGGAGGTGGTGGCCTCGCCGTTGTCCAGGGCGGGAATGCGGCCGTCCCGCTCCCAGTAGTAGTTGTTCGTGTCGATCACAATCTTGCCGGCCAGCGGTTCCACCGGGACGTCCTTGTAGTTCTTCAGCGGCACCGTGACCACGGCGAAGTCGCCGGCCGCTGCCGCTTCAGCTGAGGTGGCTGCCCGGGCCTTCGGGCCAAGCTCAGCCACCAGGTCCTGGAGGGTTTCCGGCCCCCGTGAGTTGCTGATGACCACGTCGTAGCCCAGTTCTACGGCCTTCCGTGCAACCTGGCTTCCAATATGTCCTGCACCGATGATTCCGATTGTTGTCATATGGGCGGCAACACCGCCCCCGGCCAAGATATTTCAGCTAGTCCAGGGGAATAAAAGGGCTGATTTGTGCCTACTTTCCCAGGTAGCGCCCCGGCCGGTGGTTCAGCGCGAGAATGAGGTTCAGGAGGGTGGCGCCTGCAGCGGACAGCAGCACCATCAGCGGTGGAACGAGCACGAGCGACGCAACCACGATGGCCACGTCCAGCACCATCTGCACATACCCGGCCCGCCATTTCAGCTTCTCCTGCAGCAGCAGGGCCAGGATGTTGAAGCCGCCCAGGCTTGACTGGTGCCGGAACAGGATCAGCAGACCTACTCCGGCCAGCAGGTTTCCGCCCAGCACGCCATACAGGGGGTCGATGTGCAGCGACCCCAGGGCCGCCGGGTGCAGGCTGGCCATCAGGGACACCAAGGCAATTGCCGCGCCGGTGCGGAGGGCGAAGTTCCAGCCTTTCTTCCACACCGCCAGCACGAAGAACGGCAGGTTGACCGAGAAGAAGATGACGCCGAACGGCAGCGCCACCGAGTAGCTCAGCAGCAGCGCCAGCCCGGCGGTGCCGCCGGTGACGGCACCGCTGGACTTGAGCAGGAACAGCCCCAGCGATGCGGCGAACGTGCCCGTCAGGATGCCCAGGACATCCTCAACCACGGAGTGGCGGGCGGCCGACGGCGGCGCGGAACCTGCCGTCGTCGGCTCTTCCACCTGCCGGACCGGGGCAGCGACGGTTGCGTCAGCGGGAAGTCTGGTGGAGGTGCTCACCGGGACACGAACCTCTCGCGGTCGGCCAGGACCGCCAGCACGCGGTCATTGGTGGCCGCGTCGGCCAGAGTGATCCGCACGCCGTCGACGGTATAACCGCGGGCAAGGATGTCGGCCCCGGACAGTGCATCCAGGAGCCGTTCCCGCAGTTCGTCGGAGGCGCGGATCCAGTAGAAGTTGGCCTGGCTGTCCGGCACGTCCCAGCCGTAGCCGCGGAGGGCCTGGATGACCCGGGTTCGTTCCTGCGCCACGGCCTCGGTCCGCTCCAGGATCTGGTCCGCGGCGGCGAGTGAGGCAACCGCGGCGGCCTGCGCCATCCGGTTCACGCCGAACGGAACGGCCGTGCGGCGGAGGCCTTCGGCGATATCGGGACGGGCAATGGCGTAGCCGATCCGCAGCCCCGCCAGCCCATACGCTTTGGAGAAGGTCCGCAGGATGCAGAGGTTTGGGTAGCGGCGGTAGAAGTCCAGTGAGTCCACGCCGGGGCCGCGCTGAAACTCGACGTACGCCTCGTCCAGCACCACCAGCACCCGCGGGGGCACGGATTGCAGGAACTCTTCCAGTGCCTCCGGACTGATGGACACGCCGGTGGGATTGTTCGGCGAGCACAGGATCACCAGGCGGGTGCGATCGGTGATGGCAGCCGCCATGGCCGGAAGGTCGTGGTGTTCGCTTGCCAGCAGCGGTACGGGCACCGAAACGGCTCCGGCCACCGCCACCAGGATGGGATACGCCTCGAAGGACCGCCAGGCGTAGACCACCTCGTCACCGTGCCCGCAGACGGCCGAGATGATCTGCTGCAGCACACCTGAGCTTCCCGGGCCGGCCGCAATTTCCTCAGGGCTGACGCCAAAGTGCCCGGCAATGGCTTCACGTGCCTCCACCGCACCCATGCTGGGGTACCGGTGGATACGGTCTGCCTCGGCGGAAATCGCAGTGACGACGGACGGCAGGGGAGGAAAGTGGCTTTCATTCGAGGCAAGGGCGGCGGTCAGGTCGGACTGCGCGCTCTTGCCGGCCACGTAGGCGGGGAGTTGGGCGACGGCGGCGCGGACCTCGGGTGCCGCGGCTTCGGAAAGGGTGCTGGTCATGGACAGCATGGTGCGGGAGTTCGGGACGTTTGCGCAACAGGGGTGGATTGGGCAGGACAGATCCAGTAGTTGAGCTGCGCTTGAGTGGCAAAATGCTCAGTATGCACCTCATTGACGCGCTGGACGCAGAGATCCTCCTCACACTGGACAGTGACCCGCACGCGACGGTCCTGTCCCTCTCCAGAACACTGGGCGTGGCACGCAATACTGTCCACGCCAGGCTCCGCCGCCTGGCCAGCGACGGCAGCTTGGCCCCCTTCAGCCAACGGGTCCGGACAGCAGCGTTGGGCCTGCCGCTCATCGCGTTCATCTCCATTTCCATCAGCCAGTCCTCAAGTGACATCGCCGTCGCGGCGCTGCAGACCATCCCGGAAATCATCGAGATGCATGCCACCACCGGGGATGCAGACCTGCTCGCCAAGGTGGCCGCGAGGGACCCGGCCGACCTGCATCGGATCACCAACGCGATGCTGGCGATTGACGGCGTCGTACGCACCAGTACCGCCATGTCCCTGGTCGAAGTAATGCCCACCCGGACTGTGCCGCTGCTGCAGGCTGCCGCGGAGAAGGGGCATGTGCAGAAGCAACCGTAAAAGAACATATTCTCCCAATCACTTTCGGTCAAACCCTTGACCGCGTTTGTCGGACGCTGATAGACCTAGAGGGCAGAAAGCGCTTCCTCGTAGTCCGCACCCCTCGAAACCACTCGCGATGGGTCAATAACGCTCTACGAATGAAACGTTCCAAAAAGACGGTGGCGGACTCAGCCGCCGCTGCATCAAAGGAGATGTTCTTTTGGCAAACCCCTCAATTCATTCCCCAAAAACTCTGGCGGGCGGGGCTTGGAAGGCGGCGCCGGCAGCAGCGGCTACCCTTACCGCGGCTGTTCTGGCCTTCACCGGTGTCCCCCTTGCCGCCGCTGATCCAGGCGCAGGAAACCCTGCCTCTCCCGCTGCCCCCGCAGGTCCAGGCCTCACCCGGCAGGTGGAAAACCTCGACCGTGCCCCGGTTGCCGTCCTGACCGGTGAGGGTGTTTCGCTGGGCTGGCGCATGCTGGGCCTGGACAAGGACAGCGTTGGCTTCCAAGTGATCCGTGACGGTGCCATCATTACCGACGAGCCGATCCGGGACACCACCACGTACCTGGACCCGGACGGCAAGGCCGACTCCAAGTACGTCATCAAGACCGTGGGCAACGGCAACGGGCAGGACAAACTCAGCGCCGAATTCACCCCGCTGGCCCAGAACTACCTGCCCATCAAGCTGGATAAGCCGGCCGATGGCGTCAGCAAGGATGGAAAGCCGTACACCTACAGCGCTAACGACTCCAGCGTGGCGGATCTGGACGGCGACGGTGCCTACGAAATCATCCAGCTCTGGAACCCTTCCAACGCGCAGGACAACTCCAAGTCCGGCTACACGGGCAACGTCTACGTGGACGCGTACAAGATGGACGGCACCAGGCTGTGGCGGATCGACCTGGGCCGCAACATCCGCGCCGGCGCGCACTACACCCAGATGCTCGCCTACGACTTTGACGGGGACGGCAAGGCCGAAGTCGCCTTCAAGACTGCGGACGGCACCACTGACAACGACGGTACGGTCATCGGCGACCCCGCGGCCGATTACCGCAACAGCGCCGGCTACGTCCTGTCCGGGCCCGAGTTCCTCACGGTATTCAACGGCGCCGCCGGCACCATCATGGACACCGTTCCGTACGACCCGCCGCGCGGCAGCGTTGCGGCCTGGGGGGACAACTACGGCAACCGCGTGGACCGTTTCCTCGCTGGAGTGGCATACCTGGACGGCGAACACCCGTCCATGATGTTCAGCCGCGGCTACTACACCCGCACCGTGCTGGTTACCTATGACCTGGTGAACGGCAAGCTGGTCAAGCGCTGGAAGTTCGACTCCGACGTGGCGGGTGCCGAGTACAAGGGCCAGGGCAACCACAACCTGTCCGTGGCGGACGTGGACCAGGACGGCAAGGACGAGTTCGTCTTCGGCTCCATGACCATCGACGACGACGGGTCGCCGCTGTACAACACCAAGCTCGGGCATGGCGACGCCATCCATACCGGCGACCTGGACCCCTCGCGGCCCGGCCTGGAAACCTTTGCTGTGCACGAGAGCATGAGCGCCAGCGGCAACCGGGGCGCCACTTTCCGCGACGCCGCCACTGGTGAAGTCCTCTGGAGCATCCCCGCTGTCAAGGACACGGGCCGCGGCGCCACCGGAGATATTGACCCCCGGTTCCCCGGCTCTGAAAGCTGGGCAGTGGGCGGCGACGCCGCCTGGAACTCACCCGTCGGATTCCTGATGTCGGCCAAGGGGGAGCGGATTTCGGACAAGATCCCCGCCGCCAACTTCATGGCGTGGTGGGACGGCGACCTGCTGCGCGAGATCGTTGACCATGACTTCGACGCCAACGCGGGCATGGGCGTACCCACCATCTCCAAGTGGAACTGGGAAACTGAAACCAGCGAACGGCTGCTGACCGCCGCCGGCGCCCGCACCAACAACCACACCAAGGGCAACCCGTCGCTGCAGGCGGACCTGCTGGGGGATTGGCGCGAGGAGCTGGTGTACCCATCGGAGGACAGCAGCGAACTGCGGATTTACACCACAACTTCGCTTACCGAGGTCCGGCTCCGCACCCTGATGCATGACCCCATGTACCGCACCGGCGTGGCGCGCGAAACGGTCGGCTACAACCAGCCGCCGCACCCGAGCTTCTTCATCGGCGAGGGAATGCAGGCCCCGGCCGCACCGGCTGTCTTCCACGCAGGCAAGACGAAGTAAACCTTCCCGGACGCAAGAGCGCCGCCCGCCTTGGGGGAAGGCGGGCGGCGCTTGCTTTTGGGCTGGATCAGCGACCGGGCGGGTCGGAGATCCGGCGGGGTCAGTGACCGCCGAGGTTGCCGCCGACAGGCGGCAAGCCGCCTTCGGTGCCGCGATCACCCTCGCGCCGTTCGCCGGCGCTCAGGTTCTCGCCTTCGAGTGTCTCGTCCGACTCGCCGGTAGTATCCACCAGGCCGTTGGTCTGGTCGAACGTATGCCCGATCCGGCTGTCATCCAGATCGGCGACGGAACCGGAGGAACCGGCAGCCGCCGTCGTGCCCGCCGCGGGAACTCCGGTGCCCGCGTCCGCTGCGCCGGCCGTGGCGCCGGTGGTGAGCGGCTCAGCCGGAACAACCGGTTCCGCCGGAACCACGGGGGTGGTCTCGGTAACGGTCACGTCGGCAGTCTCGGTCTTGTCCTTGTTGCCGCTGGCCGCCATGGCTGCCGCTGCTCCCGCGGCCGCCGCCAGGCCTACGCCGGCCGCAACCTTGCCGGAGACGCCCGCCTTGCCGGAATCACCGCGGGAGGCGCCGGCGTGTTCAACACCGGGGGTGCCCACAGCGGAACCGGCGTTGACGGATCCACGCCAGGCACCGCTCGCGTAGCCCTCGTCCTCGATGAATTCCTTGAACTTCTGCAGGTCCGATTCGGCCTGGCGGTCGACGACGTTGAGCTTGTCGCCCACCTTCTCGATCACGCCTTCGGGCTCGTATTCGAGGGTCAGCTGGATGGAGGTCTGGCCGCCTCCCACGTCCTCGAAGTCCACTGCGCCGGCGTTCGTGGCGCCTTCGGTGGCGGCCCAGGCAACCCTGCGGTCCGGGACCTGCTCAAGGATCCTGGCTTCCCACTGCCGGCGGACGCCGCCGATCTCGGCCACCCACTCCAGCCTCTCGTCGCTGAGCTGCGTAACGCTCTTGACGCCGCCCATGAAGTGGGGGAACTCCTCGAACTGGGTCCACTGGTTATAAGCCGTGCTCACCGGTACGTTCACCAGAATGCGTTTTTCCACCTTCGTGCTCATAACGTCTCCTTCGCTTTGTTACCGGGAACCGATGATTTGGTAAAAATCATCAGCATGCTTACCAACATACCTTTTGGTTGCTTCGGTTTCCAGAGCGGGTGCTGCAAAAGGTGAAACCCCGGCGGGGCTTGCCCTACCTAGGGCGCCACCACGACGCCATACGAGCCCTCGTTGAGGTTGCTGGGTGTGGAGGAAGGGGCCACCACGCCGAAGTCGTAGCCCTTGGCCCGGATTGCGTCAATGGTTCTGGCCAGGTAGTCCCATTGCGAGGCGGGGCAGGACAGGACGTCGTTGCCGTCGTGGAGCAGGATGATCGCACCGGGGGCAACCTCATCCATCACGTACTTCTGGACTCCGGCTGCGCCGGGGCACTCGTAATCGCCCGGTTCGCCGACCTCCCAGTGCCATTGGATTCCGCCGCTCATGCCAATGCTCCTGATGTAGTTCAGGGAATATGGGGTGCTGTTGCCGAACGGGAAGCGCATGAGTTTGGGTGTCGTACCGGTGATGGACTTGATGGCGGCGTTGGTGCGGTCAACCTCCTGCTTTTGGCTGGGTTGGTTCAGGTCGGGGAAGTTTGGGTGGTTCCACGAGTGGTTGCCGATCACATGTCCCTCGGCTTTGATCCGCCGGACGAGGTCGGGATACTGCTGGACGTGGGAGCCCTGGAGGAAAAATGTTGCCTTGACGCCCTTTTGTTTGAGGACATCGAGGACAAAGGCGGTGCGTTGGGGCGAAGGACCGTCGTCAAAGGTCAGGCCAATCAGTGGCTTGTCGGCGGCTTGGGCTGATGCGGCTGGACCCCCGGCCAGCAAGGCCAGGATCAAGCTCAGGGCGGCCAAGGCCATGACCGCAATCTTGCTCTTCATGGTGCTCTTTCCCTTCCCAAGGTCGCTTTCAACCTTGTTTAGGTGCAGCACCCTATGGCGGGCTTAAAGCGGGTGTAAACAGGTGGCAGGCGTCGAGTGCGTAACTTCTGTGGGCGCCCCAAAAGGGCGTTATGCGGCCGTTATCTTCCTCCGCGCGAGGCGGGTAAAACGGACGACGGCGGCACCTGGCCTTCCTTGGAATCAAAGCCGGGTGCCGCCGTCGTTGGTTTCTGGCTGGGAACGTTGCGTCAGTCCAGGTGGTCGCCCACCAGGGCCAGGTTCTGGATGACCGCAAGCCCGAACTGCGCGGTGTCATTGGTGGAAACGGTGGCCGCCTCATCCGCAGGCAACAGCACGTGCGGCGGCTCGATCTTCCGCAGCGTGAACGCGGATTCGTGGTTCAGGTGCTCCCCGCCCTCGGCGAAGCTCTCCCAGGCCCTGGCCGCAAGGTCACGGTCCTGCAACCGCGCGGCGGCATAAGCCGTGAGCCGGCTGTGCGCCTGCGTGAGGTAGATGCCCTCAAGCGGCTGGCCCACGGCTTCCACCTGCTCCTCCTTGGTGGCCAGGAACAGGCGGCAGTACTGCAGCCAGGCCCGCTCGAACTCCGGATCGTCCACCAGGTCCACCAGTTCGCTGCAGATCTCCACCAGCCCGAACACGGCACTGAGGTGCGACACTGACATCTGCTCGCGGCCGGTATCGAACCGGCCCTTGTCCAGGTCGTACAGTGCTTCGCCTGTGAGGAAGCCGTACTTGAGCGCGCCGATGTCCGCCATGGTGCCCAGCAACCGGTCGCGGGAGCGCGGATTGCCGGTGCGTTCCCAGTCCGTCAGCCAGGTGGCCGCAAGTGAGCCCCAGTCCGTGCCGAGCCCCACGCCCAATGCCCCGCGGTCGGGCCGGTAGGTGGCGGCGTCCGGGCGGACCTTGCGGACCGGGTCCAGGCCCAGGAAGTTCTGGTCGCTGTCCACCAGTTCCGTCAGCAGGTCCCCGGTGCGCTCGTCGGCAGTCAGGTAGTAGTAGAAACGGCGGTAGGCGGGGGTGCTGATCCGCAGCTGCTTGGCGCTGCAGCCCCAGTGCTGGACGTTGTGCCGCGACCCCAGGCCCTTCCAGGGGCCGAGATGGTAGACGTCCACCTCGCCCGTATGCCGGGTCATGGCCTCGGCGAAGCGGAAGATGTCCGCCCGGCCCGAGCGCAGGTAGGAGTACCAGAGCCAGAGATCGGGGGAGAGTTCGGAATTGTCCCAGGCGTAGCCGCCGATGTCGTAGCGCCATACGTGACGGTCGAAGTCGTAGGTGTGCATCACGTCGCCGTAGTTCCAGAAGCCGTACCACCGCCGCTGCTCTACCTGACCGGCGTAGAAGTTGAACAGGAAGTCCAGGCGGTCCTCCAGGCGGGCCCGGGCCGGGGTGCTCCGGTCCACTGGCATCCAGTCGCCGAACACCCCCACCGAGTGCAGGTATTCCGGGGTGGCCTGCAGGAGAGCGGGGGTGGAAGCGGAGGCAGCATCTGCAGCCAGGCCTTCGGTGGACGGGGTGGCTTCATAGGCGAACAGGGTTAACTCATGCGTGCGGGCAATGCCCCTGGGGTTGCCGAAGCCCGGTTCGTAGTCCTCATACGTAATCTCGAGGCCCTCCAGCTGTTCGGCGAACGTGTCCTGGCCCAGGCCGTCGTGGTAGAACCGCAGGTCCATCGGCTGCGCTTCGGGCGAGTAGAGCCAGGCCGTAAGCGTTGCTTCGCCGGTGGCGGCGCCGCGGATGTCCAGCTGCCCTGGATGGGACTGCCAGAAGTCCTTGATCCCCACGCCCAGGCCACCCTGGGAGTCGCTCAGGGAGCAGAATCCCGCCGAGCGGGTTCCGCCGGAGATGCCCACCCAGCCGTGGCCGGCGGCAGTGCGCTTGCGCAGTTCGAAGCCGTCCGCACTGAGTTGGCTGAGGGTGTAGTCGCCCCAGGTGGGGATCAGGTGCAGGCGGGCCGAGACTTCCGGGTTCCAGGTGTCCAACGGGGGAGTGGGGCGGCCGGCGACCTGCGCCTCCCGCACCTCCGTGCCGGGGTCACGGCGGAGTCCGGTGAGGCCGCGGACCGCTTCGGTGAGGAACCCGCCGTCGGCGCCCGCAATGCGGATATGGCGGTTGTGCGGGTCGTCCTCCAGCGGCACCGTAAAGCGCACGCCGAGTCCGGCCAGGAAGTCCCGATCCGCGTCCCCGTCCCAAACAAAGGAGTGCACCATCCGAACGCTGCGGGCGCCGGCATAGAAGTAGAACCGCACCACGAACGGCAGCCACTCCCGTCGGCCGCTTTCCGGTTCGTCCGGGCGATGGGTGCCTTCCAGCCGGACCACGGCGCGGACGGGGCCGCTTTGTTCGAGGACGACGGCGGTGACCTCACCGGTGAAGGCATGGCGGCCCAACGTACCCGCACCTTCCGGAACGCCGTCCTGCAGGAGGCTGACGAGCTTGGCGTCCCCGGCAACTTCCCGGCCGTCCCGGACCAGGCTGCTGAAGAGAGTGGAGCCGCTGCGGTTGAGCACCATCGTCAGGAGGCCTGTGTGCACGGTCAAAGTGCCGGCACCTTCGGTGACCGTGACTGAAGCGGCGTCCGACGGCGGCTGGCCGGCCGCGGTGGTTGTGCCGCCGTCGGCCGTCACGTGGTAAGTCTTCGACGGCGCGTCTGTTGCCGCCAATGCGATGCCTGCCCACTTCAAGGATCCGTCCGGCCAGGTGGCCAGCGGCCACGCCTGGCTGGGAATGGGCGTGCCGGTGGCGTCGGATACTGTCAGCGCCTCCGTGCCCGGCACGAGGCCACGTACGAACGGCATGCCCCATGTGGTTCCGCCGCTGATTTCTGTTGGGCCCTGCCCGTCGATCCACCTGATGAGGGTGCTGTCCGTCATGTCATCCAATTCCGCTGCTGATTGCCGCGCGTCTACGTCCCAACCAAGTGGGAAAGCGCTTTCTGGGGGTGGATTACAACGTAGTAGACAAGTGCCAGGCAGGCAAGGGGTTTTTGCCAGGCGGGACAGTCCCGCGGAGTTGAAGCGGGCAGCCCTGGGGCTGGTAGACCGGAGAGGTACTACTTCTTGGCCGCGTCCCCTTCGTCGTCTGCGCCTTCGGCGGGATCCTGGGGGTGGACGCGCAGGTCGCTGGGGTCGGCGTTTGGGTCGCCTTCGGAGGGGGCCTGGTTGTGGACCCGGTCGTCGTCATCCTTGGCTCGGTTCTCAGTCATGGCTGCTCCTGTCATGGGTAGAGCTGGGGATCGTGGATTGGGCCATCCCTCATTCAGCGCTTCGCTTCCGGACCTGTCAAGGACCATCCACGCACTCTGGCCGGGCCTTGCCTTGCGTGCTGGACTGGGGGAGCAGTTGGCACCACCGCCGTCCCCTTGGTCTTCCCCGGGGAGAACGGCACCATTTCCAGCCAAACTCAGCCAGCCGGCGTGGACCGGCTGTTGGAAAGGATCACTCATGGCGACATACAAGATCGGATATTTCGTGGGCAGCCTGGCGAGCGGCTCCATCAACCGGACCCTGGCAAAGGCCTTGATCAAACTGGCCCCCGAAGAACTCGAATTCACCGAGATCCCCATCAAGGACCTCCCGCTGTACAGCTACGACTACGATGCCGATTTCCCGCCCGAAGGCCGCGCCCTCAAGGAAGCCATCGAGGCTGCCGACGGCATCCTGTTCGTGTCTCCCGAATACAACCGGTCCATCCCCGGCGCGCTCAAGAACGCCATTGACTGGGGCTCGCGTCCTTGGGGGACCAACTCATTTGCCCGCAAGCCCACGGGCATCATCGGCGCCTCTCCCGGCAGCATCGGCACCGCCGTGATGCAGTCGTCCATGCGCAGCGTCCTGAGCTTCCTTGATGCGCCCCAGCTGAACGCACCGGAAGCGTACATCACGTACAAGGCAGAAGTTTTTGGCGACGACGGGGAGGTCAAGGACGAGTCCACAGCCAAGTTCCTGGGGCACTACATGGACGAGTACGCCGCTTTCGTTGCGCGGGTCCTGGCAGCCAACGCGCCCGGCCACATCGGCGACCTGGAGCCTGACTCCGCCAAGCTCTCCCGGTAGTTCCGGTAGTTCCGGTAGTTCATGGGCCGGGGCATTCCTGGGACGTACGGATGCCCGCCGTCCCAGCGACGGCGGCCACCCGTTTCTGCGAGTCCTTGACGGTCCGCGAGTCCGGTTAGTCCAGCGGCAGCGTGACCGTGACGCTGGTGCCCCGGCCGGGGCTGGAGGTAATTTCCACCGTTCCGCCCGCTTCCTGGACGGCCACCGACATGAGCCGGAGCCCGTAGCCGTGGTGCCGCCCGGTGGTGGCGAGGTTGCTGTCAAAGCCTGTGCCGTCGTCGGACACTGCCAGGCGGATGCCGTGGTCAACCGCGGCAAGCTGGATGGCGAGCGTGTGCGCCGAGGAGTATTTGAAAGCGTTGCTCAGTAACTCGCGGGCGGACTGGTACAGCAGGGATGCGGAGTCCGCAGGGATCTCGAGGCCCCAGTGGGGAGTGTCCCATTGGACCACCGTCCCCTGCTGCCGCAGGGGTGCCGTGAGCCGGTCGATGCACCCGGCCACCCCCAGGGTGTGGAAGTCCAGCGGCTGCCGGTCTGTTAGTACGCCGCCCACGGTTGTGACTTTGTTGTCCAACGTTGTTTTGCTTCCCATGACTTCCTGCTCCCCAAAAAGCTGGCTTTGCCTATGCCTCCAGCGTGGACCCGCAATGTCTAGGGATGGCAAGCTTTGCCTCAAGATCCCATCAATTTTGCGCGCCGGGGGAGGATGGCAGCCGCCTTTTTGCAGTGGCTGTGACATGGCGCGCTGCCAGCCCCATTGTTTTATCCCCGTTGGACTGGGGACGGAGGGCATATGCCTACTTGGTTGACTTCGATCGTATGGGGCACCGGCGCCGGAGCTGCGCTGGTCCTGGGAGCCGCTGTGTCCTGGCGGTGGGCGATACCACCGAAAGTTGTCTCCACGGTCATGGCCTTCGGCGCGGGGGTGCTGATCTCCGCCCTTGCCTTTGACCTGGTGGACGAGGCCGTCCAAGGCGGCGGTCTGTGGCCGACAGCGGGCGGCTTCCTGGCTGGTGCGGTAGTGTACGTCGGCGCGAACATGCTCCTGGCCCGGGTTGGCGCCAAGCACCGCAAGAGGTCCGGCGGCCAGCAACCCTCAGAGCAGGACGCGCCCGGCAGCGGCACAGCCATTGCTGTCGGAGCGTTGCTGGACGGGCTGCCGGAATCGGTGGTCCTGGGCGTCGGCCTGCTGGCTGGGGGAGGGATGAGCCCTGCCATGCTGGTGGCGGTCTTCATCTCCAATTTTCCTGAAGGGCTATCGGGTACCGCGGGCATGAAGAAGGCCGGCCGGAGCAAGGCTTACGTCTTTGGGCTCTGGGGCGGCATCGCAATCCTGAGTGGGCTGGCCGCACTGCTGGGATACGTGGCCCTGGAGGATGCCACCGAGGAACTGGTGGCGTTCATAACGGCTGTAGCGGCCGGCGGCATCCTGGCCATGCTGGCCGACACAATGATCCCGGAGGCGTTCGAGGAGCACCACAACCTGACCGGGCTGACCGCCTCCGTCGGTTTCGTGACTGCCTTCACAGTGCACCAGTTGGGGTGACAGGGCCTGGCGTGCCACCCAACTGCTGCCTCTGACCCAATAATTAGGACTTACGCCCTAGTGCTGGCAGGTTTGCCCCTGCTGGACAATGAGTCAGGGATTGGCGTAACCGCCAGAACCCGACTCGCAGCCAGACCCTGGAGGTGGTTCCAGTGAAACCATCCAGCAGTCAATTCCCTGTCCAGTCCACGGCAGTGGTGTCGGCCTGTCCCAGAGTTCCGGGCTTCCGCATACCGCCCCCAGGGTGTGAAGCCTGCTAGGGGCCTCCCACCATGGCAATACATCGGGACGCCGGCGACGATGGCGCGGCAACGAGCGCCCAGGTTCCGACGAAGAATGGGATGCGGCGGTCCCGCACCGAAGCCACGCAACACCCGTCTGGTCACGAGGATGAGCGGCAGGCAGGACTCGAGGCCGGAAACCGTGGGACGGGACGAACGCGCAGCATCGCCGCATTTGTCCTGGGAATCTTGACGGCGGCCTTGTCCTTCGCCGCGGTGCCGGGCCTCTACCTGCACAATGACGTTCTCGACACGAACCGCTATTCCGCCATCGTTGGACCACTCGCTTCTGACCCTGCCGTCCAAGCGGCGATCTCCGACAGGGTGACCGTCCAGATAACCGAGGCCATGGACATCGGGGGCATCACCCGTGACGCCTTGACGGAGCTGGGCCGGTCAGCACCCCGCGTCGCTTCGGTGATCGCAGGCTTTGCGCCCGCCATCGCCGAGGAGATGAAGTCCCTGGTCCACACCACCGTGTCCAATTTTGTCGCCAGCCCGCAGTTCCAGGACCTGTGGGTGCAGGCCAACAGGGTGGCTCACGAGGCGATCGTCAGCTCGGCCAACGGAAACACCAGTGGTGCCGTAAGCATAGACAAAAGCGGCGCTGTCACGATCTCCACCAAGGAAATTATCGTGCGGGTCAAGACCCTTCTCACAGAGGAAGGGATAACGGTAGCGGCCAGGATCCCCGAAATTGACGGTCAGATTACCCTGTTCCAGTCCCCCGCACTGGCCGGAGCCACGGAGGCCGTCCGGGCTGTGGATCGGGTTGCCCCGATTCTGGGGTGGTTGACGGTGATCAGCGCCATCGGGGCCGTCACGGTGGCACCGCGGGGTGGGCGGCTCCGCGCGATTAACCGCGTCGGGCTGGCAGCCGCGGTAGCCATGGCAGGGCTCGCCCTCACACTTGCCGTCGGACTGGACATGGTCCTTGGATCCATCCCAACGTCCACGGTTTCCCTGGCGGCAGCTCAGAGTACTGCCGATGTGTTCCTGGCACCGTTGCGCACCGACATGCGGTTTGTTGCCGTCGCGGGTCTGATGGTCGCCGCTGCCGCCTTCCTGGCCGGCCACTTCCAGCCGGGCGAATCCGTTCGGCGGGAAGTGGGAGGGGATTCGGGCGATTGGGCTGGAAAGCCGGTTCCTGGGCAGCCCAGGCGGTGGCAGCACGAATTGGCCCAGGTCCGCCGGCCCCTGGAAGCCGCCATCACAGGGGCGGCCGCCCTCGTCCTCGTCCTGTGGCAGGACCCCGGCCCAGCCGCCGCCATTTGGACCGCAGTCCTCGCCGGACTCTCGGTCCTCCTGATCGAGTTCTTGTCCATCCGTGCCATTGCTTCCGGGCACAAGGGGGATCCGAATTGGCCCATGCTGCAGAAGAACCTGCCAAGGGACGACCCCCGAGGCGGGCACCCTTCCACCGAACCACCCGCCCAAACGAGGCGTACCGCGGATCGGCGCGTCCTCATTCCTTCCCTGCTAACCGTCCAGGCCATTACCCACTGAAAGGGGCCTTCCATGTCGCAGACCAATCGACTCAGCGCACAGTTGCTGGCACTTGGCGCAGCGCTGATGCTGCTGGCAGGCTGCAGCAGCACCTCGAATCCGCCCACGAGCGCATCCAGCGGTACGGCGGCAACCACGTCCAGCGCTTCGGCGACCGTCACGTCCACCGCTACGGGGACAGCCACGTCCAGCCCCAAGACGAGCGCGACCACTACGCAGACCAGTTCCAGCAAGCCCAGCGGGACAACGTCCGGTCCCACCACCTCGAGCACGGCTACTGCGGTTGACGCGGCCGTCTGCACTGCTGCGTCCTCCCTCGGCCGCGCGCTGACAAGCCTCAAGGACAGCCTGCGGAACGGGGCGACGGTGGACCAGGTCCGCGCAGCGCGGGACCAGGTGTTGAACAGCTATAACGACCTGGCCGCCGCCATCGGCAATGTGGCCAAGGCCCGTCTGGAAGCCGTTAAGTCTGCTGCGGACCGTTTTGCTGCAGCTGTTAACGATATTCCCGACGACGCAACCCTGAACCAAGCCCTTGACTCCCTAAGCCAGGAGGCCAAAGACGTTCAGGCTGCGCTGGCTGACCTTCTCACAGAGATCCGGTGCTAGCCGATGAGTGCCGGCCAGATCACAACGGCCAAGGCAGGCTCCGGCCTGGTCCTGTCCGTACTTGCATCCGGCCAGTTCCTGATGACCCTGGACAGCTCGGTGATGAACGTTTCGATGGCCGCGGTCGCATCGGACGTGCACACGACGATCACTGGCATCCAGACGGCCATCACACTTTATACGCTCGTCATGGCGTCGCTCATGCTCAGCGGCGGCAAGATTGGCACCATCATTGGCCGACGGAGGGCCTTCGGTATCGGCCTGGCCATCTACGGGGCCGGTTCGCTGACCACGGCACTGGCCCCCAGCCTGGGGGTCCTGCTCCTGGGCTGGTCCCTTTTCGAGGGAATCGGCGCGGCGCTGATCATGCCGGCGATCGTCTCCCTGGTCGCCTCCAACTTCCCGCCGGACCGACGCTCTGCGGCTTACGGCCTGTTGGCGGCAGCCGGGGCAACGGCGGTTGCCGCGGGCCCGCTCATCGGCGGCAGCGTTACCACCTTCGCATCCTGGCGCTACGTCTTCGCTGGCGAGGTGGTCCTCGTCCTGGTGATCCTCTTGGTCCTGCGCAGGGTGGAAGATGTTCCCCCGGCCAGGGCCCGGCTCGATCTGGCCGGGTCTGCGCTGTCCATAGTGGGGCTTGGAATGGTTGTGTACGGTGTGCTGCGCTCGGGGGATTGGGGCTGGGTGCAGCCCAAGACCAGCGGCCCGACCGTTCTGGGACTATCCCCGGTGGTCTGGCTCCTCATCGGCGGCCTGCTGGTCCTGTATGTGTTCGTGCGCCGGGCATCCCACCTGGCTGCAGTGGGAGGCGACTCCCTCATTAGTCCGGAACTGTTCCAAAACCAGCGGCTGATCGGCGGGCTCACCGTGTTCTTTGCCCAATTCCTCGTACAGGCCGGCGTGTTCTTCGCCGTACCCCTGTTCCTGTCGGTGGTGTTGGAGTTGAGCGCCCTGGAAACGGGGATCAGAATCTTCCCGCTGTCCGTGGCCCTGGTCCTGGCAGCAGCCGGCATCCCAAAGCTCCGGCCGCAGGCCAGCCCTCAACGTGTGGTCCGGATGGGGCTCATGCTGATGATCGTTGGCATCCTCATTCTCACTGCTGGATTGGACCCGGGCGCGAATGCAGGCATTGTCGCCGTCCCGATGCTGCTAATGGGCTTGGGGCTGGGGGCGATGGCGTCCCAACTGGGCGCGGTCACGGTTTCAGCGGTGCCGGACTCGCAAAGCGCGGAGGTCGGCGGACTGCAGAACACCGCCACCAACCTCGGAGCGTCGCTGGGTACGGCCCTGATCGGATCGGTACTGATCGCAACGCTCGGCTCTTCGTTCATTACCGGCATCCGGGACAACCCTGCCGTCCCACAGCCGGTGAAAGAGCAAACATCGGTACAGCTTGCCGACGGAGTGCCCTTCATCTCTGACACACAGCTCCAAAATGGTCTCGATGACGCCAAGGTCGACAGGGGTACCGCCGACGCGATCATGTCCGTCAACGCAAGTTCCCGCCTGGAGGCCCTTCGGGCGGCGCTGGCACTGACCGCCCTGCTTGCAATCGGCGCACTCTTCATCACCGGACGACTCCCCCGTGAGGCCGTGGGCAAGCCGAACCAATCCGCGGAAAATTCACAGCCCAGCCAAATGCCAGGCAACCGAATCAAAGGAACCACAACATGAACAGCGTGAATCAAGAGACCGAACCGCGTCGACTTCACTCTGCACTCGGCGCCGAGGAAGCCGCCGCCATCGCCGTAGACGCCTATTTCTACTTCTACCCCCTGCTGACGATGGACATCACCCGCCGGCAGTCCACGAACATCGAACCCGACAGGGAAATAGGCAGAGGCCCGATGAACATGTTCGCTCACAGGGTGAAGTACCCGGAGGCCGATTTCAAGGGGGTCGTCCGGACGAACTTCGACACGCTCTATTCCACCGCATGGCTGGACCTGACACGCGAACCGATGGTCGTCTCAGCCCCGGACACCGGCGGACGGTACTATCTGATGCCCATGCTGGACATGTGGACCGACGTGTTCGCATCCCCCGGCTGGCGCACGACAGGAACCCAGGCCCAAAACTTCCTGCTCACAACACCCGGTTGGCGGGGGACCGCTCCGGAGGGCATGGAACACATCCCTGCGCCAACCCCCTATGTCTGGATCATCAACCGCATCAAGACCGACGGTCCGCAGGACTACGGGGCCGTAAACAAGATCCAGGTCGGCTTCAAGGTCACCCCACTCTCACATTGGGGCAAGATGCCCGCGCCTGCTGCGGCGATCATCGACCCGAACGTGGACATGAAGACCCCGCCGAAGACCCAGGTCGAAAGCATGACGGGGCAGGAGTACTTCAGCTATGCGGCCGAACTGCTCAAGCTGCACTCGCCCCACATCACCGACCAACCGATCATCGCCCAGCTGAGGAAGATCGGCTTCGAACCGGGCAAGAGCTTCGATGCCAGAACACTCAACCCCGTAGTGAAGACGGCAGTCTCCGAGGCGCCCAAGGCAGCACAGGACATTATGCGGTGGAAGATGCCGACTCTCGCCCGGATCGAGAATGGATGGACGATGAACACTGACACGATGGGGGTCTACGGCAACCACTACCTCAAACGTGCCATCATTGCCCAAGTTGGCTTGGGCGCGAACCCTCCAGAAGACGCCATCTACCCCCTCAACCTCGTCGATGAGGCAGGCAGACCCCTGAACGGGACCAACAACTCCACTTCGAGAAGGGCCTCACCCCGCCGGTCCGCGCCTTCTGGTCCATCACGCTCTACGACAATGACGGCTTCCAGGTCGCCAACGGACTTAACCGCTTCGCCCTCAGCAGCTGGATGCCCTTCAAAACCAACCCGGACGGCTCACTTGACCTGTACTTCCAACACGGGAACCCCGGCCCGGACCGGGAGGCCAACTGGCTCCCCGCCCCGGCGGGGCCGTTCAACCTGACCATGCGGCTCTACGCGCCCCGGCCCGAGGCCCTCACAGGCAAGTGGAACCCGCCGCCGGTGAAGCAAGCCCCCTGAAAGAGTAGACAGGCCTGGAGAAGGAATCGGGCGGCTATTGGCCGCCAAGGCGTCGTGCTGCCGTGAAAAAGGCCACCTTGACGATCACCAGCAGCGCACCCAAATCGGCAATCATCTGCACAGAGACCAACGCCCGGGCCAGTTCGCTGACGGGCGTGATGTCCCCGAAACCTACGGTGGCAAACGTTGAAGTGGTGAAGTACAGCGCGTCCGTCCGGCTCAACGCCTCGTTGAACGATGAATTGTCCGTGACAGACAAGGAAACGTACAGCAATGCGAAGAGGCACAGGAACATGAGAATTGCCTCCACGACCGTTTCGGCAGCCCGGATCTGGGGAACGCGCGCCGCGAGTATTGTCCGCATTTGATACGCAAGGACGCCGAAGAAGACGAGCACAACGCCGGCGAGCCTGATCCACGCCGCCATGGGGTTTTGGTCGTTGAAGCCGCCCACCGGGATGACGAAGTACAAGGAGAGAAGTATCGCCGAATATGCGGCCACCCGAATGATTGCGAGACCCAAGGCGCGGCGGCGGGCGGCCCGGTCAAGGTCGCGGAGAAAGACCGGACCGGTCTGGCTGCTGGGGTTGGGAGCCATGACTGATGATAACGCCGCTTGAAGGTGGCGAACCATGTCTTCCCAAGCACCTGGAGGGTGTCTTTGGAAGGAGTACAAGGATTTTTCAATCCCCCACCGGGACGTCTGAATTTCCCCCTTTCTGACCGCGGGCATCCCCTTTTTGACCCGTTGAAATTGGGGGCGAAGAAAGGTCTTTCGGCACAGTTCCGGAGGCGGCGGCAACCCAATAATCGTTCGCGTAAGCACCGTTTGCTGGCTGCTCATGGCCGTGCGGAGTTTCAATAAACTGAGAGTGAGTCATCATGAGCTTCTTCGATAACTTCTGGAACATCTTCTGGACGTTCTTCTGGATTTTCGCCTGGTCTGCCTATCTCATCGTGCTGTTCTACGTGGTGGCGGATCTCTTCCAGGACTCGAACCTGTCGGGTTGGTGGAAGGCTCTTTGGGTTGTTTGCATCTTCTTCCTGCCGTTCCTGACAGTGCTGGTCTACCTACTGGCCCGCGGGCCCGGCATGGCTGCCCGCCAGGCCGTCAGGGCGGAAAATGCCCGCGCGTCGACGGAAAGCTACATACGAAGCGTGTCCAGCGGGTCCAGCCCTGCGGAGGAGATCGCGAGGGCAAAGGCGCTCCTGGATTCGGGCACGATCAACGAGACGGAGTTCAACTTCCTCAAGGAGCGTGCCTTCGCAAACAATGGAGCCTCTGCCAGCAGCACACGCTAGGGCAATCCACCCTGCTGGCTGGCACGGGGCGCTAAACCCCAGTGCCAGCCACTCAGCGGTAAGCACCCGCAACCGATCTGTGCTCGATGCAGATAAAGGAGGAACAAACGTGGCATCCACTCACGAGCCAGAGGTCCATGGTCCCGTCGACTTTGTACTGCTCGAGTTTCCTATGGAAGGGCTGACGGGACGGGCCAGCCAGGAAGTGGCGCGGCTGGTCAAGGAAGGTGTGATCCGGCTACTAGATCTGCTCGTCATCGCAAAAAACGAGGAGGGCTTGGTCGAGGTGGTCGAGCTGACCGACCCGGGTGGTCAGGCGAAAGAGTTTTCATACTTGGAGGGGGTGCAGTCAGGCCTTCTCGGTGAAGAAGACATTGGGGAGGCGGCTGGCGCTGTTCTCCCGGGAAGCCTGGCGGTGCTGATCGTATACGAGAACATTTGGGCGGCGCCTTTCGTAGCGGCCGTGCGCGACGCCGGGGGCGAGCTCGTCGCGAGTACGCGGATCCCCGCGCCCGATGTGATGGCAGCATTTGAAGCCCTCGGCGCAGCACCGCCCGTCTCCTGACCGATACGACCGGACTGAAGAGGAGAAGAGAGACGATGGGACTGCTTCGAGGCGTGGTGCGTACCGCTGTCGTTGCCGGGACAGCTTCGGCAGTCAGCGGCAGGGTCCAGCGCTGGCAGGCTGAGAAATTCGCGGACAAGGATGCCGGGATCGCTGCCAAACAGCAGGCGATGTATGAGGCCCAGATGGCATCGGCCCAGCCCACCGCCGCTGCTGCAACCGGAATTTCCACTGAAGCCCTCGAGCGACTCAAGGAACTCGGGGCACTGAAGGAGCAGGGCATCCTCAGCGAACAGGAGTTCGAGGCGCAGAAGGCAAAGATCCTGGGGAGCTGACGCTGCGTCACATCAGGTGGCGGTATCTCGTGTAGCGTGCAGGGAGATCACCAGCCTGAGGGGCAGCGCTTGACCATCCTGACCGTTCAAAGACCAGCACCACCGTTGACTTTGTTCTGGAAGCTCACCATCACCCTTGCCGCGATTGTCGGCACAGGCACCTGCGTGGTCCTGGGGTTCATCTACGTACACTTCTTCGTCGGAGTCCCCGGGACCGTCGAAGTCCTTGAGCGGCAATTGACCAAGCAGGATGCGGTCCACGCCATCCAGGACGACGAAGGGGATGCCGAAATTAGGGAGAGCAGGTTCCTTGCCTCTTACGAGTCGACGTCCTACTACGCAGCGCCTGGCATCGATCCTGGCGTAGCGTGCTTGGTGGTGAAGTCTCCCTGGGACGACGAAAGGTCCTACTGGGAAATGTGCCATGAGGTCCGTGACGGCCGGGACGTCCTGGTGGGGATCCAGGATCCCGACAGGAGGGACGTCCTCTTCGTGCCTGACCAGTTCGACCACGCACCGCTGGAACGGGACGGGTGGGTGACGCTGCACCGCAACCTTTTGATCCGGCCCCTGACTGAAGCACCGCAACCAGAGGAACCATCGACCAGCAGCGCTCTACAGCAGGGGACCCGGCAGGGACAGGCAATCCTTATCTGAACCGGAAGCCTTCTGGTGGCTGGCACCCAGCCCACGTGGAGTCTCCCCCTTCGGGCAAAATCACGCTCCCGCCGGGACCGGCACCGTGAGCCTGCCGTCCCGCATGGTGGCCACAACGTCGGTCAGCGGCACGAACTCGGTGTCATGGGTGACCATTACCGTCGCCACCGAAAACTCCGTGGTCACGTCCCGCAGGAGGGCGATGATCGAAGCACTGCGCTCATGGTCCAGCGCGGCCGTCGGCTCATCCACCAGCAGCACCTTCGGACTGCCCATGAGTGCCCGGGCGATGTTCACGCGCTGGCGCTGGCCGCCGGAGAGCTGGTGCGGCAGCTTCCGGGCGCTGGCGGATAGCCCGACGACGTCCAGCAGTTGGCCCGCCCGGACCCTGGCCGCTTTGGCGGGCCTTCCGCGAAGGTGGTCGCTGATGATGAGCTGTTCGACGGCGGTGAGCGAGGGCAGCAGGTTGGGTTGCTGGAAGATGATGCCCACCTTTCCCCGCCGCAGGGCCGTGAGCTCCTTGTCCTTGAGCACGGAAGTATCGGTGCCGTCGATGATGACCTGGCCGCTGGTGGGGCGCACCAGGGTGGCGGCTGTGGCCAGGAGGCTGGACTTCCCGGACCCCGAGGGGCCCACGAGCGCAACGAACTGCCCGGCTTCCGCGGTGAGACCCACCCGGTCCAGGGCGGTGGTGGTGCCGCCGCCATCGGGATATTCGAGGGTGACGTTGGCCAGGGTGAGGGGAACAGGAGTGGTCATGACGGGTTTCCTTTCGGGGAGTGATGGGGTTAGTTGCCGCCGAGCGCCAGGAGCGCATCGACCTTGGTGACGCTGCGGACGGCCAGTGCTGCGGCGGCCAGGCCCAGGGCAACGATCCCGACGACGGGAAGCACCGTGGTGCCCGCGTTCAGTTGGAACGGGGCGGCCTGCGCGGCAAAGAAGCCGCCGGCAACGCCAACAGCTCCGCCGACGGCTGCCCCCGCCACCAGGATGATGGCGGCCTGGGTCATGGCGTCCCGGAGGATGTAGGAGCTGGGCGCGCCCATGGCTTTCAGGACGGCGATGTCACGGGTCCGCTGGATGGTCCAGACGGTCAGGAAGGCCACGATCACCAGAGCGGAGATTCCATAAAGGAAGGCCTGCATCAGGGTGAGGGAACCGTTTTCGCTCTTGAAGGAGCCCAGTGCCTGGAAGGATCCGGTGCGGGACTGACTCACCGTGTGAGCCGCGGCGTTCCCGGCGGCCTCATCCACTCTGGCTCCGTCCGCATAGGTGATGGCGACAACGGTAGCCGGCTGGCCGCCGTCGGACACGTGCGCCGCCTTGGCCCACGCCGGCAGCGCCGTCCATACGACGCTGGTGTGCGCGTACCACTGGTCCGGCACCACGGCGGCCACGGAAAGCTCCACGCCGCCCAGGGACACCTTGTCCCCCTGGCCCACCGACAGCGCCTCCGCTACCGAGGCACCCACAGCGGCCGTCCCGGCGGACACCTCCACGGGCGCCAGCGGACTGCCGGGCGATACGCCGAACACCGCCACGTTCGCAGTGCCTGACGCGTCCGCCGACTGCGCCCGGGTCTGGGTGATGCCCAGCGGCTCGGCGGACTTGACGCCGGGCTGGTCCTTCCAGCTGTCCACCTGGGCAGCCGTCACGGAGCTTTCCGTATAGGACGCGGTCGGTGAGCCGGAACCCGGGGCGCCAAAGGCGATGGCGTCCACCGGCTTGGCGGCTGATGCGCCAAGCTGCCCGATGGCGGACGTCGACTGCTCGGCGAGCCCCGCGGTCAGCCCGGACAGCATGACCAGCAGGAGGGTGATCAGGGCTACGACGCCGCCCATCATGGCGAACCGGCCTTTGGCGAAGCGGATATCGCGGATTGCCAGGAACACGTTGTTTCTTCTCTCAGCAGGGGTGGTTTGTTCTGTCCTTCCACTCTCCCGGGGGCACCCCGCGCGGGCATCGCGGGGATGGTTGATTGGCGGGAATGGAAGGGTTGAGCTGCGAGTCAACCTTTCGGTTGATTCCCGCTTGGACCTCCCGGCATAAGCTGGTGAGATGCCTGCCACGCCCCCGCCGCCAACATCGGAGACGGCCCGGTCCGGCGGATTCCTGGGCGCACTGGAGAACGCATCGTCGGCGGCCATCCTTCGGGTCCTGCGGGTCACCCTGCACACCGGGTTCGCCGTCCTGCTGGCCGTGGGTTTGGTGCGGATGCTGATGGCCGGAGGTTCGCTGCGCTGGGTGTGGGCGGGCGCTGCCGTCGTCCTCGCTGCCGTCTACCTGACCGGCACGGTCCTGGAAAAGCGGCACGCGGAAGACCGGATCACGTTCAACCCCGGCCGCTACGGCCTGCTGTGGCTGGGGTTGGTAACGGCACTCTGGGCGTTCCTGCTCGCCGGAAGTGCTGACTTCGCCTGGCTCGCCTTTCCCATCTTTTTCCTGCACCTGCACCTGCTGCCGCGGCGGCCCGCGCTGCTGACTATTGGGTTGATGACGGTGGCGGTGATCGCTTCCCAGTGGGCCGTCAGCGGTGCCCCGGTGCCGCATGCCGCGGCTGTTGTGGGGCCCGTGCTGGGGGCCATCTTCTCGGTGATCACCGGCCTGGCCTACGCGGCTTTGTACCGCGAAGCCGAGAACCAGCGGCGCGCGGCGGACGAATTGCGCCGCACGCGGGAGGAGCTGGCGCGTTCCCAGCATGAAGCGGGCGTGCTGGCGGAGCGGGCGCGGCTGGCCCGGGAAATCCACGACACCCTGGCGCAGGGCCTGTCCAGCATCGTGCTGCTGGGGCGGGCGGCGGAACAGTCGCTCGCGGACGGTGATGCCGCCACGGCCTCTGGCCGGCTGGCGCTGGTGCAGCAGACCGCGGCGGACAACCTGGACGAGGCGCGCAGCTTTGTCCGCGGCCTGTCCTCGCCCCAGCTTGAAGGCAGCTCGCTGTTGGGGGCCCTGCGCCGGCTCTGTGACAAGACCGAGGCTGCCGCGTCAGCTTCCGGGGCGGCGCTGCACTGCCGGCTGGAGGTGGACGGCGAGCCGCAGGAGCTGCCCCAGTCCGTCCGCGTCACCTTGCTGCGCGCGGCGCAGGCGAGCCTGGCGAACGTCCGCCAACACGCCCGGGCCGCCACCGCCGTCGTCAGCGTCGCCTTCCTGGGCAGCGAGGTGACCATGGACATTTACGACGACGGCGCGGGCTTTGACCCGTCAGCTCCGGCAAGTGCCTCGGGCGCAGCCGACGGCAGCGGATACGGACTGCGCTCGCTGAGGGAGCGCATCGCGGCGCTGAACGGCTCGCTGGCCGTGGAATCGGCGCCGGGCGAGGGCACGGTGGTGGCCATCCGGCTGCCCTTGGCGGAACTGCCTGTGGAGGAACAGTGAGCGACGTGCGCGTCCTGCTGGTGGACGACCATCCCGTGGTCCGCGCCGGACTGCGCGCTGTGCTCACGGGCTTTGACGGCATCTCGATTGCCGCGGAAGCAGCTGACGGCAAGGCGGCCCTGAAGGAGCTGGCACGGCTCACGGCCCTGGGCGAGGCGCCCGACGTTGTCCTCATGGACCTGCAAATGGGGGAGGGGATGGACGGTGTCACAGCCACTGCCGAGATCCGGAAGCTCGCCGTGCCGCCGCCGGTGCTCATCCTCACCACCTATGACACCGATGCGGACATCCTCGCGGCCGTTGAGGCCGGGGCGAGCGGCTACATGCTGAAGGATGCCCTGCCGGAACAGCTGCGGCAGGCAGTCCTGCAGGCCGCTGCCGGTGGCACCGTGCTGGCCCCCCGCGCTGCCGCGTTGCTGATGGACCGGATCAGCAACCCGGGCACCTCCCTGACCCCGCGCGAAGTGCAGCTGCTGGAGCTGCTGGCCACCGGCCTGTCCAACCGGGCCATCGCCAAGCAGGTCTTCATCTCGGAGGCCACCGTGAAAACGCACCTGGTGCACATTTACGGGAAGCTCGGCGTGGACAACCGGACCGCTGCCATCGCCGCGGCCACCCAGCGGCGGATCATCCGGCCGCCCGGCGCCAAGGGCTGACTGTCGATAGGTCGCGACGGCGGGGCCTGGCACCCTGCCGCGTCCCGCCGTCGTCCATCACCTGGGTGGCGCGCACGGCTCTACCCTGCAGTAGGTTTATGTCACTGCCCTTCAGGTGCCATTGCCCGTCAGGTCTCACTGTTCAAAGGAGAACGAATGTCCCGTCCGGTTCCACCCGTTGATGCCCTTCTTGCCACCTATGGTGCGGCAGACGCCTGCGGGGCCGACCTCCTGTGCGACAGCCATGACCCCAGCGCCGTCGCCTTCACCGTGGTTGCAGCCGATCTCACCGCGGAGGACATTACTTACGGCGAGCTCCGGGAGCGCTCGGAGCGGGGGGCCGCCGCCCTGGCGGAGCTGGGGATAGGTCCGGGCGACGCGGTGGCCACCCTGATGGGAAAGTCCGCGGACCTTGTGGTCATGCTCCTTGCCATTTGGCGGCGCGGAGCCGTCCACGTCCCACTGTTCACGGCATTCGCGTGGCCGGCCATCGAACTCCGCCTCACAGCTTCCGGCGCAAAGGCCGTAATCACCGACGCCGACCAGCGGGTGAAGATCCAGGAGACCGCGGCCGCAGTCGTGGTTGTAGGTGCAGAAGCAGGCCAGCCGGACCTGGCACTCACGCCGCTCCTGGCCAGGCAGCAGCCGGGTATCGCCTCCGAGGCTGTGGGTGGTGACGGTGCACTGGTGCTGATCTTTACGTCCGGAACCACGGGCGCCCCCAAGGGGGTACCGGTGCCGGTCAGGGCGTTGGCGGCGTTCCGCCAGTACGTCGAACTGGGCCTGGACGTCAGTGAAGAGGATGTTTTCTGGAACGCCGCAGACCCCGGTTGGGCGTACGGCCTGTACTACGGCATCCTCGGGCCCATGGCGGCGGGGCGGCGCAACCTCCTGCTGCATGCCGGATTCTCCCCGGAACTCAGCTTCAAAGTGTTGGAGGCATTTTCCGTCACCAACTTCGCGGCGGCTCCCACGGTGTACCGCACCATGCGCGCGAAAACCGAGCCCGGAACGGGCCCTTTCGGCCTTCGGCGTGCCTCGTCCGCCGGCGAACCGCTGACCCCGGAGGTGATCAGCTGGGCGCGGGAGGTACTGGGTGTTCCGGTGCGGGACCACTACGGACAGACCGAACACGGGATGATGATCATCAACGCCTGGCATGACGACGTACGGACAGAGCTGAGGCCGGGTTCCATGGGCCGGCCCCTCCCTGGATGGAGCTGCGCGGTGCTCAAGGACAACGCGGATGAACCGGCTGCGCCGGGTGAACTGGGCCGGGTTGCCGTCAACGTGGCCGAAAGTCCCATGATGTGGTTTAAGGGGTACCAGGACGCGCCGAAGAAGACCGCCGAAAGGTTCAGTCCGGACGGCAGGTGTTACCTGACCGGCGACGCGGGCATGGTGGACCAGGACGGCTTCTATTTCTTCTCCTCCCGGGATGACGACGTGATCATCATGGCCGGCTACCGGATCGGCCCGTTCGATGTGGAGAGTGTCCTGGCCACCCATCCGGCGGTCCTGGAAACTGCCGTGGTAGGTGCCCCGGACGAACTGCGCGGCGAAGTACTGGAGGCCTACGTGGTCCTGGCGGAGGGAACCACGGGCAGTGATGCCCTGGTGGCCGAGCTCCAGACAATGGTCAAGACGCAGTTCGCCGCGCATGCCTATCCGCGCCGCATTCACTTTGTAAAGGACCTGCCAAAGACGCCGTCGGGCAAGCTGCAACGCTACATCCTGAGGCAGCAGCGGGCCTCGGAGCTCGGCAAGTAGCAGGACAGGAAGGAACGACGGCGGGCAGAAACTTCCGGCCCGTCCGGAGCCTTTTGCTTTGGGGCCTGTTAGCGTGGAGGCCCAGCCACAGAAGGAGGAGCGATGACCATCAATTCACCTGATTCACTGCCCGAAGACGAGCCGCAGGAGGGCGCGGCAGCGGGCAAAGGCAATGCCGACGGCGGGATCCCCGGTGGGAAGGACGGCATCGGGATTTCCGATGGCGCCGCGCCGAACACTTTTGAACCTGAAGAGGACCCGGACGCTGCGGCCGATCCCGCCGACTAGCGGCGCGAAAATGACGGCTCAAGGTTGGATCAAGATTCGCCCAAGGTGTGGGGTTTTGGTCCAGGCCCAACCTACTGGCCGGTAATTTTTAATTGCTTCCACGTCAGTTCCCCGGCAGGAAGCATTAGGAGCCCCCGCGCTGGAGCTAGACTCGCGCGGGGGCTCCCCCCAAAACTGTTGCTTTGGTTTTAGTTGGCGAATTTCACCGGATTGAAGTGCTCAACCACCGGAAACGGCTCGTAGAAGCGGTGCAGCAGCGTGCGCCACTGCTGGTATTCGGGAGAATCGCGGAAACCTACCGTGTGGTCCTCCAACGACTCCCATTCGACGAGGAGCAAATAGGTGTTGGGGGTTTCGACTGATCGGGACAGGGACAGCGAGACGAAGCCCGGCATGGAAGCAATGATGGGGCGGGCCTGCTTAAAAGCGGCTTCAAATTCCTCTTCCCGGCCCGCAACGACAGGCAGAAGCGCATGTTCAGTGATCACCGGCCAAGTCTGGCAGATGGGCGCGCCCACGCCCCGCTAATCGGTGCTGATCCAGTACCGGCGCTTGCCGTTGCGGGTGTCCTCGTACTGGCCGCCGTTCTTCTCGATGGTTGCCCGGGAGCCGGCGTTGTCCTCATCGCAGGTCAGCAGGACTCGCTCGATCCCCAGCGCCCGTGCCAGGGGAAGTGCGTCAGCCAGCGCCTTTGCGGCGTGGCCGCGGCGTCTCGCCGAGGGCCTGACGCTGTAGCCGATGTGCCCGCCTTCGTTGAGGAGGTAATGGTTCAACTCATGCCTGATGGCGAGGGATCCAACGAAAGTGCCGCCGTCGACCATCCAAAGGTAGGTGCAGGGCACGTAACCCGGCTTCCGCTCAGTCTCCGGCAGGGCATCTTTGACCAGGGCGTCGACGAAGCGGGCAAACACGCGCGGATCCTTGAGTTCTTCCAGCGACCAATCTTCGGCGCCTGCTCCGTCCAGGTGGGCTCCTTGAAACTCCGCCGTTCCCTCCAGCCAGGAGGAGTGGAGGGCAGGGTCCGGGACGATGAGTTGAGCCATCCCAGAATCCTATGCCGCCGCTGGGGAACACTTGTTGCCGGGAGACGATGCCCCGGCGCCACCTGCTCGCGGACGTTGCCCATGGCCGGTACTATCGGCCCGGGACCCATTTCGCGGTCAGGAAGGGGGGACGATTAGTGGGCGGCACTCACTCAACAACGGCGGCTCTGATGGAACCGGTTGGGCGGGACGGGTTACTGCGGGACTACGGCTTGGCCACCCGGATCGACGAGGCCCCGCTGGTCAACGCTCCTGAACTGTCCGGCGAGCCCCTTGAGAATCTCGTCGAGCTCGCCACCAGACTCTGCGGCATGCCGTACGGGGTGATCAACGTTGTCACGTCCGACGAGCAGCGCCAGGTGGCCGCCGTCGGAATTGATGCCGGTATTTGTTCCCGGCAGGACTCCATGTGCTCCAAGGTCTTCCTTTCGGGGGAGGCCACCGTGGTTCCGGATGCCTCCATTGATCCGCGCTTCGCGGCTAACCCGTTTGTGACCGGGGAGATCGCCGCCGTCCGGTTCTATGCGTCCGTGCCGCTGGAGACGGCGTCTGGGTTCGTCATCGGGTCCTTGTGCGTCTTCTCCAATTCGAGTGCCTCGCTCAGCGATGAACAGCAGGAAATGCTGGAAATCCTGGCCCGCCAGGCGGTGCAGCTGCTCGAACTCCAGCGGCGCACCCTGCAGTTGAACAGCGCCCTTGAAGAACTGCGGGAAAGCAACGCCAAGCTGGCGGAATTTGCCGGGCGCGTCAGCCATGACCTGCGCAGCCCCCTCACCACCATTCTGGGTTACGTGGAGTTGGGCGAAGACGATGTGGAAAGCGACCACCCCGCTGCAGAATACCTTCAACTCATCGGCGCCAGCGGCAACAGGATGCTGGCCATGCTGGAGGACGTACTGCACTACTCACGCATGGGCGGAGGCCTTCAGCGCCAGCGTGTTTCCCTGCAGGAAGTAGCGTCCGAAGTGGCCGGCGATCTGGGCCTGTCCTATGGGGCCGACGGTGTCCTGGACAGCGAGGACTTGAAGCTCCATGTGGACCATGGCCAGCTGCGCATCCTGCTGCAGAACCTGGTAGCCAATGCCGTGAATTACCAGAGCCCCGACCGGGACCTCAAGGTGCGGATCAGCGGGATCTCGAACTATCACGGAGCCACTGTCCTGGTGGCGGACAACGGCAAGGGCATAGCGCCGGCGGACAGGCAGCGGGTACTGGAACCTTTGGTCCGGCTGCACCGGGAAGGGGATGGGCAGGGATCCGGCCTTGGCCTGGCCATCTGCCGCCGCATAGTCGAAGCACACGGCGGTGAGCTGACGCTTAAGGAGACCCCGGGCGGGGGAACCACCGCGGTGATCAGCTTCCCCGGCTGACCAGTTTGGGATTTTAACTAGTCCGGGCCGGCCGCAGAGTGCGGCCGGCCCGGAGCTGCGTCAAACGGATTAGTCCAGGTCGAAGCGGTCCAGCTCCATGACCTTGGTCCAGGCAGCCACAAAGTCGTTCACGAACTTCTCCCGGGCGTCCTCGCTCGCGTACACCTCAGCCAGTGCGCGCAACTGCGAGTTGGAACCGAAGACCAGGTCCACGGGGGTGGCGGTCCACTTCAGCTCACCGGTGGCAACGTCGGTGATGTCGTAGACGTTTTCCTCCGACTCGGAGGCTTTCCACTTGGTGCCCGGCGAGAGCAGGTTGACGAAGAAGTCGTTCGTCAGGACCTGCGGCTGGTCCGTGAGCACGCCATGGTTGGAGCCGCCCACGTTGGTGCCCAGCGCACGCATGCCGCCCAGCAGTACCGTCATCTCCGGTGCCGAGAGGTCCAGCATGTACGCCTTGTCCAGCAGGAGGGTTTCCGGCGGAAGCTTCAGCCCGGGGCGCAGGTAGTTGCGGAACCCGTCGGCGCGCGGCTGAAGGTACTGGAAGGATTCGACGTCGGTCTGCTCCTGTGCTGCGTCCGTGCGGCCCGGACGGAACGGCACCGTGACGGGGAACCCGGCGTCGGCTGCTGCCTTTTCCACGGCGGCGGCGCCGCCCAGCACGATCAGGTCCGCGAGGGAAACCTTCTTGCCGCCGGACTGTGCCGCGTTGAATTCCTCCTGCACCCGCTCGAGCACCGGAAGTACAGCAGCCAGCTGCTCCGGCTCGTGTGCCTCCCAGCTGCGCTGCGGCTCCAGACGGATCCGCGCCCCGTTGGCACCGCCGCGCCGGTCCGTCTTGCGGTAGGTCGCCGCGGATGCCCAGGCCGTGCCGGCCAGCTGCGGGACGGTCAGGCCGGAGTCGAGGAGTTTCGCCTTCAGCTGGGCGATGTCCTGCTCGTCGATCAGGTCATGGTCGACGGCGGGAACGGGGTCCTGCCACAGCTGCGGTTCCGGAACCCACGGGCCCAGCATGTGCGGGCCAACGGGGCCCATGTCGCGGTGCAGCAGCTTGTACCAGGCCTTGGCGAAGGCCAGTGCGAATTCGTCCGGGTTTTCCAGGAAGCGCCGGCCGATCTTCTCGTAGGTGGGGTCGAAGCGCAGCGACAGGTCTGTGGTCAGCATCGTGGGGCGGTGCTTTTTGTTGGGGTCGTGCGCGTCCGGGATGATTTCGGGGCCGTCCTTGGCAACCCACTGGTGGGCGCCGCCGGGGCTCTTGACCAGTTCCCACTCGTACTCGAACAGGATCTCCAGGAAGCGGTTGCTCCACTGAGTAGGAACGTCCGTCCAGGTGACCTCCAGGCCGGAGGTGATGGTGTCGCCGCCCTTGCCGCTGCCGTAGGTGCTGAGCCAGCCAAGGCCCTGCGCCTCAAGGTTGGCGCCCTCAGGCTCGGGGCCCACGTGCGCATCGGCGGGGCCGGCGCCGTGGGTCTTGCCGAAGGTGTGGCCGCCGGCGATCAGCGCAAAGGTCTCCTCGTCATTCATCGCCATTCGCTTGAAGGTCTCGCGGATGAAGGCCGCGGCGGCCACTGGGTCCGGGTTGCCCATGGGGCCTTCGGGGTTGACGTAGATGAGGCCCATCTCGGTGGAACCCACCTCTTCGGACATCTGGCCTTCGCCGACGTACCGCTCATCGCCGAGCCACGCGTCCTCAGGTCCCCAGAAGATCTGCTCCGGCTCCCAGACGTCCTCGCGGCCAAAGGCGAAGCCGAACGTCTTGAAGCCCATTGACTCCAGGGCAACGTTGCCCGCGAGGACCAGCAGGTCGGCCCAGGAGAGCTTCTGGCCGTACTTCTGCTTGACCGGCCACAGCAGCCGCCGGGCCTTGTCCAGGTTGGCGTTGTCCGGCCAGCTGTTCAGCGGCGCGAACCGCTGGCTGCCGTCCCCTGCGCCGCCGCGGCCGTCATGGACACGGTAGGTGCCGGCGGCATGCCAGCTCATGCGGATCATCAGGCCGCCGTAATGGCCGAAGTCCGCCGGCCACCAGTCCTGGGAGGTGGTGAGGACCTCAGTGATGTCCCGCTTCAGTGCGTCAACGTCGAGCTTCTGGAATTCCTCGCGGTAGCTGAACGAGGGGCCCAGCGGGTTGCTTGCCTGGCCGTGGGTGTGCAGGACGGAGAGGTCCAGCTGGTTGGGCCACCAGTCCTGGTTGGTCCGCGGGCGGTGCCCCTTGGGCTGCGGGGAATCGATCGCCGGGTTTTCACTCTCACTGCCCTGGGCGGTGGCACTGCCATGGGCCACCGGGCACCCGCCCTCAACCTTCTGGTCCAGGCCCTGGGCGCTCCCGGGAGTGGGGACCGGAGGATGGTCTTGGGGTTCGGTCATGTGCTTTTTCCTTCCGTTGGGCCGAGGCCGCGGTTGGACTCGGGCAGCCGGTGCAACCCTCCTATTTGAACATGGACCTGTGACAGCGCAAGTCACGCCTACGCCATGGGTGAAACCGCTGGTCATCGTCCCCGCGGAACCCACCTGGCAAAGACACTTGTGAAGCTGTTGGCGGGCAGGGAAGGAATATCCGTCGGACGCTGCGGCTTGTCGCCAGTGGGCTGTCTTTGCCCCATGTCCCGGCGTGACGCAGCGCGCGGGCCTCCGCCAGAGCGTGAGGCCGTGCTGACGCGCGGACACACCAGCACCTAAACCAAGAGGAGCACTATGACCATCGGATCAGGAACAGCAGCGGGCAGCGGCCGGACAGCCCTGGTAGTAGGGGCCACCGGTATTGCAGGCTCCGCCCTGGTGGACACCTTGGTTGGTGAAGGCTGGGAGGTCCTCGCTTTGTCCCGCAGGCCCGGGCCGGAGCGCTCCGGTGTCAGGTGGCTTTCCGCGGACCTGACCTCAGCTGACTCCCTGGCAGCTGTGCTTGGCCCGGAGAACCCCTCCCACGTCTTCTTCACCGCCTGGTCTCGGCGCGCCACTGAGGAGGAGAACATCGCCGTCAACGCCGGCATGCTGCGGGATCTACTCGCGGCACTGCGGGGCAAGAAGGTGGCGCACGTTGCCTTGATGACCGGCCTCAAGCACTACCTCGGACCCTTCGAGGCGTACGCCGCCGGTGAAATGCCGGACACGCCGTTCCACGAGGAGGAGCCACGGCTTCCGGTGCGGAACTTCTACTACGCGCAGGAAGATGAGTTGTGGGCCGCGGCGGAGGAACAGGAATTCACCTGGTCCGTGCACCGCGCCCACACCGTTATTGGGCACGCCGTGGGCAATGCGATGAACATGGGCCTGACGCTCGCCGCGCAGGCCACCCTGTGCCGGGACAGCGGGCAGCCGTTCGTCTTCCCGGGATCCGAAACCCAGTGGAACGGGCTCACCGACATGACGGACGCGGGCCTGCTTGCCGAGCACATGCTCTGGGCCGCCACCACTCCCGCGGCCGCCAATGAGGCCTTCAACATCGTCAACGGAGATGTGTTCCGCTGGCGCTGGATGTGGCCCCAGCTCGCCGCCTACTTCGGAGTGGAGTGGGAGGGATACCAGGGGGAGCCCCGTCCGCTCGAAGGGTCCATGGCGGGGCGGGAGGACCAGTGGCGGCGGATTGCCGCGGAGAACAACCTTCGTGAACCTGACCTGGACCGGGTGGCGTCCTGGTGGCACACCGATGGCGACCTGGGGCGGAACATCGAGGTGGTGACGGACATGGGCAAGAGCAGGGATGCAGGCTTTACGGGCTACCGGCGGACGCTGGACGCCTTTACCTCACTGTTTGACCGCTACCGCGCCGAGAATCTGATTCCTTGATCACCCGGTCGCGGCCGGCCAGCAGGCCCATCAATGCCAGCACCGCCATGGCGCCGGCGGTGGCGAGCAGTGGAAGCGTCCACTCCGCAGTGGCGTCGTGGAGTGCGCCGAACACCACAGGCCCCGCGGCGCCAAGCGCGTAGCCCACGGATTGGGCCATGCCGGACAGCGATGCTGCCTGCGGGTGGTTCACGGTCCGAAGGCTGAAGAGCGACAGGGCAATGACGATGAGGCTCCCGCACCCCAAAGCACCCAGGACAACCCACAGCAGGATGAGTTCCGGCGCCAGGGCCAGCCCGAGGAAGGTCACGAACACCAACATCCCGCTGGCAAAGGAAACTAGCCGTTGGTCTGATCCCCGGTGCAGGACACCGCCCGTCCCCAGGCTGGCGAACACGCTGATCAGCAGGAAAACGGATAGGTGCAGGCCGGCAGTGGTGGCGGGGATCCCACGGCTTTGCTCGATGGTGGGCAACCAGGCCATGAGGACGTAGAAGGCAATGGACTGCAGCCCCATGAAGGCGGTCACCTGCCAGCCCAGGGCTGAACCCCAGGGCGACCGGTAGGCGGCGTCGGGCTTTCCCGATTGCCGCGTGCCTGCCGTGTGCCGGCGAAGCCAGGGCAGGAGCACCGCCATGGCAATGAGGGCCAGCCCCGCCCAGACCCCCAGGGCGAGCCGCCATCCTGCCGGGGAGGTCTGTGCCACGGGTACGACGACGGCGGCCCCCACCGCTGCGAAGGCGGCCTGGGCAGCGGTGTAGCTTCCGGTGACCTGGCTGACCCGCAACGGAAAGTCGCGTTTAACGAGGGAGGGCACCAGGACATTGAGGAAGGCAATGGCCACGCCGATCAGGATTGTGCCGGCCCAAATAAAGCCGGGCACGGGCAAAGAGCGAAGCACGATGCCCGAAGCGAGGATCAGCAAGGACACCCACATTGCCCGGTCCAGTCCCAGGCGTGAAGCGAATCCGGGGGCCCATGGCGAGAAGACCGCGAAGGCGATAAGCGGGAGCCCGGTGAGGAAACCTGCTGCGGCACTGGACAGGCCAAGATCGCTGCTGATATTGACCAGGACCGGCCCCACGCTGACAAAGGACACCCGAAGGTTGACGGCGATGAGCAGGACGCCGATGAAGGCCATTCCGAATCTCGCAGTGCGGTGTGGGGCGTTTTGTGTGGCGGCAGGCATCGTTGGTTCTTCCATCATTCGGTGAGGTGGCGCGTTCTTGGCGCCCTTTCAGTTCTCTCCCACTGACGTACCCACCGGCGGCCCTGAATCTCCCCGGGCCGATGAATACGCCGTGGGAGAACTGCCGTTTTTCCCAGTCAACTGGGAGGATCAGCGGCCCTTTCCGGACGTACACTGACCTTCGCACCACGTTTGTGGACACTCCGTCAGGGGAGGGCTCTGCCTATGCTCTGGAAGTTGCTTGTCGAATACCTCCGGCCGCACCGGCCGCTGCTGGCAGCCGTCGTGGTTTTCCAGCTGGCGCAATCCATCGCGTCGCTGTACCTGCCCACGCTGAATGCGGACATCATCGACCAGGGCGTGGCCCGGGGCGATACCGGCTACATCCTGTCCACGGGCAGCATCATGCTGCTGGTCACGCTGGCGCAGATCGCCTGCGCCGTCGTGGCCGTGTACTTCGGCGCCAAGGCTGCCATGGGCTTGGGGCGGGACCTGCGGGGCGCCATCTTTGAACGGGTGGGGCAGTTCTCCGAGCAGGAAGTCACCCGTTTCGGCGCGCCCAGCCTCATCACCCGCTCCACCAACGACGTCCAGCAGGTGCAGCAACTGGTGCTGGTGTCCGCCACGCTCATGGTTGCCGCGCCCATGCTCAGCATCGGCGGCGTGATCATGGCCATCCGGCAGGACGCCCAACTCTCGTGGCTCATTGCCGTATGCGTCCCGGTGCTGCTGATCGCCGTCGGCCTTATCGTCACGCGGATGGTGCCGCTGTTCCGCAAGATGCAGGCACGGATCGACACCGTGAACCGTGTGCTGCGCGAGCAGCTCACCGGCATCCGCGTGGTGCGGGCGTTCGTGCGCGAGGACGTGGAGACGGAGCGGTTCGCCGGCGCCAACACCGACGTCACCGACGTTGCCCTCCGCGCCGGCCGGCTGATGGCCCTGATGTTCCCCACGGTGATGCTGGTCCTGAACGTTTCCAGCGTGGCGGTGATCTGGTTCGGGTCGTTCCGGATCGAGGACGGGTCCATGCAGGTGGGCACCCTGATCGCGTTCCTGAGCTACCTGATGCAGATCCTGATGTCCGTCATGATGGCTACCTTCATGGCGGTGATGATCCCGCGCGCATCCGTGTCCGCTGACCGGATCGGGGAGGTGCTGGGCACCAGTTCAAGCGTCCTGCCACCGGAGAAGCCGGTCACCAGCGCGGTCCGGCGGGGTGAGCTTGAAATGCGCGACGTCGGATTCGCCTACCCGGGTGCCGAGCATCCGGTGCTGCAGGGCATCAGTTTCACGGCCCGTGCGGGGGAGACAACGGCGATCATCGGCAGCACCGGTTCGGGCAAGACCACCTTGGTGAACCTGATGCCGCGGCTCTTCGACGTCACCTCCGGGGCGGTGCTGATGGACGGCGTGGATGTCCGGGACCTGGACCCTGACCTGCTGTGGGGGCACATCGGCCTGGTGCCGCAGAAGCCCTACCTGTTCACCGGAACCGTCCGCAGCAACCTACTGTATGGCAATCCGGATGCCACGGAGGAGGAGCTGTGGTCCGCGCTTGAGATCGCGCAGGCCCGGGACTTCGTGGAGCGGATGGAGGAGGGGCTGGACGCGCCTATTTCGCAGGGCGGCACGAACGTTTCGGGTGGCCAGCGGCAGCGGCTGGCAATCGCACGTGCCCTGGTGAAGCGGCCCGAGCTGTACATCTTTGACGATTCCTTCTCATCCCTGGACACCGGCACGGACGCCCGGCTGCGCCAGGCGCTCAAGCGCAACATCGCGGGGGCCACCATGGTGGTCATCGCCCAGCGCGTGTCCAGCATCGTTGATGCGGACCAGATACTAGTGCTCGACGACGGCAGGATCGTCGCGCACGGAACGCACCACGAGCTGCTGGAAAGTTCCGATACGTACCGCGAAATTGTTTCGTCCCAGCTGGCAGCGGAGGAGACGGTATGAGCCACGGACCCGCTCCCGAGCGCGGCACCAAAGCCGGGCCCGCCGCCGGACCCGGCCAGGCCGCCGTCGTACGCATCCCAAGGCCGCGCGGCGGGCCCGGCCACGGCGGACCTTTTGCCGGGATGAACGTACCGGCGGAGAAGGCGATGAACTTCAGCGGTTCCGCCAAGCGGCTGTTGGGTACGCTGCGGCCGGAACGGTTCTGGCTGATGCTGGTGCTGCTCATGGCCGTTGCGGGCGTGGTGCTGCAGGTGATCGGGCCGAGGCTGCTGGGCGAGGGCACCAACCTGATTTTCGCCGGCGTGGTGTCCAAGCAGCTGCCGCCGGGGATGACGCAGGCGCAGCTGATTGCCATGCTGCGGGCGTCGGGGGAGAACCAGAAGGCGGACATGCTCAGCGCTATGACGCTGACGCCCGGTGCGGGGATCGACTTTGGCGCGCTGGCCGGCGTGCTGACATGGGCGCTGGTGCTGTATGTGCTGGGATCGGCGTTCATGTGGGGGACGGCGTATGTGCTGAACGGCGTAGTGCAGCGGACGGTCTTTGGGCTGCGCGAGCAGATTGAGGCGAAGATAAACCGGCTGCCGCTGCGGTACTTCGACTCGATCCAGCGCGGCGAGCTGCTCAGCCGGGTGACCAACGATGTGGACAACATTTCGCAGAGCCTGCAGCAGTCCATCAGCCAGGCGGTGACGTCGGTACTGACGGTCCTGGGCGTGCTGGTCATGATGTTCATCCTGTCGCCCACGCTGGCGCTGATCGCGCTGGTGACCATTCCGCTGACGCTCGGGATCACCACGCTGATTGCGAAGCGCTCACAGAAGCTGTTTGTGCAGCAGTGGACCAACACGGGCGAACTCAACGGGCAGATCGAGGAGACCTACACCGGGCATGCGCTGGTGAAGGTGTTCGGCCGGCAGCGCGAGGTGGGGGAGCGGTTCCGGCAGAAGAACGCGGAGCTGTATGAGGCGAGCTTCGGGGCGCAGTTCATTTCCGGGCTGATCATGCCGGCCATGACGTTCATCGGGAACCTGGTGTACGTGGGGATCGCGGTGGTGGGCGGGCTGCAAGTGGCGTCCGGGGCGATGCAGCTGGGAGATGTGCAGGCGTTCATCCAGTACTCGCGGCAGTTCACGCAGCCGCTGGCGCAGCTGGGGTCGATGGCCAACCTGCTGCAGTCCGGGGTGGCGTCTGCAGAGCGGGTGTTTGAGCTGCTGGATACGGAGGAGCAGTCGGCGGACCCTGCCGGGGCTTCGTTGCAGAGCCCGGACGGTGCTTCGCGGGGGCGCCTGGTTTTTGAGGACGTGTCCTTCTCGTATTCGCAGGACAAGCCGCTGATTAGTGGGCTTTCCTTGGTGGCGGAGCCCGGGCAGACGGTAGCCATTGTGGGGCCCACTGGGGCGGGCAAGACCACGCTGGTGAACCTGATGATGCGGTTCTACGAGCTGGACGGCGGCCGGATCACTTTGGACGGCGTAGACATCACCACCATGACCCGGCACGACCTGCGCTCGCGGATGGGGATGGTGCTGCAGGATACGTGGCTGTTCGGCGGGACCATCCGGGACAACATCGCGTACGGCCGGCCTACGGCTTCTGCCTCCGAGGTTCTGGAGGCAGCGCGGGCGACGTACGTGGACCGGTTCGTGAAGTCCCTGCCCGACGGGTACGACACCGTGCTGGACGACGAAGGTTCCAACGTGTCCGCCGGTGAGAAGCAGTTGCTGACGATTGCGCGGGCGTTCCTGGCACAGCCTTCTGTGCTGATACTGGACGAGGCGACGTCCTCCGTCGACACCCGGACCGAGGTGCTGGTACAGAAGGCCATGAGTGCGCTGCGGTCTGACCGGACGTCCTTTGTGATCGCGCACCGCCTGTCCACGATCCGCGACGCGGACCTCATCCTGGTGATGGAGGCCGGCCAGATCGTGGAGCAGGGGACGCACGCTTCACTGCTCGCCGCCGGCGGGGCTTACGCGCGGCTCTACGAGGCCCAGTTCGTGGCGCCGGTGGCGGAGGTCTGAGGCCTGACCATTCAGAGGCGGAGGACGGCGGACGACGGCGGGAATCTCCCGCCGTCGCCCGCTTCGTCGGCTTAGAACGCGTCGGCCTCCGAATTGAGGTCCCGGCCCCTGGTTTCGGGGGCGAAGAACCCTGCTGCAATACCGATCGCGGCATAAGCCATGAGGATTCCGGCTACCGGGATCCACCCCGGCCCGGTCGCAGCAACGACGCTGGCTGCGATGATGGGGCCGAGACCGCCAGACAGGACGGCGCCGATTTCCTTGACAGTTGTCATGAAAGAGAAGCGGCGCTTGGACCCGAACATTTCAACCAGCCAGGTCGACTCCACGCCGTACAGGTTCGGCAGCGGACCGCCAACGAAGATAACAAAGACCAAGGCCACCAATATGGGGTTACGCGTTTCGATCATCAGCATGGCGGGAATCGTAAAGGCGAACTGGAACCCCGAGAGCCAGAGCCAAACTTTACGCCGGCCAAACCGGTCCGTGAGCTTCCCGGTCAGCAAGACTGTTACGACGCCCAGCACGGAGCCGAGTGTTACACCGGTAGTGACCAGGTTTGCATCCATCTTCACTACCGAAACCGTCCAGCCGATAAGGAAGCCCTTGACGAGGTAGACCGAACCGTTTTCGCCGAGCTTGATGCCCAGTGAGACGAGGAAGGCCTTCTTGGAATCTGCAGCGTCACGCCAAATGCTTTGCTGCCGGGCCTCAAGACGGGCCGCCGCACGCCGCGCCTTGACGGCCTCGAAGACCGGTGACTCGCTCACGCTCCGCCGCAAATACAGCGCCACAAGGGTGGTACCGACGCTCAGCAGGAAGGGGATACGCCATCCCCAGGCGAGGAAGTCGTCCTTGGGCATCTGCGAGAGCAGCAGCCACAGTCCGCTGGCCAACAGCACTCCGGTCGCCGTCCCGAGTGCCACCACTGCGCCATAAAAGCCGCGCTTACTGGAAGGAGCGGATTCCACCAGCAGCAGCGAGGCCCCCGAGAGCTCCGCGCCCGCGCCGAATCCCTGGATAAGCCGCAGGAGCACGAGGAGGATCGGGGCCATGATGCCGATCTGGGCGAATGTGGGCAGCAGGCCCATTCCCAGGGTGGCGATACCCATCATCCCTACGGTGATGACCAGGACGGATTTCCGCCCATACTTGTCGCCAAGGTAGCCGAAGTAGATTCCGCCCAGGGGCCGGACGAGAAATCCGGAACCGAACGCGGCAAAGCTCGCCATCAATGCCATCGCCGGGTCCGTATTGGGGAAGAAGAGCGGCCCGAAGACCAGCGCTGCGGCGAGGGTGTAGAGCGTAAAGTCCATGTATTCAAGGGCGGAACCAAGGAAGGACGAGATAGAGGTGCGGCGCAGTTCAGCCGGCGTCACCTGCAGTTCCGACGCCAGGCCCTGCGGGTCAGCGTCGGCATATGTGAGATTGGGGTTTTCTGTGCTCATGGAGTTTCTCCCTCGGGAAGAGCCTGTAGGCAGGCCGGGACGCAAACGTCGTTGTTCGGATGGTGGTGCAAGGTCTTCAAGGGCAGTTCAGTTAGGGAGCAGGGAGACAGTCTCCGCTATGCAGGCAGGCTTCTGCGAGCCTTCCAGTTCGATCAGGTGATGGAACTGCAGCTGGCGACCACTGGCTGTCTCGCTCACCGAGGCCAGCGTCAGCCGGTCCCTGATGCGCGAGTTGACCCTGGCCGGCGCCGGGAACCTTACCTTGTTCAGGCCGTAGTTGATGATCATCGCGGCCCCATCGACCCGGTACACCTGGCCCGCCAGGTATGGCAGCAGCGACAAGCTGAGGTAGCCGTGGGCAACCGTGGCGCCGAAGGGCCCGTGTGCTGCCCGCTCCGGGTCGGTGTGTATCCACTGTTGGTCCAGGGTGGCGTCGGCGAAAGCCTGGATCTGGGATTGGTCCAGGGTGTGCCATTCACTCACTCCGATTTCCTGGCCGGCCATGCCGGCAAGCTCGGCGGCGTCCTTGAACAGTCTCATCTAAACCCTCTCCAACAGCATGGCGACGCCCTGGCCCAGGCCCACGCACATCGTTGCAAGGCCGCGGTTGGCGTTTTCGCGTTCCATCCGGCCCAGCAGCGTGACGACGATCCGTGATCCGGAGGAGCCCAAAGGATGGCCCAGGGCGATCGCACCGCCGTCGTTGTTGACAGTTCCCGCATCCATTCCAAGCAGCCGCATGCAGGCCAGCGCCTGCGCTGCGAACGCCTCGTTGAGTTCGACGGCGCCCACCTCAGCGAGATCCCAGCCCGCCTTGGCCAGTGCCTTTTGTGTCGCCGGCACCGGACCGACGCCCATCACTTCCGGCGCGACACCGGCCGCTTGGCTGCTGACGATGCGGGCCCGGGGGGTAAGCCCGTAGCGCTCCACGGCAGCGCCGCTGGCGACCAATACAGCGGATGCGCCGTCGTTGAGGGAGCTGGAGTTGCCGGCGGTAACCACTCCACCGGGCGCCACGATCGGTCGGAGGGCGGCCAGGGCATCGGCGGTTGAACCGCGCCTGGGTCCTTCATCGGTGTCCACCAGCGAGACTTCCCCCCGTCTGCCACTGATCGGAACAGGGACTATCTCGTCGCTGAAGCGGCCGGCGTCAATCGCCGCCACAGCCAGATTGTGCGAGCGCAGTGCAAAGCTGTCCGCGTCGGCGCGGGAAATGTTCTCCCGCCTGGCTACCTCTTCTGCCGTTTCGGGCATCGAAAACCGCGCCCCCGACTCCATCCGCGGGTTAACAAACCGCGCACCGATTGAGGTGTCCGCGAGTTCGCCCGGTTTGGAGTAGGGCTTCTCAGGCTTGGCCATCACCCACGGCGCGCGGGTCATTGACTCTACGCCGCCAGCCACAACAAGGTCTGCGTCACCGTTGCGAACCGATTGCGCCGCCATGCTGATCGCGGTTAGCCCGGAGGCGCAGAGCCTGTTGACGGTCACGGCCGGTACGGCGTGCGGGAACCCGGCCAGCAGTGCGGCCATCCGGGCAACGTTACGGTTGTCCTCACCTGCCTGGTTAACACAGCCAAAGATGATCTCGTCGACGGTGGCAGGATCGACGCCGGCCCTGTCCACTGCGGCCTGCAGCACAAGCGCGGCCAAGTCGTCGGGGCGCACGGTGGCAAGCACGCCACCGTGACGGCCTACCGGGGTGCGGACGCCCCCAACGAGGAATGCCTCGGGCATCAGCGGGCCCCGCCGTTGATGTAGAGGGTTTGACCGGAGATGTACGAGGAGTCATCACCGGCGAAGAACGCCACGGCCGCGGCCACTTCCTCTGGCTGGCCAACCCGCCCCAGCGGGGTACGTTCCGCCACCGCCCGCTGGTGTTCAGCCGGGCTTGCGCCCACCCGCTCTGCCGTTGCGGCAGTCATCGAGGTGGCGATGTAACCCGGTGCCACGGCGTTGACCGTGATGTTGAACGGACCCAGCTCGATGGCGAGCGTCGCGGTCAGGCCCTGGATACCGGCCTTTGCAGCCGCGTAGTTGGCCTGGCCACGGTTGCCCAGTGCGCTGCGGCTGCTGAGCGAGACGATCTTGCCGTACTTGGCCGGAACCATGTAGCGCTGGGCGGCGCGCGTGCAGAGGTAGGCGCTGGTGAGGTTGGTGGCCAGGACGGAGTCCCAGTCCGGCCGCTCCATCTTGAAGAACATGTTGTCGCGGGTGATGCCGGCGTTGTTTACCAGGATGTCGAGGCGGCTGAACTCACGGTGAATGTCATCGAATACCCGGTCCACGGCTGCCTCATCCGTGACGTCGCAGCAGGAGGCCACGGCCTTTCCGGCTGCCGCCAGGACGTCCGGGTGGTCCGAGATCCGCTGTGCTGTGTCCTTGGCGCCATCCTCATTGAGGTCCAGGACGACGACGGTGGCGCCCCCGGCGGCCAGTTTCAGCGCGGTGGCCGCGCCGATTCCTTGCGCCCCGCCGGTGACCACGGCCACCCGGTTGGTGAAATTGCTCATGACTTTTCCTTTGCATGGATGATTCTGGTTGGTGTCGTGCCTGTGGAAGCCGGGGCAGCCCGGCGGGGCGCTAACTGAAAGCGGAGAGGCCGGTGATCTCCCGGCCAACGAGAAGCGACTGGATGGAGTCTGTGCCCTCGTAGGTGGAGACGACCTCCATATCGGTCATGTGCCTCGCCACATGGTTCTCCAGCAGCACGCCGTTGCCGCCGAGCATGTCCCGCGCTTCTGAACAGATCCAGCGGGCTTTCCGGGCGGTCTGCATCTTGGCCAGCGAAGCCATGGGACCGGTCATCCGGCCATCCTCGGCGAGCACGGCCAGCCGGAAGCACATGAGTTGCATGGCCGTCAGTTCGGCAAGCATATTGGCCAGCTTGTTCTGCACCAGTTGGAAACTGCCGATCGGTTTGCCGAACTGCTGGCGGGTCTTGGCGTAGTCCACGGCGATCTCGTATGCGGCCAATGCGTGGCCGTAAGACTCCCAGGATGCGCCGCTTCGCGTGGAGGTCAGCACCCGGCTGACATCCTTGAACGAGTGGCATTCAGTGAGCCGGTTGGCCGCCGGGACCCGGAGGTTGTCGAACGTGATGTCCGGCTGGAGGATCGCCCGCTTGCCGATCTTGCCGGTAATGACTTTGGTGGAATACCCGTCCGGAAAGCTGCCGTCCTCGTTACGCTCCATCACGAACGCCTTGACCTTCGCATCCGCTTCGTCGCGGGCAAAGATGATGACGACGTCGGCCATGCTGGCATTGCCGATCCAGCGCTTGCGCCCGTTGATGATGTAGCTGTCCCCATCCCGGCGCGCGCTGGTTTCGAGTGCCACCGAATCAGAGCCGTGCTCGGGTTCGGTCAGGGCGAAGGCGCCGATCTTGGCGAGGGTGGCCATTTCAGGGAGCCAGCGTTGCTTTTGCTCCTCGCTGCCGAGCATGTTGATGGTTCCCATCGCCAGTCCGGACTGGACGCCGAGGAAAGTGTTGACGGAACCATCGCCGCGGGAGATCTCTGCAGCAACAATCCCGGCGGCAAGCCGGCTTAGCCCGGGACATCCGTAGCCCTGAATGGTTGTTCCGGCGATGCCGAGCCCGGCAAGTTTGGGAACAAGTTCGAAGGGAAACTCGGCACGTTCCCAATAGCCATTGATAACGGGCAGCAGGTCTTTATCGACAAAGGCGCGGACTTTGAGCCGGAGCGCCCGGTCCTCAGCGCTGAGGAAATCGTCCATAAGGTAAAAATCGGTGCCGTTCGCGGCGGTTTCCGGTGTCATCGAGTGTGCTCCAGTGGTGTGTGATTGCGGACCCGCTTACGCTGCGGGTCGGTGTTTCCCTGCGAAGGCTGGAAAAGAGCGAGCCAGCGGCGCTCGTTTTCCACCAAGGGCCGGGACGTGCCGGTGTCCGGATGGACTGAAACCAGCACGGTCCGGCCGTCTACGGCGACTGCCCCGTGTTGGCTGCCCCTGAATTCCAGGCTGAATGAACTCGTGCCGATCCTGGTCACGGTCAGTTCAACCTCCAGGTCTTCGCCGTGGTGGACTGGCCGCCGATAGTTCACTTCGAGGCTGGCTACCACCGTGGGGGTCGCCTCGGCTTGACGTATGCCCGGCATCGAAGACCGCCACTTGATTCTTGACTCCTCCAGAAGCGTGACGACGGCGGCGTGGTTGACGTGCCCGTTGAGGTCCTGATCGGACCACCGTGGGCAGACGCGGGTCCGGTAGGTTTCAGGCATCGACCAGGGCTTTCCGGTGCAGCAGCCAGTCCCGCACCAGCCCGGAGCTTTCGTTCAAGCCAGGCGGAGCGAGTGAGTAGTCCACTGGGGTAAGGGAATAGTCGACCGGATGGCGGACTGTGGGTATTTTGCGGGACCCTTCACCCGCCATCACTACCGGGTTCAGCCCCAGCTGTTCGGCCAACTCAACACCACCGCGGACATCCTGGATCGGAGCGCAGGGCAGCCCTGCCGAGGACAGCTCGTGGAACCACTCGTCGGCTGATTGAGCAGCCAACTGGGCGTGGAGGATGTCCCGCAGCTCGTTGCGGTTGGCATTGCGCTGCAGCGTCGTGGTGAACTTCGGGTCCCGGGCGACGGCGGGAATCCCCAGTGCCCCGCAGAGCCGGACGAACTGCGCGTCATTTCCCGTCGCGATGATGATAGTGCCGTCCCCGGTCTGCATCGGAGCGTATGGATACATGCTGGGGTGTTCGTTGCCCATCCTGGTGGGTACTACACCGCCCGTTACGTAGGCCGCGGACTGGTTCACCATGCCGGACAGGGCCGAGGTCAGCAGGTTCAGTTCCACCAGCTGGCCCTCGCCGGTCCGGTCCTTGTGGTGTAGCGCCCCCAGGATTCCAATGGCAGCGTGCAGGCCTGTGATGACATCGAAGAGCGCGATGCCTGCCCGGTACGGTTGGGTGTCCTGGTCCCCGGTCAGGCTCATCATTCCCGAGGCGGCCTGCACCAACAGGTCATATCCCGGAATGTGTGCGCCGGCTCCGGTACCGAATCCGGTGATGGAAGCATAGATAATGTCCGGGTTCAATTCGGCCGCGGACGCATAATCCAAGCCCAGCCGCGCCATGTTGCCGGGCTTGAAATTCTCGATCATGACGTCCGCGGTGCTGATCAGGGAACGCGCTACGTCGAGGTCCTCCGGATCCTTCAGATCCAAGGCAATGGAATGTTTGTTTCGGTTGACCGCGAGGAAGAACGTGGCTTCGCCGTCCCGGACGGGGGGCATATATGTGCGGGTGTCGTCACCCTCAGGTCCCTCAACCTTGATCACTGTGGCGCCCATGTCAGCCAGGAGCATGGTGGCGTACGGGCCGGCCAGCACTCTGCTGAAATCTGCGACCACAATGCCTGCGAGGGGCCCGGCGCTTGCCCGGCCCAAGGCATCAAGGCCGTGGTTGTCGTTGCCTCCAGTGGCATGGTCCTGCTTTCTGGAGACCGATTCGTCGATCGGTTGTTTCATCTGAATCCTCCGCAATGTGTTCTGCATCACCAACCCTTGCAAGCGGACTGATTCACGTCCAATACGTATTTGGTGCTGGACTGATACCTGTCTGTTATCAGTGTCGGCGCATTCCTTTGGGTATCTTGGGCGTATGGACAATGACGTTTACCCGGGCAGAAGCTGAGCGCGGGAGTGGAAATACATCAGATCAGGGCCTTCCTTGCCGTGGCCGAGGAACTACATTTCGGCAGGGCCGCGCGCCGGCTCCATATGGCCCAGCCGCCGCTGAGCCGTTCCATCCAGCGGCTCGAGCATGAACTGAAGGCGCCCCTGTTTATCCGCAGCACGCGGACGGTGCAGTTGACTGCCGAGGGCCAGGCACTTGTCGGCCCGGCGCGGGACATACTCGAAGGTTGCCGGCGGGGCCGCCTGGCAGTCGCTTCGGTGGGCCGGGGCGAAACCGGGCGCGTAAGAGTCGCCTTTGCCGGGGTTTCCTCGCATGTGATGGTCGGCAGGCTCGCCAAGCGTGTCCGGGAAGTGCACCCTGGTATCGACTTCGAGCTGTCCAGCTCCAATTTCGCCCTTCCGGCCATGGACAAGGTCATGGGCGGGGCCATGGAAGTCGGCCTGGGCCGCTGGAATTTCATCCCGGCTGTCCTCGATTCGCGGATCGTGGCCAACGAGCGGCTCGTCGTGGCCCTGTATGAGAGCCACCCCCTGAGCGGTCAGGCTTCGCTGCGCATGGCAGACCTTGCCGGACAGCCCTTCGTCACGTTGCCGGAGCACCCGGGCGCCATCCTCCATGACCACCTTCGAAGGCTCTCCAGTGCCGCGGGATATGTCGTGGAGATCGCCCAGGTTGCGCCGGATTCCCAGACGCTCATGGCACTGGTGGCGGCAGAAATTGGTGTCGCGCTGACAGTGTCGTCCGTGCCGGAAAACTTCAGCCATCCGGGTGTCGTGTTCCTTCCCCTTGACGACCAGGCCGACCCCATCCAGCTGCGGCTGGTTTGGCGGAAGGACAATGCCAGCCCGGCTCTGCGCGAGGTTCTTCGGCTCTCCGAAGAGGTCCTCCCGTCGCCGGATTGAACGGTTCATTGATGCACCTGGGGCATAAGCGGAATCCTTATTAGGTATTGGATTTGACGGCAATCAGACTGGCACAGTGGTTCAGGTCACCGGGTGGTGCAAATCACGCCCGTGCCGACACCGACCCACCCTTGACCTGCCAGGAGAACCCCGTGACCGTAACCGCACCCGCACCCGCCCTGGTCTTCGACGACGTGCTCAACCTCGACAGCCTCCTGACCCCCGCGGAGCTGGAGCTGCGCAGCACGGTCCGTAACTTTGTGGATGAACGGATCCGGCCCAACATTGCTGGCTGGTACGAGGACGCCCGTTTCCCGCTCGAGCTTGTTCCCGAGCTCGGGAAGTTGGGGGTCCTCGGGATGCATCTGAAGGGCTACGGATGCCCGGGCCGCAGCGCGGTCGAGTACGGAATCGCCGCCATGGAGTTGGAAGCCGGCGACTCAGGACTTCGGACCTTCGTCAGCGTCCAGGGTTCCCTGGCCATGAGTGCCATCCACAAGTGGGGGTCCGAGGAGCAACGGAACGAAAACCTGCCGGCGATGGCGCGGGGCGAGAAGATCGGCTGCTTCGGGCTCACCGAGCCGACGGCCGGCTCCGACCCATCCAGCATGGCGACTTTTGCGGCACCCGATGGAGACGGCGGGTGGGTCATTAACGGGGCCAAACGCTGGATCGGCCTTGCCTCCGTGGCCCAGATTGCGATCATCTGGGCGAATACCGCCGAAGGTATCCGCGGGTTCATCGTCCCGACGGACGCCCCCGGCTTCACTGCTACGCCCATCAGCTCGAAGCTGTCCATGCGGGCGTCAATCCAATGTGACATCAGCCTCGATGACGTACGGCTGCCCTCCACTGCGCTGCTGCCCGGCGCCCTTGGACTCAGCGGCCCGTTCTCGTGCCTGAATGAGGCCCGCTACGGGATCATCTGGGGCGCAATGGGTGCTGCCCGGGACTCCTATGAAGCCGCGCTCGCCTACGCCGGAGACCGGCTCCAGTTCGGCAAGCCCCTCGCCGGGTACCAGCTCACACAGGAAAAGCTGGTGAATATGCTGCTGGAAATTCAGAAGGGAACGCTGCTGGCGCTCCATACCGGCCGCCTGAAGGACGCCGGGACGCTCGAGCCGGTCCAGATCTCCGTAGGAAAGCTCAACAACGTCAGGGAGGCCATTGCCATCTGCCGCGAAGCGCGCACCATCCTTGGAGGAAACGGAATTACCTTGGACTACTCGCCACTGCGGCACGCCAACAACCTTGAATCAGTGCGGACGTATGAGGGTACGGACGAGGTCCATACCCTGATTCTGGGCCAGCGAATTACGGGGATTTCGGCGTTCCGCCAGGAGTGACGTCATGACTGGGCGCTCGTGCCCTGGCGTCACATACCGGTAGAACCAGTCCGCCCGCTGAGCTGACTGACCGGGCCCTGGGAGCCAAACGTGGAATGTCGGACCCTGGTGGCAGGCTTTGGTTATGGAAACCAAAGCGGTTCTGGACAGTGGAGGCAAGGCCCGGGTGGCCGACGCCGCCACGTTCCTGGGCGGGCTGGCGGACGAGTTGGCCGGAGTCCTGGGCGGATCTCCGGAGACTGCGGATCGCGCTCATGACACCGACGGTTATGATCCGCTTCGCGAACTTGCAGATTCCTACCTGGACGGCTTAGGCATTGTGGCCCGGATCGAAGCGGCCACTGCGGCCGTCAAAGTGCGCTTGCTGACGGAGTATGCAGAAGCAACCTCTGCCATGGAGGGACCGGCGGAAAGCGCATATGAGTCATCAGCTCGCGAAATGAGCCTGGTGGCGGAGGTCGCCTGCGTTCTTACCATCGGTGAGCGTGCAGCGTCGGGGCTGCTGGGTGAGGCGCACGCGTTGACCACAACGTTGCCTGCGGCGTTGGATGCCTTGGCGGCGGGGAAAATCTCGTGGCAGCACGCGCGGATCATGGTCGACGAAACCACTGGGCTGAACGATGCCGCTGCTGCTGCACTTGAGGCGCACTTCCTGGACCCGGAAGCGCCCAACGCAGCAAGGGGTGCCGCGGTGGGGGAACTGGCGCCGGCGCGCTTCCGGCGCAAGGTACGTGCTTGGCGGGAACGCCACCATCCGGAGTCCCTTGAGGCCAGGCACGCGAAGTCGGTTGAGGACCGGCGGATGGAGTACTCCCCGGACCGCAACGGGATGGCTTGGGTTTCGCTGTATATGGCCGCGGATAAGGCCTGTGCCATCTGGAACAAGACGTCCGCCGCAGCGCGTGGGCTGCAGGGCCCAAATGAGCCGCGGACCCTCACCCAGATCAAGGCGGACGTAGCGGCAGAGCGGCTGTTAGGGGATTCCGGCCACTCCTCCGGGTCCGGGCCGTCCATCAAGGCGGACGTGTTGGTCACGGTCCCGGTCTTTTCCGTCCTCGGCACAACCGACGAACCCGCCGAGCTTGACGGATACGGGCCCATCCCGGCATCCATGGCACGCAAACTTGTCGCGGAGGGTGCAGGTTCGTTCTACCGGGTCTTGGTGGACCCTCGTGATGGAGCGCCGCTGGAAATTGGCCGGACTAGCTACCGCCTCCCGGAGTCATTGAAGAGGTGGTTGAAGATGCGCGATGGAAAATGCACTTTTCCTGGCTGCAGCAACCACAGCCAGGACAACGAGGCGGACCACCTCACAGCCTGGGAGCACGGAGGCCCCACCGGAATCAGCAATCTGGGACAGTTGTGCCCCAAGCACCACCGGCTCAAGCATCGAACCGGCTGGAGTCCGGGTCCAGCTGCCCGGAACGAGCCAGCGGGCTGGGTCTCGCCCACCGGTCGCAAGTACAACGCTGAACAAGCGGACCGGGAACCGACGGTCTGGCCCCCGGGGTGCCTGCCCGAAGAATCGAGCCCACTGGAAGCAATGCTCGTTGATTACCTCATTGCCTCTTAGGGTGCCGCCCGCGGCTGGCCGATGCCCACGACAGGTCGACATCACTTAGCTCCCAGTTCTGTTGTTCCCTCTCGTTCACCACCCAGCAACCAAGGGGCCTCACCCCGTTTCAGCAGTTCAACCAGTCTTTTCACGCACCCTTCGCCCGGCGCGCTAACCGCTGGGCAAAAAATCCCCGAGGTACCAGGAGTACTGCGTGTTCGTAAAAACCACCCTCGCCGCCGTCGCCCTTCTCGCCACCCTGGCCGGGGCGGCACCAGCTCCTGCCCACGTCCGGGCCGAGGCACCCGAGCCCGCGCCCGTCGTCGTCGGCCAACCGCTTGCCGGGACGCATGCGCATAACGACTATGAGCATGGCCGTCCCTTGTTCGACGCACTGGAGCACGGCTTCACCAGCGTCGAGGCGGACGTCTGGCTGGTGGACGGCGAACTGCGCGTGGCCCACGACCTCGCCGACGCCAAGCAGGGCGTCACCCTCGAGAGCCTTTACCTCGACCCGCTCCAGGCACTGGTCCGCAGCCAGCCCGGCCACAGTGTCTACCCGAAGTGGGACGGCAGCCTGCAGCTCCTGATCGACATCAAGAGCGAGGGTGAGGCCACCTACGCCGCCGTTGAGAAGGAACTGGCCGAGCACCGCGACATCATGAGCCGCTACACCAATGGCAACGTCAAGACCGGTCCCGTCACCGCAGTCATCAGCGGCAATCGCCCGCTGGCCACCATGCAGGCGCAGACCCAGCGCTTCAGCTTCTACGACGGCCGCGCAGCCGAGCTCACCTCCGGCCTGCCAGCCACCCTGATGCCGCTGGTCAGCGACAACTGGACCAAGCTCTTCACCTGGCAGGGCGTCGGCCCCATGCCCGAAGCCGAACGCACCAAACTACGGGCCTTCGTGGCCAACGCGCATGCCACCGGCTACCGCGTCCGCTTCTGGGCCACCCCGGACCAGCCCGGCGCAGCCCGCGACGCCGTCTGGACCGAACTGGCCGGCGCCGGCGTGGACCACATTAACACCGACGACCTCGCCGGCCTCCAGCAGTTCCTCGCCGCCCGCGGCGCGTAAGCCCGTCCAGACACCACAAAAGGACCATCCCCATGCCTTCAAAGACAGTCAAAATCACGACGGCGGCACTGACCCTGACGTTCGGCCTCCTTGCGTCGCAGCCCGCCTTCGCCGAAAGCAGCCAAGACAACAACAGCGACAACCAGGCCTTCACCTTCGCCGCGATCGGCGACATCCCCTACGGCGCCGCCGAGATCGCAAAGTTCCCCTCCCGCATCCAGGACCTCAATGCGGACAAGGGCCTGAAGTTTGTAGCCCATGTGGGCGATATAAAGAATGGCTCCTCCGTCTGCTCGGACGAGTACTTCTCCTACATCCGGGCCCAGTTCGACACCTTCACCCACCCGCTGGTCTACACACCCGGTGACAACGAGTGGGTGGACTGCCACCGCACCAACAACGGCGCATACAACCCACTGGAGCGCTTGGACAAGATCCGGGAGGTTTTCTTCAACCAGCCCGGCAAGACGCTGGGCGCCACCATGCCGCTGAAGTCGCAGGAAAACCTGGGGCTTCCCGAGGACGTCCGCTTCGACAAGGACCGGGTGGCCTTCTCTGTGCTGAACGTCCAGGGCAGCAATAATTCCCTCCTGCCGTGGACTGGCCTGGGCAAGACCGAGCCCACCCCGGAGCAGCTGGCCGAGGTGGATCACCGCACGAGTGCCGTGATCGCGCAGATCCACCAGACCTTCACCGACGCAAGGCGCAGTAACGACCGGGCCGTGGTGCTCATGCAGCAGGCCGACATGTTCGACCCGTCGCTCCTGGCCGACGCCACCGTCAACCCGGACACCGTGTCCGGCTTCCGCGACATCGTGCAGGCCATCGCCCAGGAGACCAACAACTTCGACGCCCCGGTCTACCTGGTCAACGGCGACAGCCACGTCTTCGCCGAAAACCAGCCCCTCGGCGCCGGTTCGCCCTGGCTGGGCATTTACGGCTCGCCGGCCGCCGACGATCTGCAGCACATCACCGTTGACGGCGCCAACAACGCCGTGGACTACGTCCGTTTCACGGTGTCCGGTAACAGCGCCCAGGGCGCAGATGTCCTGAGCTGGGAAAAGGTCCCCTTCAGCCGCTAGGCGCTTAATGGAAAGTAGATGACGGCGGGGCCACCCGCCGTTGTCCACTTCGGCATTAAGGCTCTGGACACGGGTAGGCGCCGGATCTATCGTGACGGGGTGGCGGCTGCCTGGCTGGCAGGAAGGCCGAATCTGCCGGTCCGCCGTTGCGGCCGTCCGTCATGAGGAGGAAGCAGATGGAACACTTTCAAGAGGTCGAAGAGGCCGTCGAGGTCGCGGTTCCGGTGCGGACCGCGTACAACCAGTGGACCCAATTCGAATCCTTTCCGCAGTTCATGTCCGGAGTGGAATCGGTGACGCAGCTGACCGACAGAACCAACCACTGGGTCACCAAGGTGGGCGGTGTCCAGCGGGAGTTCGACACCGAAATAGTCGACCAGGAGCCAGATGACCGGATCGCCTGGCGCAGCACCGATGGCAAGTCTCATGCCGGCATCGTCCGGTTCACGCCGCTGGATGCCAACCACACCAAGGTCAAAGTTCATTTCGAGTGGGCACCGGAAACCGTCACGGAAAAGGCTGGCGCGGCGCTGAAGATCGACGAGGTGCAGGTCAAAGCTGACATGCGGAAGTTCAAGGACTTCATTGAATCGCGCGGCACTGAAACCGGCGGCTGGCGCGGTGACGTCAAGGACAGCGGCCCGGGCGGGCAACTCTAGCAAGCCGGGACACAGGAAAGCGGACGACGGCGGGTGGCCCACCCGCCGTCGTCCGTTTCTGTTTGCTGTTTCGGCTTGACGGTCAGGGCGACAGTTCTTCGAGGACGCGGCCCTTGGTTTCGATGGCGAAGAAGATGGTGATCAGGCCACCGATGAGAGCGACTGCTGCGAAGACCGTGAAGACTACGCTTACGCCGTAGTTGTCGACGATGTAGCCGACCAGGATGGGGCCGATCGCCGAGCCGGCCCGAAGCCAGGCGCTGCCGAAGCCGGTGCCGATGGCACGAAGCCGGGTGGGGTAGAGCTCGGCGGAGTAGAGGTAGAGGGAGAAAGAGATGGTCTGGAGGATGGCGTAGGCGATGCTGGCGAACACCACCACTTGAGTGGCGGAGACGGCACCGAAGGCGGTGAGCACGACGAGCGGCACCGTGGCGGCGAGGAAGGCCCATGAGTACCAGCGCTTGCGGCCTACGCGGTCGATCAGCAGTGCGCAGATGATCGACGCGACGACGCCTACGGCCGAGGTGACCCAACCGTAGGCGAGGCTGGTCTGCAGCGGCAGGTTGAACGTCTGTTTGTAAAGCGTGGGGAGCCAGGTGATAAGGCCGTTGTTGACCATGTAGACGCAGATCCAGAGCATCCAGATCATCAGTGTGCGTTTGCGGTAAATGCCTGAGAAAAGTTCGCGCCAGCTGGTGCGGGCTGTTGCTTTCGGGTCCACAGGGCGCACAACGGGCTCGGTGAGTATGTGTCCGGCTTTGAGTGCTTCTTTTTCGAGCATGGCGACGACTGTCTCGGCCTTGTTGATGTGGCCGCGTGCGGCTAGCCAGCGGGGGGATTCGGGCATGAGCCAGCGCATGGGGATGGTAAGGAGGGCCGGGATGATGCCGACGATGAACATGGCCTTCCATCCAACGACCGGGACGAGGAAGTAGCCTGCGATGCCGGCGAACATGAGTCCGACGGGGAAGATGACCTCGTAGAGGAGGAAGAAGCGGCCGCGCTTCTTGGCTCCGACGAATTCGTTGATGTAGGCGCTGGCGACCGGTACTTCGCCGCCGGTGCCGATGCCTTGGAGGAACCGGAAGATGATCATTGACGTGGCGCCCCATGCGAAGAGGCAGGCAACGTCCATGGAGACGAAGAGAAGAATGGTGATGAGCAGGACTGGAAGGCGTCCGATGCGTTCGGCGAGTTGGCCGAAGAAGAGTGATCCGAAGATTTGGCCGACGTATCCGGCGGAGAGGATCATTCCGATTTCCCCGGCGGTGAGGTGCCATTCGGTGGACAGCTGGGGCATCGCGAAGGCGATGGCCAGGACGGTGTACGCGTCAAAAAACGTGGCTGACCCGATAACCACGCGGATCAGGGTCAGGCGCCGGGTGAGCGGGAGCCTCTCGAGGCGGGCTACGAGCTCTGCATTGATCCTGGCGGCATTGGGGCCGCCCGCCATGGTTGTGGTGTTGTTCGGCTCGCGCATTGCGAGTCCTCCTTCTCCAGCGGTGATGCTGGGGTCCTCATTGACCAAGAGTGGAGATGGCTAAAGCCTAGGGGAGGATGGCGGGAGTTGCTCCCGCCATCCTCAGGATCCGTGGATCAGACAGTGGCGGTGACCTTGCCGATGTTTGCGGCGGCGAAGGCTTCCGCAATTTCGGTTTCGGCGCCATCCGGCAGGGGCAGGAGCGGGGTGCGCACCGTGGCGTGGTCGAGGATGCCGCGGTTCACGAGGCCCCACTTCAAGGCGACGGTGCCCTCCATGTGGGACCCGCGGTGGTACACGTTCTGGGTCACCGGCAGCAGCCGCTCGTGAATTGCGTGTGCACGCTTGTAGTCCTGCGCCTTGCCGGCCTCGATCAGTTCGACGAGCAGTTCGGGGGCGATATTGCCGTAGCCGACGAGCAAACCGTCGACATCGAACATGGTCGGCAGCAGGTACTCATCATGGCAGGACAGCACCTGAAGCTCGGGGTACGCGGCGCGCAGCGCGGGGATCTCGGTGTACCACCGGCGCATGTTCCGGACACCGTTCTTCGTAGCAAACACGCCCTCCTGGCCGGCGATCTCCAGCTGGGTGTCGAGGTCGTACGTCGCCTTGGTGTTGTCGGGGTACTGGAAGAGGATCAGCGGCAGACCGGACTCTTCATAGATCTCCTGGTAGCGCGACTGCGGGGCGCCCTTTTGGTAACCGAAGCGCAGCCACCCGTGCGAGGGGTAGACGAGACCAGCTGATGCGCCAGCTTCGACGGCCTTCTTGGCCTCGAGGGCTGCAGTCTTGTTGCCTTCCTTGGTGATGCCCGCCACGACCGGTACACGGCCGTCGGTCGACGCCACGAACGCGCGGATAACGTCCAGCTGCTCTTCTTCGGTGAGGAACGTGCCTTCGCCGGCGTGTCCCAGGACGACGAGGCTCTTCACGCCTTCAATCGATCCGAGCCACGAACCCAGACGCTGGATCGCAGCGAAGTCGACAGCGCCATCTTCGGTGAACGGGGTGACAGGTGCGGGGCTGAGCCCGCGGAGATCGAGTGCCATTGCAGCTACCTTCTTGTCTTCTTTGATGGTCGGTAGTCCCGCTATGATGAGAACGTTTGCGGGAACGTTTTCAATCATGGGCGTGGTCCAGCTCACTGTCAAGGGCAATATTTCCGGAAGGAGGAAATAGAGTGTTTTCCAACCCCAAGTCGAACAGGAGTACTCAGATGGAACCGGTGGCAACAGGCGTGCCTGTCACTCTCAAGGACGTGGCCAAAGCCAGCGGGGTCAGTATCTCCACGGCAAGCCGCGCCCTTGACGAGCGGGGCACCGGATCCCGCTCAGCCGCTGCAGCGCACGTGCGCAAGGTGGCCGAAGAACTGGGTTACCGCCGGAACTCTTTCGCCTCAAGCCTTCGGCGGGGTGAAACCCGGACACTTGGCGTGCTGGTGCCAAGACTTAGCGACACCGTCATGGCACTGATGTTTGAGCACCTGGAACGCGCCGCTTCGGGGCGGGGTTACTTTGCCATGGTGGCTACCAGTGGTGATGATCCCGATGACGAGCGCCGGGCGGCTGAAACGCTCCTGGATCGGAACGTGGACGGGCTTATCCTCGCTACAGCTCGACTCGACGACGACCTTCCGCGGCGCCTGCGGCAGCGGGGCGTTGCCCACGCCCTGGTGCTGCGGACAGACGGCGAGAGTCCGTCGGCGATCGGTGACGACGAGGTCGGGGGTTACCTTGCCGTCCGGCACCTCGTTGACTTGGGGCACAGGGACATTGCAGTAGTTACCGGACCGGATTTCACGTCCACCGGCATCGGGCGGTTGGCCGGCGCCCGCAAGGCATTCGCGGAGGCGAATATCGAGATCCGCGACGAGTGGCTTATCGCGGCGGGCTACGGCATCGAGAACGGTTACTCGGCAGGTGAGGCGCTGCTTGGAAATGCTCCAGGCGGCCGGCCCACGGCGATATTTGCAGCCAATGACAACATTGCCATGGGCGTCATTGCGGCTGCTCACCACTACAGAATCGAGATCGGCGAAGATCTGGCCCTCGTGGGATATAACGACATACCCCTGTCAGCCCGGCTCTCGACGCCCCTGACGTCGGTGCGGGTACCCCTGGACCAGATCGCCGCTACCGCGATCGACCTCATTGTGAACCCCGGCAAAGAACCCCACATCCGGAAATCGCTGCCGACACTCATTCCCCGGGAATCCAGCGGAGCGCCCAAGCACTTTCCGCGGTAAGTCTGTCTCCTCGGCTAGAGACGAAGCTCCATGAAGACGCTGTTGGGATCCAGCACGTAGTCCGCAAAGGGCGGGCATTCCGTGAAACCGTGCTTGGCGTAGAGTCGCCGCGCGGGGGCAAAGTAGTCCTCGGTGCCGGTCTCCAGGTAGACCCGCTCAATGTTCCGGGTCCGGGCGTCCTCGAGGATGTGCCCGAGCATGAGCGTGGCCACGCCCCGGCCCCGGGCGGATGCCGTGGTGCGCATGGACTTGATCTCGCCCTGCCTTACGGGACCCGTGGGGGAGCCCAGCAGTTTGAGTGCGCCGCACCCCAGCAGGTTGCCGTCCTCGCGGGCGGTCCAGAACGTGATGGAGGGGGCGGCCAGCGCGGAGTGGTCCAGGGCGTGAACGCTTTCGGCGGGCGAGGTGGCGTACATATCGGCCAAGTGTTCGCTCAGGAGCAGGTGGACGTCGTGGCGCGTGGGGCTGTCCCGGTCAATCGAAATCATCGCCTCAAATTTACCCGTTGCGGGTGGCACTGCTGGTGTGCCAAGATTCCCCTGATCGTGACGCGACCTCAGGAGGTGAGACCCATGAAAGCTGTATCCGCAATGGGTGCTCCCTCCCAGCCCACGATCCACGGCTGACCTGGCCGCGCCACAGGGAGCGCCGAACAGGCACTTCGCGAAAGGCGACTCCCATGAACACAACACCTTCTTTCATGCCGGGTGCCAGTGGCGCTGCGGCATCCGGCCGCGCACTGGTCCTCGGCGGCGGGGGATCCACCGGCAATGCCTGGCTGATCGGCGTCCTCGCTGGCCTGGCCGACGCAGGCCTGGACGTGACCAACGCCGACAGGGTCATCGGAACATCGGCAGGAGCCACAGCCGCTGCCCAGATCGCCGGCGCCATTCCCGCAGAACTCTATGCCGCCGTCCTGGCCGCTCCGCTCCCGCAGCGGCCGCGCCTGGGAGGACCTCCGGCTTTGGGCGGGTCTGTACCCGACCACCTGGAGCGGACCGGCCGGATCATCGCCGCCGCCGGGAACGCCGCGGAGATGCGGCGCCGAATGGGGGCGGCTGCACTCGACCTGGCTTCGGACTACGACGGCTCGGTGCGGTGGCGGGCCATTGTGGCGGGGCGGCTGCCCCGGCAGGAGTGGCCGGACCATGAGCTGCTGATCACTGGAGTCGACGCGAGGACCGGGGACCCCGCGGTGTTCCACAGAGACAGCGGTGTCAGCTTGGTGGACGCCGTGGCGGCCAGCTGTTCCAGCGCCTCCGCGTACCGGATCGGGGATAGCAACTATATCGACGGCGGCTACCGGCGCAACGAGAACGCCGACCTGGCCGCCGGATGCAGCCGCGTCGTGGTTCTCTCGCCCTTTGGCGGCAGGACCCGCATGCCGCTGGAGTGGGGCATGCAACTTGGGGCGCAGGTCGAGGAGCTGCGGGCGGGCGGCAGCCTGGTCGAAACGATCTTTCCGGACAGCGACGCCGAGCACATGTTCGGCCCCAACGCGATGGACCTGTCACTCCGCCCGGGAGCCGCGCTAGCCGGGTACAACCAAGGCAAGTCCCTTGTGAGGAGGCTCGGTGAATTTTGGCGGTAAGCAGCATCCGGCCCGCGATTGGCGATGACCTGGGATGGGTGGTTTGTGCGGCTCTGGGCTGCGGGAAAACGGGGGCTGGCTAAACAGACAAAAGTGGGTATGGTAGCGGTTATCACGGGAAAGGAAGGCGTGATTCCGATGTCAGGAAAATCCTCCAAGGGTGGTGCCGCCAAGAAGGTCGGTAAGTCGATTCTCGAAAAGCGGGCCGAAAAACGGGCGAAAACCGAAGCCAGCGAACTGCATGTCGTAAAGCACCGCAAGAACCACCGCTGAACGCCGGCGGCGTACCGCTAAAGCTAAGCGGACGACGCCGGGTTAGCACCCGCCGTCGTCCGCTTCTTCTGTCCGCTAAACCTCGATGGTGACGCCGCGCCAGAAAGCGATCCGGTCCTCAATGTGCTTGGCGCGCGGCTTGGCCTCGGGGTAGTACCAGGCCGCGGCCTCGTTCAGTTCGCCGTCCACTTCTAGGGTGTGGTAACTGGCCGTGCCCTTCCACGGGCAAAATGTATTCTTGCTGCTGTCCCGCAAATAGGCGGGATTGACGGCGTCGCGCGGGAAGTAATGGTTGCCCTCCACCACCACGGTGTCCGCGGATTCGGCGATGACTTTTCCGTTCCAGATAGCCCTGACCATGAGTTCCCTTCCGTCGCTGCCGCCCCTTAAGAGGTGACGGTTGTACGGATGCCAACGGGCTGGGCGGCGGGCTTGTTCCCGGGCTTTGCTAGCGCGGGCTCTTGTCGATGACGCAGAACCTGTTCCCGTCCGGATCCTCCAGGACCACGAAGTCGGGATCGTCCGGGTACGAGTCCCAATCCACGCGCTGGGCGCCGAGCGACACCAGCCGCTCCACCTCCGCGGACTGGTCGTCCGCATACAGGTCCAGGTGGATCCGCGGGTGGTGCTGGACGGGGGTTTCGCTGAGCATGAGGGACAGTTCCGCGCCCGGGCCCGACGACGGCACCAGGGTCACCCAGGTTTCGTCACCCGGTTCCCGGGGGACATAGCCCAGGGCGTCATGCCAGAACTTTGTGGCGGCTGCGACGTCGTTGACGCCGAGGACGATAGTGCCGATGGTCAACATCCGCCCAGCCTAGACCCGTCTTGTGCGTCCGGCTAGGGATGACGGACAGGGAAGGCCCGGCTCCATAGTGAACCGGACCTTCCCTGCAGTTACGCTGCCGTTTCCTCCGCCGGCACCACACTGCAGTCCGCCGTCGAACCTGCCAGTTGCGGGGCCCAGCCATCGGTTCCCTGCAGGTAGTTCCGGACCGTGTAGTTGCCCGCCTCCGGCCCGGGCAACTGCGGACGGTCAGGCGTTACCTGGGACCCTGGGCCGCGGTTGTTGTACTCGACGAACCGCGCCTCCTGCCAGGAGAAGCCGCTCATGTCCGTCCACGGCGTCCCAGAAATGTGCGGGCCCAGCCAGGAATCCCTGACCAGCACCTGCGCAACCGCCTTCGGATCACCGCTCGGGTGCCACGGCCTGCCAAGGTGGACGGAACCCGGGGCCGCGTCCGAGACAAGGCGGCACCGGTCGAAGAGGTACCCGTACTTAATGGACAGGTCCTGGCTGCCGGCGGTGACGTACCCGTTGTTCGTCGTCGAGCCGCGGTCCAGGCTCTTGATCTCACAACCGCTGAATACAGCGGTGCCGCGGCCGAAGATGAAATCCACGTCCCCGTCCACATAACAGTTGTCAAAGTAGAAGCGGGCTTGGACACCTGCGCCCGGGGAGTTGACCAGCAACGTGTCCTGGTTGCCCAGCAACCTGACGTTGGACTGTACCGACCGGTCTCCGGTGATGTGCAGGGCGACTGCCTGGCGGTCCTTCATGCCCGGGTTGGCGGCCTCATCGAAATCGTTGCTGATGGTCAGGTTCCGTGCCACGAAATCCGGCCCGTCGACGCGGACCGATGCGCTTCCCGAAGTGCCATAGTTCCCGCTTCCGTCCGGCTTGGGAGTGCCCGACGCGTTGTTGTAGACCAGCACCACGTCCTCTGGCCGGCCGCCCTGTCCAATGAACGAAATTCGGGGCTTGGTGGCCGGGATCCGTATAGCTTCGCGGTAGATGCCGGGCTGGATCCTGATGACCGTCCGCTGGAGGCTGCCCTCAGGGACGGAATCCACTGCCGACTGCACCGTCGTGAACGTCCTGCCAGGGCCGACGTCGAGCGTTACCGGCAGGTCCACCGGACGCTCACTCGGCCAGTACATCTCAAGCAGGGGTTCGGTGCCGGCGTCGATATTCAGGAAGTAGCCGGGCGGGACGATCTGCTTGGATTGCAGCTCGCGGGCCACCAGGCGGGCCACCTCCACTGCACCGAGGGCCTGGAAGTGCGTGTTGTCCTCGGATCCTTGGGGATACTGCGGGTACTGGCCCGGGGCGAGGAACAGGAAGCGGGACTTGGTTCCTTCCGGCCCCAGGTCCTGCCACCACTGCTTCGAGGACGCCGTCAGGTCCACCAGCGGAGTGCCGGACGCCGCAGCAAGTTCCCGGACAGCCTGCGGATACTCACCATGGGAATCCTTGGCGTTGCCGAAGGAATCGAAGCGGCGGCGTTCCACTGGAGTGACCAGCACAGGCGTGCCACCCCGAGCTCGGGCGCCGTCAAGGTAGCGGCCCAGATACTCCTTGAAGGTGGAGCCTGGAAGCGTGCCGCGGGCCGGGTCTGCAACCTTCTCGTCGTTATGGCCGAAGCTGATGAGCAGGTAGTCACCCGGCTGCATCAGGGCCAGCACCCGGTCGAGCAGGCCGGCGTCGGCAAAGCTCTTGGAGGAGGCGCCTGACCAGGCATAATCAAAGACCGTCGCCTGCGGCCCCAGCAGGAGGGGCAGTGCCTGCCCCCACCCGGCGCGCGGCCTTTCCGACTGCTGATAGGCCGACGACGTCGAGTCCCCGACGACAAAAATGACGGGCTTGGTGCGGGGTTTCGTGGGGTCGGGGCTGGCTCGCGTGAAGGCGTTTGCCGCGTTCGTCCCCGAGAATGCCGTGGTGCCGGCAGCAAGGGCCAAGGTGGCCAGGATGGAGCGGCGGCTGGGGAGAATGGCCGGCATCAGGAGTTTCCTCCGGCGGTGAAGATGGGTCCGGTGGAGTCCTTCAGCAGGGCCGGTACGGCCTGGGCCGGGTGGACCTGGGTACGGAAGGCGGGCGTCCATGAGGTGTCCTCGGCCAACTGGTCGGCAGGCGCAGCAGCGGCGTTGTACTCGGCGCGTATATCCGTAATTTTGCCGTTGACGGCGTTGCCGACGGTGGTGATCTGCGTTCCCTTATAGCGCCCGATGATGTCCGCGGCCGTTATTCCATCCGGCAGCGTGAAGGCGTTGGCCTCCGCGTACAGGTGGGAGCTGAAGCCGGCCCCCAGGCTGTACTCATAGGGGATGGGGCTGTCCGCCGCCACCTTGTAGTGGTTGTTGTACACGTCCACCTGGCCGAATCGTACCCGTGGGGCGCGCTGGCCAACGTTCTCGAACACGTTGTGGTGGATGGTGACGCGGAGCTTGCCGGGGTCGCCACGGGTGGCAGAGTCTGTGGAGCCGATCAGGAGCAGCTTGTCATGGTCGGAGAAACGGTTGTAAGACATGGTCACCAGGTCCGAGCCGTTCGTGACGTCCACTGCGCCGTCGTGCACCTGGTAGGGGCGGTTGAAGTAGAGCGGCTGCGAGCTGTCCAGGTTGGGGGCGTCCGTGAAGGCGGCGTGGTCGATCCACACGTGGGTTGCCTTGTTGATGACCTGCAGCAGGTCGTATTCGCTGTTCCAGTTGCCCTCGGCCCCGTCAGTCGGATCCCATGCGGGGAAGCAGTCGGCCGAATCCTGCAGCGTCAGGTTGCGGACGATCACGTTGGTGGCGCCGTTGATGCGCATTGCCGCGCCCGTGATGCTGCTGTCCGGGGTCGCTCCGACGATGGTGGTGTTGCTGGGGATGTCCCAGCGGATGGTCTTTGCCTGCTTTGCCGCGGCCAGGCGGCGGGCGTCCTCCTGCGGGCCGGCCGGCTCCTGGCTGCGGCCGTAGGTAGCGGGATCGAAGTCCTGGAGGTACTGCTCCAAGCTGTAGCCCGTTCCTGCGGCATAGTCTGCGCAGGTCAGCGGGGTTTCGTCCGGGGCCGTGTTCGCGTTGATGGTTCCGTAAACCCGGACGATCTTCGGCTGCGTGCCGGCATCCGCGAAGGCCGCCAGCATTTCGGCCTTGCTGTGGACGTCGTAGACGTGGGCATCGGTTGCTGCCGAGCCGCCGGTGGTTCCCGTCCCTTCGGACGCCCAGCCGTTGTTTTCACCGAGTACCTGGCGCTCCAGCGGTGTCTGGACGGTTTGCGCGATTGGGCCGGCGGCAGGGTTTGGTGCTGCCTCTGCCTGGGTTGGAATGATGAGCGCTCCGGCTACTGCCAGTGCTGCGGATAAAGACATGTAGGCACTGCGTTTTCGCATTTTTCTCTTCCGTCATTGGAATGAACTGCGCCCCCGGTCCGCGGTCCACAATGACGCCGATCACTGGAGGGCGCTGACAAGGACCCTATCGAGAAAGCGGTTTCTCAGCAATAGGAGAGGCGAATGTTTTTGGAGTGGCTGAAGTGCTGCACGACCGGCGTTTGCGCACAGGAGAGCGCCCGCGGCTACACTCGCGTGCATGGGGGAGAACAACACGCCTGACGAACGCCCGCCGTCCAGACGCGACAGGGTTCCTGTCGCCGTAGTGCCTTTATTGGGCGTTTCCGCCGTATTGGTTGGCTGCCTGGTCGCGTACCTGAACCGGGACTTCACCGGCTGGTTCGCCTACGCGCCGCTGAGCAACAAACCGTTCAGCGTGCCCGGCGCAGCCTTCATCACCCAAGGCACACAGATTGGCTTGGCCATCATGGTGGCCGGGCTGCTGGTGCTCGCCTTCTGGGCTGGTTACGCGGTGGGCCGGCGGGTCAGTTCCGGCCGCCAGTAAAAGCCTGGAGGGTCGGGCCCCACCCGGACGGGGAGCGGGCGGACGTCAGTTGCCGGGTTTATTGATGGGCTTGTCCAGCGCCACGCTGATGGTCTGGCCCGGCGCCAGTTCGCCGGTGGGCAGGTCGGTGAAGTCATACCAAACCCCGGCCGTGCCCGTGCTCGGACGGTTGGCCGAGCGCAGGTCAGTGACGCCGAAGCGGAAAGAAACTTGCCGCTCGGTGTCCCCGGGAGCCGTGGTGTACGTCAGCGGAATCCCTTGGTCGTCGGCGGTGAACGTTCCCTGAGCGCCCTCGATCTTCAGTTCACCGGGTATCAGTCGAACCTTAATGCCTCCAGGGATGGGTTGATCCGCCGACAGTCCAGGGTTGTACAGCAGGATCTGTGCCGTGGTGGACCGGAACTTGTAGCCAAGACTGTCGAACGAGTCGCCGTCCACGGTCGTGTAGAAGACGGTCTGGCCGAATGAGTTGTTGATCGAGGGGCCTGAGCCGGACCTGCTGTCCACCGGCTTCTTCTGCAGCTGGATGACCTTGCCGGCCTGGATGAAGTAGGCGTTCCCCTTTTCGTAGGTGAACGGGACTTTGTTCGCTTCCGCCAACTGCTTCTCGGTCAGGTTGAACCGGTAGGTGATGCCGGCCAGGCTCTCGTCGGGTTCTATTGTGTAACCCGTTGGAATGCCGTTTGCGTCAACCGTCGCTGCGCCCTTCGCGCCTGGCATGGGGTCGGCCGGAATCAGCCGGAGCTTCGTGCCCGGAGCGAGGGGAGTTCCGGGCTGGAGTCCGTTGAACCCGGCGACCTTCGCCTCGGATAGCTTGTATGCCGCCGCCACTGCCGGAAGCGTGTCGCCGGCAACTGTAGTGTAGAAGTCCACGTTGCCAAACGAGTCCCGCACGGTTTCTCCACTCACGGGAGGCCTCGCGGCGACGGGCGAAGGGGGGACGTTGGCACGGCTGCGGCGGCGTGTTCCGCCTGGGGTGGGGCGCCCGAGTAAGCGCATCCCGCCAGTCCCAGGGACAGCAGGACGGCGAACCCGGCTATCGATCGAACCAGGGGTGGACGCATGCCGATTGTTGAAGTGCCGCCAGTTCCCACCATGAATTAGCCCCAAAGGTTCGGCGTCGCCGAGTAAAGGTCCAAATTGGACCAAAAGTGAGCCTAATGGATGAGTCTCTTCCTGCTGACACAGGAGCGCAGATAGTATATGTCGGAAATTCCCGACATATACTGTTGCTGTGCTTCCCGATGTCTTCGCCGCAGTGTCCAACCCGGGACGGCGCGTCATCCTGGACGAGCTGAGGCAGGGTCCCCGGACAGCCGGCGAGCTTACCGGCCTGCTGGATCTCAGCCGCCCGGCCGCGTCCGAGCATCTTGCCGTGCTCCGCGAGGCGGGGCTGGTCCGGGAGGAGCGGCAGGGCAGGAACAGGGTGTACCACCTGCAGCCCGCCGGGCTCGCCGAGATCGGCGGCTGGGTGCAGCACTTCGAGCATTACTGGAACGGGCGGCTGGATGCCCTGGCCGACCTTTTGGACGAGGAGGAACCGTCATGACCGAGAGCGCCATCCGGCTGGAACGCCGCTACCCGCACCAGGCTGCCGTAGTTTGGGCCGCGCTGACCACCCCTGAACTGCTGGCCCGCTGGTGGGCGCCGGGCAACATCGCGCCAGTGGTGGGCCACCGCTTCACCATGGACATGGACGCGTGGGGCCAGCAGCAGTGCGAAGTCCTTACCGTAGACCCCGGCAGATCCATCAGCTTCCTCTTCTCTGAAGGCCAGCTGGACACCACCATCACCTGGCGCCTGGAACCCGTCGAGGGTGGCACCATCCTCCACTTCGAGCACGCCGGCTTCCAGCTCGACACCCCCATGGGCCGCCACGCCATCGAGGGCATGGGCAACGGCTGGCCCGGGCTGCTGACCCGGATCGACGGGGTTCTTGCGGGGGTGTCCTGACCTCTCTGCCTGCTGCTACGCTCCACGTAGTTGGCCCGTCGTTGCGCCTTCGGGTTGACCATCAGCTTCGGTTGTAAGCGAAGGAACCACAGATGACGGTTGCCCAGATCCAAGTGGACCAGCGCGTGATCGGGATCGATTCCCGGCGCTTCGCCTCGGTTGAGAAGGCTCTGGTGGAGCTCATCACCAACAGCGATGACAGTTACTCGCGGCTGGAAAGAGCCGGCGGCACCTTGACGGGTCCCATCGTCGTCGGTTACCAGCGGCACCACTCTGGGGCGGTGCTGATGGTCACTGACCAGGCGGAGGGCATGTCCTTCGAGCAGGCGGGCAGGATCCTCAGCTACGGCGGCGCCCACAGTCCGCTGGCCCGCGGGGAGGGAGCAGGCCGGGGCTACTTTGGGCGCGGGCTCAAACAGGCGATCTTCGGGCTGGGTCACGGCTGGATCGAGACCATTCAAAGTGGCCGGTTCACCCGGATCGACATCTTCCGGGGTGAGAACGGCGGCTACCTTTATGACGACGACGGCGCGGACCGCCGGGCGTTCCCCGAGGACCACGTCCGGCTCGGGATTCCCGACGGCGGCAACGGCACCAGGGTCACCATCGTGGTAGACAACCCGCACGCCACCATCACCCAGCAGGCAACACTGCTACAGCTCCTTGCGGACAACATCTACCTGCGGGACGTGCTGCACAGGCGAAGGGTGGAACTGGTCCACGGACACCCCGGTGACGGCGATCACGGCAGTGACCGCATCCGTTTCCGGGAACCTCCTGCCATCACGCTGGTGGGCCCTGAAGAACCGGGCAGCTTCAGCGTCGACGGTACGGAGTACGCGTTCACCGTCACGCTGAAACGGGCCCAGGACGTTGAACTGACACTGAAGGGTGACGAACGAACCGCCGGCCTGGTGGTGGAGTCCGGCAGGGCTGTGCTCGACTGCCAGCTGTTCGAATACGAGAACCAGGTGGGCACCGAGTATCTTTTCGGGACGGTGCGTTGCCCCGCGCTGACCGAAATGCTCGGCAAAGGTAGGGCCATCATCAGCGACGAGCGTGAAGGCCTGAACCCCAAGGACCCGTTCGTTGCGGCGTTCTCGCGGGCCGTGAGCCGGATGATCGCGGCCCCTGTCCAGGCCGAGAAAGAAAAACTCACCCACCTGGAACGGGCCACCACATCCGGGCGAACCGCCGAGATGATCGTGCACCTGCTTCAGCACATGAGCGAGGCCGCCATCCTGGACCTGGGCCTGGAGACAGCACCTGGTGTCCGCAACGGGGACGGCGGGCAGGCGCCGGAGTCACCGTTGCCTGCGGCACTGCGGTTCACAACGCCCTTCTACTACCGGCCGCCGGTGCATCCGTTCCACGTTGCCCTGCTGCTGGATCCATCCCAGCTGCCCGTTGGCGAAACCCTGGCGTTCGAACTGGACCTTCCGCCCTCGATCCGCCTTGACCCGCTGCCAGCACCGGTTCCGGTCAGCACCCTGGCGGAAACCCCTCGGCTCGAATGGAGGGCAACGGGGGACAAAGCTGGAGACCACGGGGAAATCACTGCCCGAGCCGGGGACTACTGGGCGCTGTGCGAAGTGGTCATCGCCGAGCACGCCTCACACCGCAGCGCAAACCAACCGCCGCACCAGGCCGTCGCCGCCCCCGGACAGCTGCCGGGCCCTCACCGCCGGGTCCACCACCCGAGCAGGGACCACGGCGTCGACCTCTTCACCGGCTACGACTTCCGCAGCCTGCACAACAGCACGGACCGTGCCGTGTACAGCGAAGTGGAGCGAAAAGTCATCATCAACACCGCAGCCCCCACCGTCCAGCTCTATGTCGACGGACGGGGCCGATTCCGCGACTCCGCCCGGCTGCTCCTCGCAGAACTCTTTCTTGACGTGATTTCGGACGAGCTGGCAAGGCGGCGCGTTGAGCAGCATGGCCATGCCGGGGACCTCGAAGCCTTCAGGAACGCCAAACGCGCAATCATTGGCCGCTACGGCAGCGAAATACACCGCACCTTCCTGGGTTGAAGCCGGCTGGATCGGCGCAACGGGGACGCGGCGTTTACTGCCGGGCGGCAAAGGGTAACGATGGAGTATGACTGATAGCGGAGACGGCGGCGCCAACGACCCCTTTGACGGCAACGATGAGCTCGTGGCGGGCACCGATCCCGACGCCACGCCCGAAGCCATCGCGGAGGATGTCCGCCACGACATCCAGCTGGGCCATGTCCAGGACGATGTAAGCCACGTCCTTGAAGAGCGCTTCGAGGAAGCCGGGATCAAAGCCCGTCCCGAAGAAGTGGATGACCTGGCCGAGGAAATCGAGCGGGAAGCCTCCAGCTGACCTTCCGTCACTGGTAGCGGCGTTAAAGGCCGGGCGGGCCTGAAACGGCGGGTAACGACCTGGACCAGTGCGCTGGCCGTGTTGGGCGCATGGCTCTATGAGTCATACCGGTGGTCCAGGTGGCCCGCCCCTTCGCCTATCCGGGCAACAACCGGCCGACCTGCAGTGGGGAGAATAACCGTATGTGCGGCAGATATGTCATGTCCAAGGCCACCGGCGACCTCCTGAGCCACTTTGACGCCAAAGAGGTTGAAGGCAGCCTGCCCCCACCAAGCTGGAACGTGGCCCCCACTGAGCCGGTGCCGATCGTGGCCGAGCGGTTGGATGAGGGCAGCATTGAGCGGCACCTGCTGGTGGCGCACTGGGGCCTGGTTCCGTCCTGGGCCAAGGACATCAAGATCGGAAACAAGCTGATCAATGCCCGCAGCGAGAGCATCCTGGAGAAGCCGTCATTCCGCAAGGCAGCGGTGAAACGACGCGCGATTCTTCCTGCCGACGGCTACTACGAGTGGCAGAAGACGGAAGACGGCAAAAAGATCCCCAACTACCTGTACTCCGAGAAGGAACCGATACTCGGCTTTGCCGGCCTGTACGAGTGGTGGGCCGACCCTTCAGTGCCGGAGGATGACCCGGGGCGGTGGCTCCTGAGCTGCACGGTCCTAACCACCACAGCCCAGGACGCCTTGGGCCATGTCCACGACAGGTCCCCGGTGATCATTCCCCGCGACCGCTTCGCCGAGTGGCTGGACCCGGACCTGACCGATAAGAACGATATCCGGCACTTTCTGGACACTCTTCCCGAGCCCGTCCTGACCCCACGGATAGTGTCCACCAGGGTAAACAGCGTGCGGAACGACGGACCGGAACTGATCGAGCCGGCTGATTGACGAGGCTGTCCCGGAGCCGGTGCCGGAAGTTCGAGCGGCCTAGGGCCAGTCGGCCCGGGTGAAGCGGATTGGGCTGCGCATGGTGAGCAGGCAGTCGGATGTCCACTCCGCCAGCTTGTGCTGTACGTCCAGTGAATCCGTGACGGCAGCCTGCTGCCCGTCCTGGTTTGCGGCGTCTGTAAGACTCTCAGCTGTGCTTTTCATTTGTCCCCCTTGGCAAAGCGTGTGTGCCAACACTAGGCAGCGCAGAATGCCAGGGGAAGAGGGTTAATCCACCAGCGGGATAAACTGAGCAAATCTTGAGGAACGCCGCATTCCCGGGGCAGATGGTCCTACTTTCCCGCTCGTGAGAAAACGGCGTTGAAGAAGGACGCAAGCGCGTCCGCCTTGGCCTGTGTCTCGGATTGCGACCCAGTCCGGGTGCTCGCCTCAATCGACAGCGTCCCCCTGCGCGCTCCGCACCGGACGTGCCATTCGCCGGTCCCGTCGGAGAGTTGATAGGCGACGGCGTAGGTCGCGTCGGCGGTGATTGTCGTGGTGAGTGCGGCGACAGGGGACCAGGGCCGGCTGCTGCCTCCGAAGGACTTCTCCTGGATGCTTGTGCAGCCCCGGAGATGCTCTGCCCGGGTGTCGAACGGATAGGGCGGAGCCATTGATGACGGCATGTTGACCACGCTGAAGTCGGTGTAGTCGATCTTGGTGGCACCCTGGATCTGGCCCTGGCCATGGACCGCGCCGGCCAAGGCCGAGGCGTAGGACTCATCGTCAAAGGTGCACGGGGAATCGGACGGCGGAGCTGACGCGCCTGGGGAAGAGCCGGGAGGCGGGCCGATTATTGCCGCCTGCGGCAGGCTCACCGGTTCCCCGCCGGGGCCGGTCATGCCCTTGAACAGCGCCACCATCTGGTCAGGCGGCATTGCGTTTGGCGCCGGCGGAGGCGCGGACGTGGAGCCTTTTGCGGCCTGGTCAATGAGCTCCCTGGCAAGGACTGCCATGGCGTCCAGTGCAGGCTTGGCGTCGGCCTCCGAGTTGAGGTTTTCCACTGCGAGGCTGAGCGTGATGGACAAGGTGCCCTTGAGGACACGCAATCCCACGGAACCGAAGTCCCCGGGACCCTTCGGCTTGGTCACCTGCATGAAGGCGTGCTGCTTTTCCCCAAGCGGGGGAGCGGTGAGCAGCTGGACGCCGTAAGTGGAGGTGCGGCCGGATTCGGTGTAGGCCAAATCGAACTGGCCGCAGCGGGACACCAGATCGTCCGTGTAGCCGAAGTCGGCCTTGGCGATGGCTTCCCTTTCCGCGCTTCTTAGAACGACCATGACTGTGGTCGCGGGTCCGGACTGGCCGCCCACTGGGGGCATGGCACCTTCGGCGAAGTTGATGTCCTTGTCTGCCCAGCGGGCGAAGGGGTCCTGGGGCACGAAGGCAACGCACTCCCCGGGCGTGGTTTCGGTTTTGGTTGAGGGGAAGGACCCTCCGGCCGCCCCGCTGCGCAGGCGGTGGAATCGTGGGCTGCAGGAAACGGCAGGTTCCGGCTCGTGCCTACCCCATTGATGATCGCCGCCAGTTCCGCATCCGTGAGTGGCTTGGCGGGCATGCCCGCAGTCTGGGTGCTGGGCGGCGCTGATGATTGGGGCGCAGTTGCCTGGTTGGATGAAGGGCTGGCCGCCGGCGCGTTGTCCCCGGATGAGCATCCTGCCAAGACGAGCAGGACAAGGGCCATGCAGCCCAGCCAGCTCCTGCTGTTCATTCCCTTTGCAGCACCGGGAAGTTTTGCGGCTCGATGAGCAGCCATGGCCGGCCTCCTTTGCCAGCACCAACGCTAGGCTTCAGCTTCCCGAACAAGCTAGGGCCGTAGGGCCCGGCCGGTCGCAGCACCGCCAGCGACGGCAGCGCCCCCGGCAGCAGCCACCGGGATGACCTCCAGCCGGGCTCCCGGCCCGGCGATCACCAGCACCTGCTGCGCGGCAGTGGCCTCCAGCGCCACCGCGATCTGCCGCATGACGTCCGCAACCACGGGCGAAGGAACGGACGACGCCGGAAGTCCCGCGCCGCCGTCGTCCGCCCTGAGCCAGGTGGTCACCTTCGCCCCGGTGGCGTCAGCGATTCCCCGCGCTACAGCCTCGGCATCAACGACAGCGGGTGGATAACCGCTGACCAGGGTGACCCGCTCTATCACCCGCCGCCGGGCAGGGGCCGCCGCGGCGAGTAGTGCACGGTCGTGCCGCCACAGCGCAAAGTGGTAGCCCGCCACCAGCCCGGCGGCCACCAGGAGTCCCAGGGGCGCCCGGATCCGGTCAAGGACGCTGCCGCCGGTGACTTCGCCCAGCAGGAATTCGAAGAGCCGGTATCCGATCACCAGCAGCGTAATGAGCGCCACCACCGCACTGACGCCGAAAAATGCAACCAGGTACAGGCGCCGGCCGGGCGGAATGTCGTCCGCACGGCGTGGTTGGTGCAGGGGCTTCCACGCGAGCCACCACACCGGTGCTCCCACCACCAGGGAACTGATGCCGCCCAGAAGCAGGGTATGGGTTGTCCCGCCCGCCAAAGGAGATACGGCTGCAGCCAGCAGTGCATTCACCACCACGCCGATGCCGGAGGCCGCCGCGGCAAGCGCCACCGCGGACGTCACCAGGAGGCTGGCCCGGCGGGTCCGGGTGGAACGGTGCACGGACGCACTGCGGTGGTACCGCCACACCAGCGCCCCGATGGCGGCAGAAGCGATGGCCGGGGCCAGCGGCTCAAGCAGATCGTTCAGGGGATCGCTCCGGTCGAAGGCCAACCGCAGGAGGACGAACAGGATGACGCCCAGCCCGCCCACGGCAGCGATGCCGGCCAGGAAGATGCCCACGCCAACGATGGTGACGTCCACCAGCCCTGTTTGGAAGCGCTGCCCGCCCTCCCGGAACCAGTGCCACCACCACACCACCGCCCCGCCCGCGGCCCAGATCAGGGACCGGAGGACCTCAAACCACCAGGGCTCGAAGGCGGTGGTTGCCGTGAAACCGCGGATCGCGACATCCAGCAGCACACTGAGCGCGGCGATCAAGCCGCCGGCACCCAGCAGCAGCCCAAAGACGGAGCCGACGACGGCGCGCACGTCCTCAAGGTGGTGCGACGCTTTGCGGGGGTGCTTCCACATCCACCGGTGCCACCACCAGATAGCCGCCCACACAATGGCGTTCGCCAGGGGGGACGGCCACTGGCTGACCTGTCCGCCGATGAAGGACGTGGCCAGATCCAGCAGCGACGTGGTGGCGATGATCAGCGAGACGGCGTAGATCCCGGTGAGGTAGAGGCCCCACCCGGGGGCCCTCCGCTCGGCTTCATCGTCGAGCCGCCGCCACACGAACCACCACAGCAGCAGCGCCAGCGGGCCGCCGATCAGGGTGAAGGCCAGGGACAGGGCCAACCCGGTGACGTCGCCGGAAACCAAGGTGGTTGCCGTACGGAAGAGGCGCTCAAGCAACCCGCTTACACCTGACGCGGCGATGACCACCAGCGCGAACAGCAGGACGTACAGGATCAGCCGGCGGAGGGTGGCCAGGCCACCTGTGGGCGCGGGAGACGTTGGGGCCGCGGGGGAGCTCATGGCTTTACCGGCATCCCGGTGCAGGCCATCAGCGGGTAAGGCGGCTGGTCAATCATCCATTTCCCATTCACTTTGAGGAGCGAGAAGGCGTCCTCCGTCTCGTACTCGGACGGCCCAAAGGGGCCGCCCTGGGCCGACCGCACAATCGAAACCTTCACGGTGGCTGAGTCGGTGCGCTCCGTCGTCGAGATGAGGACAACGCGGGCGGGCGACGGCTCGCCGGTGTACGTGCCGCGGCACCTGCTCCTGGCACCCTCCGTGAGATAGGACTGGGCGGTGGGAACGTCGCCGTCGATCACTGCCTTGCTGTACCGCTGGACCACCCCGGCGGGACTGCCTTCATCCAGCGGCGCCGGCTCGCCGCGGGTGAAGACCACGGCCAGCGCCACCACCACCAGCAGTACCACCACGCCCACCAGCGCGAGCAGGACCCGGTCCGGTTTTCGCGCGTTCTGATGTTCCTGCACAGTCCGGTCCCCGGCGGCGGTGTCGTCCATGGCGCAAGTATGGGGCAGGAGAAGCGGTTCCGCTCGTGTCTTTGGGCCCGTTTTTCCTGCACGACAGCAGAATCTTCAAGATAATTAGGAAAAGGGGTTGTTTGAGTAAAAATCTTCACTATAGTTGTGTGAGTAAGCTCACCCAGTGAAAGACAACCGATGACCACCGAGAGTAGCACCACCGCACCGCCGGCCACCAGCGAACTGCTGGCCACGGTTGGCAACAAAGTGCGGGCCATGCGCAAGGAAAAGGGCATGACCCTGGCCAAGCTCTCGGACGTCACAGGGCTCAGCCAGGCGATCGTCAGCCAGATCGAACGCGGAATGGCCAACCCGTCCTTCACGACCCTCGCCCAACTGGCCCATGGACTGGACATCCCCGTGGGAAGGTTCTTCATTGGCCAGGACCAAACCAAGTCACCCGTCGTCCGCAGATCCGCACGGCGGAACCTGAAAAACGTCACCCGCGAATCCGTGGGGGAGGCAGTTCACGAACTGCTCACCCCGGACCGTGACGGCACCATCGAAGCGCAATGGATCATGACGCCCCCAGGGCATGACACCAGCGCAACACCCTTTACCCACAGCGGGGAAGAGTTCTGCTACATCATCTCGGGCCGGAAGGACGTCTACTTGGACGGCGTCTGCTACAGCCTGGAAGAGGGCGACTCGATCACCTACCCGGCAGAAACCCCGCACTGGTACAAGAACAGCTACGAAGAGGTATGCGTAGCCATCTGGGTAAACGCACCACACAAGTGGTAGGCCTGCCGGTCCCCGCCGGCGCCTGCGTTTCCCCATAACTGTCCGGACCCAATCTGTGGCCCCGGGCAATCCTTGCCACCTTCGCATCCTGCGCCTCCTCCAACAGGCGTCGCTGCGTCATACCCTCCTGCGCCCTTCCCGGCGCCAGCGTAAGGACACTCCCATGCTCGACATCCAAGCGACGGACAATGCCGTACCGTCACCACGTGCCACCACCTCATCCCCCCGCAACCGCGATAAATTCACCCCAGAAGTCCGCAAGGGCCTCCTCGGCCTTGGCCTGGGCAACGCCCTGGAATGGTACGACTGGATGGTCTTCGGCCTCCTGTCCGCCTTCATCGGCCCCAACTTCTTCCCCAGCACCGAGCCCCTCTCCGCCACCCTGAACGCGCTGGCCGTGTTCGCCGTCGGATTCGCCTTCCGTCCCCTCGGCGGCATCCTGCTGGGCACTCTGGCCGACCGCATCGGCCGCCGCCGCGTGATGCTGCTGTCAATCATGCTGATGGCAGGCACCACCCTGCTCATCGCCGTCACCCCCAGCTACGCCACCATCGGCGCCTGGTCCGGCATCATCCTGGTGGCCTGCCGTATCCTGCAGGGCATCTCCACCGGCATCGAAGCCCCGCTCTCCACCTCCCACGCCGTTGAACTGGCGCCGGAAGGCCGCGAAGGCTACGTGGCCGGCATCATGTCCTTCTACGTCAACATCGGCATCCTGCTCGCCTCCCTTGTCAGCTTCGTCTGCAGCCTGGTGATCGGCGGCGCGGCCATGGGGGAGTGGGGCTGGCGCGTTCCGTTCATCATCGGCGCCCTGTTCGGCTTCGTGGTGCTCTACCTGCGCCGCTCACTGCCCGAAACCCTCAAGGAAGAAGAGCGCGCCACCAACACCGCCAAGACCGTATGGTCCGGCGTGGGCAAGCATTGGCTCTCCGTCCTGGCGATCATCTTCGTGGTGGGGGCCGCCCAGGCCTACAACTACGCCTGGAACGTGGGCCTGCCCAGCGCCGCCCGCAGCGGCTTCAAGGAAGACCCCACCGCAGTCTTCGCCCTCACCACCGTCCTGGGCGTCGTCCTGGTGATCGGCAGCTGGATCATCGGCAAGCTGGCCGACGGCCGGTCCATGTCCCGCTGGTTCCTGGTGACCCGCGTCCTGGCCATCCCCTCCGTGTTCCTCATGCTCCTGTACGTCCAGCCCGGCATCGGCGGTTTCGCAGCAGTCCTGCTGGGTGGCTCGATCGTCCTGGTCCTGAACATGACCCTCTACAACGTGGTCAGCTCCTCCCTGATGCCCAAGAACATCCGCGGAACCGGTGTGGCCCTTGGCTACGGCATCGGCGTGGCCCTCTTCGGCGGCACCGCCTCCTACCTCCTGGTCTGGCTGCAGTCCCTGAACCTCACGTGGGTCTTCCCGGTCTACGTCGCAGTCCTCTCCATCCTCAGCATCGTTTTCTACCTCGCCGCACGCCGCTCCAACGGCATCTTCGTCGGAAAGTAAGGACTTCCCCATGAACACGCTCGAACTCAGCACCACCACTGCGGACCTCACCGCCCCGGTGATCTCCCGGTCCAACGTCCTGGTGGTTGGCGGTGGTCCCGCAGGTGTGGCCGCCGCCGTCACCGCCGCCCGTTCCGGCGCCAAGGTGACCCTCCTGGAACGCTACTCCTCCCTGGGCGGCCTGGCCTCCGGCGGCATGGTGCTGGTCCTGGACGACATGATCAACGGCCAGGACATCACCGTCACCGGCATCGTCTCCGAATACGTCGAACGCCTGCAGAAACTGGGCCTGGCCATCGTCCCGCCGGCCGAGGACCGCCGTACCTCCGAGGAACTCTGGAACAAGTGGGGCCGCTACGGCACCTTCGACTTCCACTCCCACACCAACCCCAAGCCCATCTGCTACGCCGCCGCTTTCGACCCGGACGGCTGGAAGCGAATCTCCAACGACCTGGTCCGCGAGGCCGGCGTGGACCTGCGGCTGCACTCCTGGTTCTCCCGCCCCATCGTGGACAACGGCGTGATCAAGGGCGTCATCTGCGAAACCAAGCTGGGCCCGCAGGCCTTCATGGCGGACGTGGTCATCGACACCACCGGCGACATCGACGTGGCCTCCCGCGCCGGCGCCAGCTACGCCAAGGACAACTACCTCACCACCCTCGTCTTCCGGCTGGGCAACGTGGACACCGCTGCCGCCGAAGCCTTCGAACAGGCCAACCCCAAGGAAGCCCGCGCCATCAACCGCAAGATCAAGCGCCTGCTCGGCGGGGCCTGGGAACTGTGGTGGCTCAAGACCCCCATCGAGGGCGTGGTGTGGTGCAACGCCCCGCACATGACCGGCTTCGACGGCGTGGATCCGGCAGACATGACCGCCGCAGAGTTCGCCGCCCGGGACAAGATCTCCGAGGCCGTGGACTACGTCCGGGCCAACCTCCCCGGCTTCGAAAAGTGCTACATGCTCGATGTCGCCTCCCAAATGGGCGTCCGCCAGACCCGCCTTCTGCAGGGCGAGTACGTCATGACCAAGGAAGACGTCACCTCCCGCCGCCACTTCCAGGACAGCGTGGCCCGCGGCCGCGACTACTACTACCCCTACCGCTCGCTGCTGCCCAAGGAAGTGGACCAGCTCCTGGTGGCCGGCCGCCACTACTCCGCCACCCCCGAGGCGCAGAAGATGTCCCGCGAAATCCCGCCCTGCATGGCCATGGGACAGGCCGTCGGCGTCGCCGCAGCGCTCGCCGTCGAGTCCGGCGTGCTGGTCCGCGATGTGGCGGCAGCGGACATCCAGCAGGGCATGCGCCGGCACGGCGCGGACCCGGGCGACGTCCCGTCGTCGAACGCCACCCTGGACGCCGAAGCAGCGGTGCCGGCGTGAGCGCGGCAACGGTAGAGCGGGTGGAACGCCCGACGGCGGCGGGCGCCAATGCGGCTGCCTCACCCGTGCCCCTTCCGCTGGAAGGCATCCGGATCGTGGACTTCACCCAGGTGTTCATGGGCCCGTCCTGCACCCAGCTGCTGGGCGACTACGGTGCGGACATCATCAAGGTGGAGCGCCCGGGCGCGGGTGACATCTCCCGCAACTCGTTCCCGGACCAGGACGGCCAGGACAACCCGATCTTCCTGTCCATCAACCGCAACAAGCGCAGCGTCTCGGTGGACACCCGCACGGAGGAAGGCCGCGAGGTGCTGCACCGGATTCTGGCCGACGCGGACGTGGTGGTCAGCAACTTCCGCTCCGGCGTCATGGAGCGGATGGGCTTCGGCTATGAGCACCTGAAGGCGAAGAACCCGGGCATCATCTGGGCCTCCGGCACCGGGTTCGGCCCGGTGGGACCGTACTCGCACAAGGGCGGGCAGGACGCGATCGCCCAGGCCTACTCGGGCGTGATGTGGCGCCGCGAATCGGATGACCAGAAGCCGGCCATCTACCCCACCACCCTCTGCGACTACATCACCGGCATGCACCTCATGCAGGGCATCCTGCTGGCGCTGCGCACCCGGCAGGCATCGGGCGTGGGGCAGAAGGTGGAGGTGACCATGTACGACTCCATGCTGCACCTGCAGATGCAGGAGGCGTGCATGCAGCTCAACCGCGGCTACGAGGTCAACTGGGGCGCCATGCCGCTGAGCGGCGTCTTCGAAACCACCGACGGCGCCGTGTGCATGGTGGGCGGCTTCACCCCCGACCCGCTGGCGCGGATCTCCGACGCCCTGGGCCTGGACGAGGACCTGACCGAGCGGCCCGGGTTCGCCACCCTGGAGCAGCAGTTCAAGAACAAGCCCGCCCTCCAGGCCATCTTCCAGGAGCACTTCGCCACCAACACCACCGAATACTGGACCGGGAAACTGGAGGAACAGGGGCTCCTCAACGCCCCCGTCCACACCCTGGAACAGGCGCTCGCCGACGCCCAGACCGAGGCCAACGGCATGATCGTGGAGGCCGAACACCCGCGGGTGGGCACCGTGAAAATGCTCAATGCGCCCATCCGGCTCTCCGCCACCCCGCCCACGGTCCGCCGCGTGGCGCCCCGCCTCGGCGAACACAACGTGGAGGTCCTGCTGGAAAACGGCTTCGACGCCGAAACGATTGAACGCCTGCAGCAGTTGGGGGTCCTGCGGTGACGGCCCTGGCGGAGCGGGTAGACGAAGTCACTCTCAGCATCAACGACGGCGTCGCAACCGTCACCATCGACCGCCAGCACGTCCTCAACGCTGTTGACGGCACCGCGCAGGCCCGGCTCAACGACATCTGGGACCAGCTGGAGCAGGATCCGTCCGTGCGGGCTGTGGTCGTCACCGGGGCAGGGGCACGCGCGTTCTGCGTGGGCGCGGACATGTCCGCCTCCGCCGTGGACAAGACCGGCCTGGAGTACTGGGCCGGCCTGGACCCCAACGGGTTCGGCGGCCTGAGCCTGCGCACCACCCTGGACATCCCCGTGATCGCCAAGGTCAACGGCTACGCATTGGGCGGCGGCATGGAGATCGTGCTGGGCGCGGACATCGTGGTGGCGGCGGACAGCGCCAAGTTCGGATTGACGGAGCCCCGGGTTGGGCGGTTGGCGCTCGACGGCGGCATCCACCAGCTGCTGCGCCGCGTCCCCTACACCCAGGCCATGGGCATGCTCCTCACCGGCCGGAAAGCCGGCGCGGCCGAGATGCAGGCCATGGGCCTGGTCAACGAAGTGGTGCCGGCCGAGGAGCTCGACGCCGCCGTGCAGCGCTGGGTGGACCAGATCCTCGCCTGCGCCCCCACCTCCGTCCGGGCGGTCAAGCAGATGGCTGCCCGGACTTCGCACCTGACGGCCGCCGAAGCGCGCGGCCTCCGGCTCCCGGCCCTCATGGCCGCCCTGGACAGCGAGGACTCCGCCGAAGGCGTCCGGGCGTTCCAGGAAAAACGGCAGCCGGTGTGGCCGGGCCGCTGACCGGGCCGCCGCCGTCGAACCTCTTCCCGCTTCATCTTCCTTGAAAGGAAACAACCATGCCGCAATCCGCCGCGCCTGAAAAGCGTGAATCCCTGGCCCCGGGCGTGTGGGGCGTCGTCGCCACCCCGTTCCAGGGCAGCACCCTGGACGTGGACCTGGACAGCCTCTCCGACCTCGTGGAGCGCTACGAAACCATCGGTGCCACCGGCCTCACCGTCCTGGGTGTGTTCGGCGAAGCAGCTGCACTTGCGGCGGAGGAGCGGCGGCAGGTCCTGGAAATCGCCGTCGAATGCACCAGCCTGCCGCTGGTGGTGGGCGTGACCGCCCTGGCCACCCGGCCCGCCATCGAGGAGATCCGTGCTGCCCAGGAGGCTGCCGGCCAGCGTCTCGCCGCCGTTATGGTGCAGGCCAACTCGCCAAAACCTGAAGTTGTCGCCGCCCACCTGGACGCCATCCTCCGTGCCACCGGCGCCAAGGTGGTGCTGCAGGACTACCCCCTGGCCAGCGGGGTCACCATCTCCACGGAGGCGCTGATCGCGGTGGTCAGGGCAAGCCCGTCCGTTATCGCCATCAAGGCCGAGGCGCCGCCCACCAGCGTGGCCATCGCAACCCTCAGCGCCGCCACCGGCATCTCGGTGTTCGGCGGCCTTGGCGGCCAGGGCCTGCTGGATGAACTCCTGGCCGGGGCCGCAGGAGCCATGACCGGATTCTCCTATCCGGAAGCTCTGATTGCCTGCGTCCGGGCCTGGCAGCGGGAGGGCTACGCGGCGGCCGCCGCCCAGCTGGTGCCTTACCTGCCGCTCATCAACTTCGAGCAGCAGGCCAAGGTGGCCCTGGCCATCCGCAAGGAATGCCTGCGCGAACGCGGCTGGATCAAGGACTCCGGCGTCCGCGCCCCGGCGCCGGGCTTCCCGGAGAACCTGCGGCACGCCATGACGGCGCACCTCCGCGAAGCGGCCACGGCACTGAAACTCACCCGGACGCCCGTCCCGGCCGGGAGCCTCTGATGGATCTGGGCATTGCGGGACGCACAGCGCTGGTGGCGGCCTCCACCGGCGGACTGGGGCTCGCCGTGGCGCGGGCACTCGCAGCGGAAGGAGCCAAGGTGGCCATCGTGGGCCGGCGACATGACCGGGCCCAGGAGATCGTGGGCGAACTGCACGCAGCATACGGTGACCTCCCAGGGTTCGGCGCCATTGCCGTCGAGGCCGACCTCACCGCCCCCGGGGGAGTGGAAGCGGCAGTGGCGCAGACCGAAGCCGGCCTGGGCCAGATCGACATCCTGGTCCTCAACGGGCCCGGACCCAAACCCGGCGCCGCAGCGACCCTGGGCTCCGAGGACATCGCCGCAGCGTTCGACGCCCTGGTCAAGCCCCACCAGGCCCTGGTGGCCCTGGCCCTCCCGGGAATGCGCGAGCGGCGGTGGGGGAGGATCCTGGCCGTCGGGTCCAGCGGGGTGGCCGCGCCCCTGCCCAACCTGGCCATCTCCAACACCGGCCGCGCAGCCCTGGCCGCGTACCTCAAGACCCTCGCGGCGGAGGTGGCGCTGGACGGGGTGACCGTCAACCTGCTCCTGCCCGGCAGGATCGCCACCGACCGCGTCACCGAACTGGACCAGGCAGCCGCCAAGCGCCGCGGCACCACCCTGGAGGAGATCCGGCTCGAATCCCGCAAAACCATCCCCGCGCGGCGGTATGGGGAACCCGCCGAGTTCGGTGCCGCAGCCGCCTTCCTGTGCAGCGCACCGGCGTCGTACATCACCGGCGTGGCACTGCGGTGCGACGGCGGCCTCATCCGCAGCCTCTAGCCCCACCCACCATCTTCCCAAGGAACGCCATGACCTCCTCCGCCCTGGACCCCCAAACCACTGCCCACGCACACCTGACCGCCCAGCACCTCATCAATGGCCAATGGCTGGGCGAGGCAGAAACCCGGCGCATGAACCCCGCCCGGCCGGACGAGCTCGCCGCACTGTCACCCAGCGGCACCGCCGAGGACGTGGACGCCGCTGTCACCGCAGCAGCAGCCGCGCAGCCCGCCTGGGCGGCGCTGCCCGCACCATCCCGCGGCGCCGTCCTCCTGGCCGCCGGAAACCTGCTGATCGAACGGCAGGCGGCCATTGCCGAGGACCTGGTCCGCGAGGAAGGCAAGACCCTGGCCGAGGCCAAGGGCGAAGTGAAGCGCGCCTCCGACGTGCTGCGGTTCTTCGGCTCGCTCGGCTGGGCCGCGACCGGTGAGGTGCTGTCCAGCGGGCTGCCTGACACCACCATCACCACCCGGCGCGAGCCGCTGGGCGTGGTTGGCCTGATCACCCCTTGGAACTTCCCCATCGCCATCCCGGCCTGGAAAACGGCGCCGGCACTGATCAGCGGCAACGCCGTGGTCATCAAGCCCGCCGAGCTCACGCCGCTGTCCGCCACCCACCTGGCCCGCGCCCTGCAGGACGCGGGACTGCCGGCCGGCGTATTCAACGTGGTGCACGGCAAGGGCCGCGTGGTGGGCGATGCCCTGGCCCGCGATCCGCGCATTGCCGGAATGTCCTTCACCGGTTCCACCAAGGTGGGCCTGGGCCTGCAGGAGATCCTCAACGGCCGGCGCGCCCGGGTGCAGCTGGAGATGGGCGGCAAGAACGGCGTCCTGGTCCTGGACGACGCCGATCCAGCGAAGGCCGCACAGGTGGTGGCGGCAGGCGCCTTCGGCCTTACCGGCCAGGCCTGCACGGCCACGTCGCGCGTTTACGTCACCCCCGGCATCCGCCCCGCGTTCCTGGAGGCGCTGGTGGCAGAAGCCGCCAAATACACGCCGGGCGATGGCCTGGAGTCTGCCATGGGGGCCGTGGTGAGCCAGCAGCAGTTCGAGCAGGACCAGGCAGCGGTGCGTGGCGCCGTCGAACGCGGTGCCACCCTCCTGCATGGAAGGTACGACGGCGATTCCTCCGGAGCGCTGTCCTTCCCCGCCGCCGTGCTCACCGACCTGGCCTTCGACGATCCGGCCGTGACCGAGGAAATCTTCGGCCCCGTGGTGGCCGTCCTGGAAGTGCCAGGCTACGAGGCCGGACTGGCCGCCATCAACGACTCCCGCTACGGCCTCACCGCCGGTATCTGCACCGACTCGCTGGCCCTGGCCACCGATTTCTCCGCCAGGGCGCAGGCGGGCGTCATCAAGGTCAACCGGCCCACGGCGGGACTGGACCTGAATGTGCCGTTTGGCGGCGTCAAGGACTCCTCCACCAACACATTCCGCGAGCAGGGCAGGTCCGCCCTGGAGTTCTTCACCTGGGGCAAGACCGTCTACACGGGTGTGTAGCTGCCATGACGTACGTGATCGCCCAGCCCTGCGTGGACGTAAAGGACAAGGCCTGCATCCAGGAGTGCCCGGTGGACTGCATCTACGAGGGCGAACGCTCGCTCTACATCCACCCGTCCGAATGCGTGGACTGCGGTGCGTGTGATCCCGTGTGCCCGGTGGAAGCCATCTACTACTCCGACGACGTGCCGGACGAGTGGGCAGACTACGTCCGCGCCAACGTGGAGTTCTTCTCCGACCTGGGGTCACCGCAGGGGGCCTCGGCCTTGGGGAACCTGCACCGGGACCACTCGGTAATCGCCGCGGAACCTGTTCCTGCGAGATAAGCCCTCCAGCACATCCCTGCCGTTGAATGGCCGCCAAGCGCTCCCGCTTGGCGGCCATTTCTGCGTTGAAGCCCAAGTTCCGCTCTTGTTTACAACCCCGTTGCCTTCGATGCAACGAGTTGGATCGTTTTGGTGTGGACTCTGAAGTGTGCGACTTCCGGTCCATCCATCCGATGGGCGCAGGATTAATCATTCCAAAACCTATTGACTGTGTTGCGCATCACGGCCTATCTTGAAACAACCACGTTGCAAGCAATGCAACTCCAACTTTCAATTGGTGGTTTCATGAGTACCCAACAAAACTCACCCCGGGCCGGAATCGTTGCCGCTGACGCCAACGGTCCCGCCCGGGCTGGCAATGCTGCGGACAGTACCATTGCCAGCAAGGACGTCCGACGCCGGGTGGTCACCGCGAGCTTCATCGGCAACTTCGTCGAATGGTTCGACTACGCCGTGTACGGTTACCTGGCAGCAGTCATCTCCTCGGTGTTCTTTCCCGAAGCGGACAGGCAGACCGCGCTCCTGGCAACCTTCGCAGTCTTTGCCATTTCCTTCTTCGTCCGTCCCTTGGGCGGCTTCTTCTGGGGCCACATTGGTGACAAGCTGGGCCGCCGCAAAGCGCTGTCCCTCTCCATCGTCATCATGTCCGTCTCCACCTTCTGCATCGCACTCATCCCCGGCTACGGCACCATCGGCATGCTGGCCCCGATCCTGCTGCTCCTGGTCCGCGTGGTCCAGGGATTTTCGGCCGCAGGGGAGTACGCCGGAGCCTCGGCCTTCCTGGTGGAATACGCACCGGCCAACCGCCGCGGCCTCTATGCCGCCGTCGTTCCGGCCAGCACCGCTGCTGGCCTGCTCCTGGGCTCACTGATCGCGGCACTCCTCAGCTCGGTGCTCAGCACCGAACAGCTGCACGACTGGGGCTGGCGGCTGCCGTTCCTCCTGGCAGCCCCCATGGGCCTGATCGGGCGCTACATCCGCACCAAGCTGGAGGACACCCCGGCCTTCCGCGCCCTGGCCGACCAGGAGGAAAACGCCCCCAAGGCTCCCGCGCTGGACATGTTCCGGACGTACCGCAAGCAGCTGGTCATCGCGTGCGGCGCGGTGCTGCTCAACGCCGTCGGCTTCTACGTCATCCTCAGCTACATGCCCACCTACCTGTCCGAGGAACTGGGCTTTGGACCCACCGAGTCCTTCCTGGCCACCACCATCGCCCTGGCCAGCTACATCGGCTTCATCTTCCTGACCGGCATCGCCTCGGACCGGTTCGGCCGGAAGCGCATGCTCATCACCGCCTCGGTGCTCTTCATGGTCCTGACCGTCCCTGCCTTCATGCTGCTGGACACCGGCAACTTCCTGGTGATCGTCCTGGTCCAGATCCTGCTGGGCGGCATGCTCACCCTGAATGACGGGACCCTGCCCAGCTTCCTGGCCGAACTGTTCCCCACCAAGGTCCGGTACAGCGGCTTCGCCGTCAGCTTCAACCTCTCCAACGCGCTCTTCGGCGGCACCGCACCGTTCATGGCCACCCTCCTGATCGGCATGACCCAGAGCAAGCTCGCGCCCGGCTGGTACCTGGTGGCCGCGTCCGCAGTGTCCCTTGTAGCGGTGCTGTTCGCCGCCGAGACTTCCCGGAAACCCCTCAAGCACCTCTGACCAAGAGGTCTTCCCAAGACCAACCTCATCACGCAAACCAACACCGGCTGCAGCAGCTGCCGGCACCCATTAGAAAGGCACACCTTCGTGACTATCACCGCTGACAACGCGTCCTCCATTGCCGAACTCGAGCGCCTCAAGGTCCTGCACATCGGCTCCAAGGGCAAGCTGACGTTCTCCGACGCGGAGTTCGAGCGCCGCCTGGGCGGCCTGCGCCAGATCATGGCCGCCAAGGACCTGGACGCCGTCATCCTCACCAGCTACCACGGCATCAAGTACTACTCCGACTTCCTGTACACCACGTTCGGCCGCAACTACGCCCTGGTGGTCACCGCCGACGACTCGGTCACCGTCACCGCCAACATCGACGCCGGCATGCCCTGGCGCACTTCCTACGGCGAAAACATCGTCTACACCGACTGGCGCCGGGACAACTTCTACTTCGGCCTGCAGGAAGCGCTGCGCCAGCGCGGCGTCAAAGCCAACCGGATCGGCGTCGAGGATGACTTCCTCCCGGGCCTGACCCGCGAAAAGATCGCCGCCGCCTTCCCGGGCGCCCAGCTCCTGGACGTGTCCCAGGACGCCATGCGCCAGCGCATGATCAAGTCCGCCGAGGAAATCGAAGTCATCAAGCACGGCGCCCGCATCGGAGACCTGGGCGGCGAGGCTATCCGCAACGCCATCCGCGAAGGCATCAGCGAGTACGAGGTTGCCCTGGTTGGCACCGAGGCCATGGTCCACGAGATCGCCAGGACCTTCCCGCACCGCGAGGTCCGGGACACCTGGGTGTGGTTCCAGTCCGGCATCAACACCGACGGCGCGCACAACTGGGCCACCACCCGGAAGCTGCAGCAGGGAGACATCCTCTCGCTCAACTGCTTCCCCATGACTTCCGGCTACTACACCGCCCTGGAGCGCACCCTCTTCCTGGGCCAGCCGGACGAGCGCTCACTGGAGCTGTGGAACATCAACGTGGAGGTGCACCGCCGGGGCCTGGAACTCATCAAGCCCGGCGCCGTCTGCAAGGACATCGCCGCGGAGCTCAACGAGATCTACATCAGCCACGGCCTGCTGGCCAACCGCACCTTCGGTTACGGCCACTCCTTCGGCGTCCTCAGCCACTACTACGGCCGCGAAGCCGGCCTGGAGCTGCGCGAGGACATCGACACCGTCCTGGAACCGGGCATGGTGGTGTCCATGGAGCCCATGATCACGGTTGCGGACGGCCTGCCCGGCGCCGGCGGCTACCGCGAGCACGACATCCTGGTCATCGGCGAGGACAACTCTGTCGAGAACATCACCAAGTTCCCGTTCGGTCCTGAGCACAACATCATCAAGGGATAACCCACTGAACAGCCAGAGCGGCGCCGTGGACTGAGCAGCTCAGGCCACGGCGCCGCTTTCGGCGTCTGCCGCCAACGATAGGGAAAGATGGTATCCACCATGACTCCTGCAAAGACCCCCGACAGCAACGGCAACGGAAGCGGCACCAACGGCGGGCCGGACGCGAAGGGCGCCTCCGTCGTCGTCAATGCCATCGCCGTCCTGCGCACCTTCACCGCGGATGAGCCGCTGCTGGGCGTTACGGAAATCGCCAACCGGGTGGGCATGCACAAGAGCAGCGTGTCCCGGATCCTCGCCACCTTCGAGCAGGAAAACCTGGTGGAACGGGACCCGGAGACCAAGCGCTTCCGGCTGGGCCTTGGGCTCATCGCCGTTGCCGGGCCGCTGCTCGCCGAGATGGAGGAACGCCGGGTGGCCTACCCGGTCCTGCGGCAGTTGACGGAGCAGACGGGGGAAACCAGCGCGCTCATGCTGTGGAACGGCGACGAAGCCATCTGCGTGGAACAGATCGCCAGCCACCACCAGATCAAGCACACCACCCCGCTGGGCGCGCGCTACCGGGACGCCATGAGCGCGTCCGTCCAGGTCTTCCTGTCCACCCTGCCGGCGGAGCGGGTGCGGGAGCTGTTGAGGAGTGGCACCATCACTTTTCCAGGCATGGACGACGCCGGCCTTGCCGCCTACGAGGCCCGGCTCCAGGATGTTGTGCGGCGGGGGTGGGCGGGCAACTACGGGGAATCGTCCATGGACGAGGTGGGCGTGGCAGCGCCCGTCCGCGACCACCGCGGCGACGTGGTGGCGGCCGTGTTGATCCCGGCACCCCGGTTCCGGGTATCCAAGGAGCAATTCGAGAGCCTGGGCGAGGCCTGTGTGACCGCCGCAGCGAAGGTAACCACACGGCTGGGCGGGCGGACGGCAAGCTGACCTCGGCAGGTCTGTACAACTAGCCGTGGCCCACGGGAGACTGGCGCCATGCGCAAACTGGCCTTTGGCATGAACGTGAGCCTGGACGGTTACATCGCCGCGCCCGGCGACGACATCGCCTGGAGCACACCGAGTGACGAACTGTTCCAATGGTGGTCCGACCGGGTGGGGGCGACCGGCCTGGCGCTGTATGGGCGCAAACTTTGGGAGACGATGAGCTCCCACTGGCCTACCGCGGATCAGCAGCCTGACGCCACACCGGCACAGGTCGAGTTCGCCCATCGCTGGCGCGATATGCCGAAGGTGGTTTTCTCTTCGACGATCAGCGCGGTCGACTGGAACGCCCGTTTGGTCTCGAGCGATGCGGTTGCCGAGATCACCCGGCTCAAGGACGGCGACGGCGGTCCCATGGATATCGGCGGCGCCACACTCGCCGCGGCGGCTATGCGGGCTGGACTGATTGACGAGTATGCGGTGGTCACCCATCCGGTCCTGGTAGGCGGCGGCACACCGTTCTTCACAGCCCTGGACAACTGGGTGAACCTGGCCCTGGTGGAGACCCGCACGTTTCCCGGCGGTGTGGTCCTAACGAGGTACGAGGCCAGGCGTTGAGCCGTACGACAACCGCGTCCACGAGTCTGTATAGCTGTAAAACCGGACGATGCCTTAGGTGCCGTCGGCTAGCTTTTTCATTCGCAGACGCTGCTCTTCCCACTGATCGGGCGTGAGGTCTGGAATGTTCGGCGCGGATGGGCGCCAACCGATGAAACCGTCCAACTGCTCGCGCACGATGTCCAGGTGTCCGGCATGACGGTGAGACTCGGCGATCATATGCACCAGAAGGCGTTCGACCGTAGTGTGCCGATGCTTTACCCACCACTGCACCACGGCCGGTGAATCCAGCTCCATTTCGTCGAGCACTGCATCCGCCGCGACGTTTGTCTCCCGATAGACCTTAACCGTATCGATCAGCGTCATATTCGGCGGCGGGAGGAAGTCTGCCTGAGGGTCCTCGGCGTCGATAACGCCCCGGATAATGGGGTTCTCAATTTTGCGTCCAAGACATGAAATGAAGTACTGGGATTCGGTGACGGCCAGGTGGAGCAGTAGGCCCATGACATGGGTGCCTGTCGGAGTAAGGGGAGTACGTGCCTGGGCATCACTCAGGCCCTCACATTTCCACAGGATTGCTTCGCGGGCATCGTTCAGATATTCACGAAGCTGTGCACCTCTGTCATTTCTATCGATTGGCATGAACTGAACGTTATGTCCTTTTTAGAAGCTGACTGCACAACCTTCCGCAGACTTCCTGGTTTCACGGCAGCCCGGCCACCCGGGCCGCCAGGTGCAGTGCCGCCAGCCGGCCCGTGCCGCGCGGATCGCCCCCACACAACTCGAAAATCCGCTGCAGCCGGTGGTGCATTGACTGCCGTTCCAGATGCAGTTCGCGGGCAGACTGCGCCGTGTTGCAGCCGGAGTCCAGCCACACCTGCAGGGTCTCCAACAATTGGGACTGCCGCTGCGCATCATGCTCCAGCACGGCCCGCAGCTGCCGGTTGACGAACGCGTCACGGGCTGAGGCATCGAGGCAGGTCAGGGCGAGGCTTTCAACGGCGGTGTCCTGGGCATCAACCACCACCAGGCCGCGCGCCGGAAACCGCCTGCGCGCCGAGGCATTGCGCCGCCGGATCTGTCGCACGTCCAGGGCACGGCGCGCCTCCGCCAGCGACCAGGCCGCCTCCGCAACACGGCCTACCGGCGGTCCCAGGGCTATCACGGCATCATGGTCGCCCTCCAGCCCCCGCAGGGATTCCAGAAGCTCCCGCCGCTCGCCCGGGGGCTCGGTGCAGGGCAAACCGATCATCACCACCAGCTCTGCGTCGTCCAGGTAAGCGGCGCACGGAATCCTGCGCGAGCTCAGGAAGCTTTCGACGGCCCCACGCAGCTCCTGCGGCGCCGCAGCATGAATGGCCGCCACCACGGCCGGGGAGTCTGTCGGAAAGCCGGCACCTGGAGCAAGTTGTTCAAGCCGCCACTCGGGAGCGGAATTGAGCACTGCGCGCATCAGTTCAGCACCTGCCAGGGCATGCAGCCCGGGAGGCGTATGCTGCAGCAGGGCCAGGCCCAGGATGTCGACTGCGCGTTCCCCGGCCACCTGTGCCAGTGCCGTGTCGGCTACCTCCGGCACCAGCACCTCCAACCGGCCCATGAGGACGCCGCGCACGGGGATGTCCACGCTGAGCACTCTTCCAGCAGGAGTCCCGCCGAAGTTGGCATCCCCGCCCGGCCCGGAGCCGGCGTCGTCCGCTGCTCCTTCCTCGGCCGCCCCGGCCGCGCCATCCGCACTAACCTCGCTGCTCCACCCCTCCGGCACCGCGCTCCCCATGGTGACGCCCCACGGGGAGGTGAGCTTCACGGCGGAACCGGTGATCCCCGCCAGCACGGCCAGGATCTTGTCCAGCGAGGCGCCGTGGGCCAGCTCCGAAGCCATGGCGCGGGTGGCGGCATCCGCTTGCTGAAGGTGGCCCACCGACTCGCTCACCAGCATGGAGTTGATGGCCTGCATGACGCCCACAAAGGGCACCACCTTGCGCAGCTCCACCACTGGCAGGCCGAACTCCTCAGCCTTCTGCAGCATGTCGGCAGGAATCTCCGGCAGTGCGCCGCCGGTCTCGATGGCCAGCGCGGCAATGCCGCGCTGCGCCAGTTCGCGGACATACTCCTCGCGTTTGGCGGGCGTGGCGGTGGCAAGTGTGATGCCGCCGCAGAGCAGCAGCTCGCCGCCGCGGAGCAGGGGAGCGATGTCCAGCACCTCGCTGGAGTGGACCCAGCGGACCGGCTGGCTATCCGCGGCTACCCCAAGGGGATGGACCACGGGGTCTGCGGCGGCGAGCGCGGGATGGGCGAGTATTTCGCCAAGAAACACTGACACGACATTCCGTAACGTAGTAGGAGAATCTATTCGACAGATCGTATCTTGTTCCTTGTGATGGGGGCCACATAGCCTTTTGGTACTTATCCACCTCACGGAGGCCCCCATGCAAGAAAAGCTTTCAACAGCCACGCACGGCCAACCTGCCCAGGCACCCGAGGACCACAACGCCGTGGACCACGAAGCCTGGCTGCAGCCCATTCCCGAATCAGCGAGAACACGCAAGGTATCCGGCCAGTTCTGGATCTGGGCGGGCGCCAACCTGGCGCCCATCAACTGGGTGCTGGGGGCACTCGGGATCCAGCTGGGACTCGGACTCGCGGACACCATCACCGTCCTGGTGCTGGGCAACCTGATCGGCATGCTGCTCTTCGGCTGCTTCGTCCTCCTGGGACAAAAGACCGGAGCCACCGGCATGGTCCTGGCCCGGGCGGCGTTCGGCCGGCGTGGCAACTACCTGCCGGCCGCCATCCAGGCCCTGCTGGTCATCGGCTGGTGCGCGGTGAACACGTGGATCATCCTGGACCTGGTCATGGCACTCTTCGGAACCCTCGGCTGGGTTGACCCGGAAGCACCCAACTACGGCTGGAAGATCGGCGTCGCCACCTTCATCATGGCCCTCCAGGTGGCCATCGCCTGGTTCGGCTACAAAGCCATCGCCGCCTTCGAAAAATGGACCGTTCCGCCCACCATCCTCATCCTGGCCGTCATGTCCGCCGTCGCCTGGTTCGGCATGGACATCGACTGGAGCTACGCCGGCCCGGCCGGCGCCATCCTGGAAGGCTCCGAAAGGATCGCCGCCATGAGCGCCGTGATGAGCGCCATCGGCATCGGGTGGGGCATCACCTGGTTCACCTACGCCGCTGACTACTCCCGGTTCGTCAGCACCAGCGTCCCCAAGAAAAAGGTCTACTTGGCCTCAGTGCTGGGCCAGTTCATCCCCGTGGTGTGGCTCGGCGTCCTGGGTGCCAGCCTGGCCACCAACAGCGGCGAGATCGATCCCGGCAAACTCATCGTCCTGAACTTCGGCGCCATGGCGCTGCCCGTACTGCTCATGGTGCTCCACGGCCCCATTGCCACCAACATCCTGAACATCTACACCTTCTCAGTGGCCACCCAGGCTTTGGACATCTCCATCAGCCGCCGCAAGCTCAACCTGTTCGTCGGCGTCTTCTCACTCGCCGCCGTCGTCTTCTTCATCTTCCAGGAAGACTTCGCCGCGGTGCTCGACGCCTGGCTGATCGGCCTGGTGGCCTGGGTGGCCGCCTGGGGCGGGATCATGCTGGTCCACTACTTCTGGCTGGACAAGCGCTGGCCGGGTGCGCCGGAGCGCCTGTTCGACGGCGTTGGCACCAAGCGACTGCCCGTCGTCAACTGGGCGGGAGTCATCTCCCTCGTGGCCGGGATTTTCGCGACGTGGCTGTTCATGTACGGCCTGATCCCCATCATGCAGGGCCCCATTGCGGTGGCCCTGGGCGGCTGGGACCTGTCCTGGCTGGCCGGCGGACTGACCAGCGCCGGGGTGTACGCCATCCTTGGGCCGCGCCAGCACATCCGCTACCTCGCCCTGGAGCCCCGCATTCAAGCTGAAGCAAAGAGCCCGGCGGCGGACACCACTCCCGCCCTTCCTGCCCTCTGATCCCTTCCCCTCCCTGAACCTGGCGGGCGCACTGCGCCCGCCAGAAAGGATTTTCCCGTGAACCAGCCCGCCATTGCGGACGCCCTGCACAGCATCACCTGGCCCAACGGTGCCAAGGCCGCCGCGTCCTTCACCTTCGACGTCGATGCCGAATCCTGCACCATCGCCCACGATCCCACCAGCACCCGGCGCATGTCGCTGATGACCCACCAGTCCTACGGCCCCAAGATCGCGGTGCCGCGGCTGCTGAAGATCCTGGAGCGCCAGGACATCAAGGCCACGTTTTTCATCCCCGGCTTCACCGCAGAGTCCTACCCTGATGTGGTGCGCCGGATCGTGGCCGACGGACACGAGGTGGCCCACCACGGCTACCTCCATGAACCCATGCAGGGCATCAGCGCCGCCACCGAGGCCAGCTACATCGACCGCGGCCTGGAGGCCCTGGCAAAGGTGGCCGGGATTCGGCCCGTGGGCTACCGGGCACCGTGGTGGGAGCTGAACTGGCACTCGCCGGGCCTGCTGGCGGACCGCGGCTTCCTCTACGATTCCAGCCTGCTCGACGGCGACGCCCCCTACCGCTTCGCCGTCGCCGCCGATGATCCCAGGGACCTCGTGGAGATTCCCGTGGACTGGACCCTGGACGACTGGGAACAGTACGCCTTCTACCCCGGCGTGACCGGCAGCGGCGTGATCGAGAGCCCGGCCAAGGTGCTGGAAATGTGGACGCTTGAAGCCGAGGCACACCACTCCCAGGGAAGCTGCTTCGTGCTGACCAACCACCCGTTCATCTCCGGCCGGCCGTCCAAGGCTGTGGCCCTGGAGCAGCTGATCGAGCGGGTGAAGAGCATGGACGGCATGTGGGTGACCACGATGGAACAGATCGCCTTGCACACCAGGGCCACCGTGAACGAGGTCCACACCCACGCCCGGATCGACGTGCCGGTATTCCCGGGCGCGGGTGCACAGTTTCAGCCGGCCGTGGTGCGGCAGGGGGTGCTGGCCTAGAGTGGCCGAAGAGGCCGGCGCCGCCGGCCGGGAGGAGCTCCGCATGGACGTCAGGGACAGCAGCTTCGAGCAGGAACTGGCATGGCAGGTACCGCTCTACGAGCAGATCCACCGGAACCCCGAGCTTGGCCTTGCCGAACACGCAACATCCGCGGCCGTCGCGGCGAAGCTGGCCGGCTGGGGCTTTGACGTCCGGCACTTCGGCGGTACCGGCGTCGTAGGCGTTCTTGCCAACGGCGCCGGTCCCTGCGTCCTGGCCCGGGCGGACATGGACGCCCTCCCCGTCACCGAGGCCACCGGCGCATCGTACGCCTCCGCCGTTCCAGGGGTGATGCACGCCTGCGCGCACGACATGCACGTGGTGGCCCTGCTGGGCGCGGCAAAGTACCTCGCTGACCACCGGGACACTTGGCAGGGCACCTACGTTGCCCTGTTCCAGCCGGCGGAGGAGACGGCAGCGGGTTCCCAGGCAATGCTCGACGACGGCCTGGCCGCCGGAATCCCGCGGCCGGACATTGCGCTGGCCCAGCACGTCATGCCCACCGAGGCGGGAACCATCGGCACCACGCCGGGACCCGTGCTGTCCGCCGGCGATTCCCTCCGGATCACCGTCCACGGCCGCGGAGCCCATGGATCCATGCCACACAAGGCGGTGGATCCCGTGGTGCTGGCAGCCTCGATCGTCCTTCGCTTGCAGACCGTGGTGTCCAGGGAAACCACGCCGGGGGAGTTCGCCGTGCTGACCGTTGGATCGGTGAACGCCGGGGCCACCGCCAACATCATCCCGGACCGCGCCGAACTGCTGCTCAACCTGCGGACCTACAGTATGGCGACCCGGAGCCAGATGATTGCAGCCATCGAACGCATTGTCCGCGGCGAGTGCGCTGCGGCTGGCTCGCCGCAGGAACCCGGGTTCGAGTACTACGACCAGTACCCGCTGACCAGCAACGATCCGGAGGCCAACACCCGGGTCACCGCGGCCTTCACCAGGTCCTTCGGGTCGGATGCCGTCTACCGCACCGCCCCGCAGACGGCGTCCGAGGATTTCAGTCGCATCCCCGACGCTTTCGGGAGTCCCTACGTGTACTGGATTGTCGGTTCCGTTCCCCGGGACCTTTACCGCCGGGCCGTGGAAGCGGGGACTGTGGACACGGACATTCCGGCCAACCACTCGCCGTTCTTCCTGCCGGCCGTGGACCCCACCCTGCGCATGGCCACGCAAGCACAGGCCACCGCGGCCTTGGCTTACCTTGGCACCGGCGCCGGTTAGCCGGCGGCAGCCATCAGGGACTGCATCTGCGCGGCGGCGTCGCTGCCGGGGGCCGGCGTGTAGACCACGATGTGCAGGTCCGGCCGGTCCGACGGGGACACCTGGTGGTGCTCCAGCTGCAGCACCCCCACCGCGGGGTGGTGGAAGAGGCGCTCGCGGGATTCAAAGCCCAGGATGTCGTAGAGGTCCCAGCCCTGCCGGAACTCCGGGCTCGCTTCCTTGAGCCGCTCCACCTGGTACTGGATGTCGGGATCGCCCAGCCGCTGCCCGGTCTCGGCCCGGAACTCGGCAAGGAACCTCTTGCTGGTGGTTTCCCAGTCGGGGAGCAGGTCCCGGACATAGGGGTCCGTGAACACCAGCCACAGCAGGTTCCGGTCCGCCGGCGTCACGGTGTCGATGTTGGGGTAGAGAGCTGCGTAGGCCCTGTTCCACCCGGCCACGCCCCAGTCCGGGAACAAGGCGAAAGCCGGATTGGGATCCAGCGCATCCATCAGTCTTTGGATGTGGGGCGGTGCCGTATCGGCGGCGGGGCTGGCGGGAGCGGCCGACGCGTATCCGCCAAGGGACAGCACATAGCCAAGGCCTGTACTTGAAAGGTGCAGTGCGCGGCTGACCGCTTCCAGGACCTGGCGGGACGGGCTAATGTCGCGGCCCTGTTCAAGCCACGTGTACCAGGTCACGCTGACGCCGGACAGGAAGGCAACCTCTTCACGCCGCAACCCCCGCTCACGGCTGCGGCCAATCGGGGGCAGGCCATAGTCGGCCCGCAGCGCCTGGTCGCGCCGGGCCCGCAGGAAGAGGCCAAGTTCTTTGCGCCGCCCGGGATCATTCACCCGTAAATACTATTACTCTGGTACTCCCACTACTAGGAGCAGCGCTGTCTTCCGCGTCACTCCCCGACCAAGCAGGATGGTACACATGCCTGCACTCCGCTCTAAAACAGTCACCCACGGCCGCAACATGGCCGGCGCCCGCGCACTGCTGCGCGCCTCCGGCGTCGCCAACTCGGATATCGGCAAGCCGATCATTGCCGTGGCCAACAGCTTCACCGAATTCGTCCCCGGCCACACCCACCTCGCCCCCGTGGGAAGGATCGTCTCCGACGCGATCCTCGCCGCCGGCGCCGTGCCGCGGGAGTTCAACACCATTGCCGTGGACGACGGCATCGCCATGGGCCACTCCGGCATGCTCTACTCGCTGCCGTCCCGCGACCTGATCGCCGACTCCGTGGAATACATGGTCAACGCCCACTGCGCCGACGCCCTGGTCTGCATCTCCAACTGCGACAAGATCACTCCCGGCATGCTCATGGCCGCGCTGCGCCTGAACATTCCCGTGGTGTTTGTCTCCGGCGGCCCCATGGAAGCCGGCCGCGTGACCCTGACCGACGGCTCCGTGCGCTCCCTGGACCTGGTGAACGCGATCGCCGACGCCGTGGACGAGTCCATCTCCGACGCCGACATCAACCTCATCGAAGAGAACGCCTGCCCCACCTGTGGATCCTGCTCCGGCATGTTCACCGCCAACTCGATGAACTGCCTCACCGAGGCCATCGGCCTGTCCCTGCCCGGCAACGGCTCCGTGCTGGCCACCCACACCGCCCGCAAGGCGCTGTACGAGAAGGCCGGCGCCACCGTCGTCGACCTGGTGAAGCGCTATTACGACGGCGACGACGACTCCGTGCTGCCGCGCTCCATCGCCACGGCCAAGGCGTTCGACAACGCCATGGCCCTGGACATCTCGATGGGCGGCTCCACCAACACCATCCTGCACCTGCTGGCCGCAGCCCAGGAGGCTGGTGTGGACTATGGACTGGCCGAGATGGACGCCAAGTCCCGCCAGGTCCCTTGCCTGGCAAAGGTGGCGCCGAACGTTGCCAAGGACAAGACCTACTACATGGAGGATGTGCACCGCGCCGGCGGCATCCCTGCGCTGCTCGGCGAGCTGAACCGCGGCGGCCTCCTGCACAAGGACGTCCACTCCGTGCACTCCGCCGACCTCGACGGCTGGCTGGATGACTGGGACATCCGCGGCGGCAAGGCCACGGAGGAAGCCAAGGCCCTCTGGCACGCGGCCCCCGGCGGGGTCCGCTCCTCCACCGCTTTCTCCCAGTCGAACGAATGGACCTCCCTGGACACCGACGCCGCAGGAGGCTGCATCCGCTCCGTGGAACACGCCTACTCCAAGGACGGCGGCCTGGCCGTGCTCCGCGGCAACGTGGCCGTCGACGGCGCCGTCGTGAAGACCGCAGGCGTGGATGAGTCCATCTGGACGTTCTCCGGCCCGGCCGTGGTGTGCGAGTCCCAGGACGAGGCCGTGGAAAAGATCCTGAACAAGTCCATTAAGGAAGGCGACGTGGTGGTCATCCGCTACGAGGGCCCCAAGGGCGGACCGGGCATGCAGGAAATGCTGTACCCGACGTCGTTCCTCAAGGGCCGCGGCCTGGGCAAGAAGTGCGCCCTCATCACGGACGGCCGCTTCTCCGGCGGTACCTCCGGCCTGTCCATCGGGCACATCTCCCCGGAAGCTGCCTCCGGCGGCGCCATCGCCCTGGTGGAGGACGGCGACATCATCAGCATCAACATCAGCGAGCGCTCCCTGCAGTTGGAGGTCTCCGATGAGATCCTTGCTGAACGCCGCGAGAAGCTGCTGATCAACGGCGGCTACAAGCCCAAGGACCGGGACCGCCAGGTGTCTGCCGCGCTGCGTGCGTACGCCGCGATGGCCACGTCCGCGGACAAGGGGGCTGTCCGGGACGTGTCGCTGCTGGAGCAGTGACTCCTTCCCCGGGTGGGGGAGGGCAGGTCCTCCGGCCCTCCTCCACCCGGGGGAACCGCGCCACACTTAAGGGGTCAACGTCAGGCCCAAGGAGGGTGTGGTGCGCAGGTTCGTGGCAGCCCTTGTACCCGTAGCCCTTTTCCTTGCCGCGTGTGCGCCGCAGTTGGGAAGCCAACAGCCCACTGCTTCAGCTTCCGGCCCTGCCAGTACCTCCGCGATGGCGCCGAGCGCGCCGGCCGCGCCAACGCCGTCGAGCGTTCCCCCTGCGCAGGTTCCGACGGCGCCCGGCAACGCCGGGGAAAGATGGACCACGTTTACGACGGCGGATGGCACCATGGCGTTCGACCTCCCCGACGCCTGGAGCGTCAAGGATCCGGCGGGGGAACTGGCCGAAGGCGGCGGGGCGTTTGCGGAGGTGCGGAACCAGGCCGGCAAGGTGATGGCGACGCTGCGGACCAACATGGCCACGGGATCCACGTGCACCGAGAGGTTCCCCTATGAGGTCCTGGACAGCGCAGACCTCCCCGTACTGGCCCAGGGCGGCGTGGTGCCACACTTCATTTTCGAGACGAGGGGCAACGCTGCCATCCCCGGTCCGCCCTACACCCCGGCGGCCGGCTACGGCATCACGTCGGGCCCGATGCCAGGCGGCCCCGACGCCTGCCCCATCTTCCAGTTCTTCACATGGCCGCCGAACAGTGCCATGTTCGGCGCGTTCTACGACCCGGCCAACAACGCCACGCCGGGGGACCCGTCGCTGCCTTATCTGGAGCAGGCAAGGAAGTACCGGGATACGGCCGAGTACGCGCACATCAGGAAGATGATCATCTCGCTGCGGCCTGTTGCCAAGTGACCCAGCTACCGGCACGGGCGAGCTACCACAACGGGCCGAAGGGCCCATCCGCTGTCATACCCCTCCGGTACTCTTTTCCCATGGTGCAGGGAGTTGCCGATTACCGGGCAGAAGGCATAATGCTCGCCGGGGCGGGACGCGCCATCCTGCTGCAGCTTGCCAACCCTGCCATCGGCCGCGGCGTCGCGGCACACAGTACCTTCACGCAACGCCCGGTTAACCGGCTCAAGGGCACGCTCACGTACGTCTACGCCATCACCTACGGAAACGATGAGCAGGTGAGGGAAGTCCGGCGCAGGGTGAACCGGGCCCATGTACCCGTCCGCCGCGGTGCCGACGAATCGTCCGCCGGCTACAACGCCTTCGATCCGGCGCTGCAGCTGTGGGTGGCAGCAACTCTTTACGACACAGCGCTCACCATCATCGAGAAGATTCACGGCCCGCTCGACGACGAGACCGCCGATGCGATGTACCAGGACTATGCGCGGATCGGTACCGCCCTTCAGCTTCCGCCGGGGATGTGGCCGAAAGACAGGGCGGCCTTCCGCCACTACTGGGAGGAGCAAGTGTCTGCCCTCCGCGCTGAGGAAGAGGGCGTCCGCGTTGGACGGGGCCTGCTGTTTCCCAGGCGTACGGCCCTTTGGTACCGCGCCATCATGCCACCGGCCCGGTTCCTCACGGCCGGGCTCCTTCCCGCCCAGCTACGGCAGGACTTTGGCCTGGAATGGAGCGATCGCCACCAGCGCAGGTACGACCGGTCCTGGCGCGTTATTGCCGTGGCCTACCCCAGGCTTCCGCGCGGCATCAGGCACTGGTTCAAGGACTACTGCCTGGCAGAGCTCGAAAAAGATTTGCGCAGGAACCGCCAGCCAAGCCGGCACCAGGGGATCAGTGCGTAATTCAACTTCAGTTGAGCAGCGGATCGACGAACGGGCCCGCCGCTTCCTGGCCGCGGCCCCCGCCGGTGGTGCCAAAGCGAAGCTGACAGAGTTCGTTGTCTTCGCCCTCAAGCAGGGCTGGGCCTGCATCTTCGGCGCCGCGCTGCTGGCGGTGCTCATGGCGGCCAGGCTCTGGTACCCGGACCACGCCGGCCTGGCGCGCAATGATTTCCTGACCGTCGCCGCCGTCGTTATCCAGATCCTGATGGTGGCGTTCAGGCTGGAAACCCTGCGCGAGCTGCGGGTGATCGTCCTGTTCCATCTGGTGGGGACCGTGATGGAGCTGTTCAAGACCGATATGGGTTCCTGGTCCTACGAGGCCGAAGGCGTCCTGCGCATAGGTGCCGTGCCGCTCTTCAGCGGGTTCATGTACGCGGCCGTTGGCTCGTACATGGTGCGCGTCTACCGGCTCTTCGACCTCAGGTTCGCGGGCTATCCCCGCCGCTGGATCACGGCCATCCTGGCCTCCGCCATTTACGCCAACTTCTTCACCCACCACTACATCTGGGACCTGCGCTGGGTGCTGCTCGCCGCCGTCACGGTGGTGTTTGGCCGGTGCGTAATGCACTTCCGGGTATTCCGCCGGGAGTTCCGGATGCCTCTGGTGGTCGCGTTCCTGCTGGTGGCATTGTTCATCTGGCTCGCAGAAAACATCGCCACGTGGTCCGGCGCCTGGCTCTACCCCAGCCAGGTGGACGAATGGCACCCCGTCGGCCTGGAGAAACTGGTGGCCTGGTTCCTGCTGATGATCATCTCCGTGGTGCTGGTCGCCTGGGTCTACAAACCACAGCCGCCGGAAACAGACAACATACCGCGGCGGGAAGCTCCGTCAACGGCCGTGCTCCCCTAAGGAGGGTCTGGCAAAACCCGTTTCAGCAGGGCCCTCGCTACGACTTTGGCAGCGCGGTTTGATGGAAACCATGGCCCCCGAAGCAACAGTCACAAATATCAGTGCGCCCCAAAAACCCGACGGGCAGCACCCTGCGCACTGGGGCGGCGTGTATGCGATGTCGCTGTGCGTCTTCGCGCTGATCGCCTCCGAGTTCATGCCTGTAAGCCTGCTGACGCCAATGGCCGCCGAGCTCCAGGTCTCCGAAGGGATGGTGGGGCAGGGCATTGCGATCTCCGGCCTGTTTGCAGTCCTGACCAGCCTTTCGGTGGCCACGCTGGCCGGCAGCATGAACCGGAAGACCCTGCTGCTGGGACTGACCGGGCTCATGGCCCTCTCCGGTGCCCTCGTTGCGTTGGCTCCGGGATACCTGCTCTTCATGGTGGGCCGCGCCCTCATTGGCGTGGTGATTGGCGGGTTCTGGTCCATGTCCGCGGCAACTGCGATGCGGCTGGTGCCTGCCTCCAAGGTGCCCCGGGCCCTGGCGGTCTTCAATGGCGGCAATGCCCTCGCCACAGTCCTGGCCGCACCGCTGGGCAGCTATTTGGGCTCCATTATCGGCTGGCGCGGGGCATTCTTTTGCCTGGTCCCCGTGGCGCTGCTGGCACTCGTCTGGCAGTGGATCAGCCTTCCATCCATGCCGGGCGGGACACGTCCTGCGGGAACCGGGGGCATCTTCGCGGTTTTCCGGGAGCTCAAGAACAAACCCGTCGCCTGGGGGATGGCCGCCTGCGGGTCCTTCTTCATGGGGCAGTTCGTCCTGTTCACCTACATCCGCCCGTTCCTGGAGACGGTGACCCGCGTCGACGCGGCCACGGTATCCCTGGTTCTCCTGGTGATTGGTGCCGCGGGATTTGCGGGCACCCTGCTGATCGGCCGTTATTTGGGGAAGCGGCTGTACCGGACGCTGGTTGCCATCCCGGTGCTCATGGCGATCATCGCCGCCGCCCTCGTTCCTACCGGTGACTGGCTCGCCGCCGTCGTGGTTCTCCTGGGACTTTGGGGCCTGATGTCCACCTCCGCGCCGGTGGGGTGGTGGAGCTGGATCGCCAAGGCCATGCCGCACAACGCCGAGGCCGGTGGCGGATTGATGGTGGCCGTCATCCAGACCTCGATCGCCCTCGGTTCAACTCTGGGCGGAGTCCTGTTCGATTCTGCCGGCTACCGCGGCACCTTCCTGGCCGCTGCCGCAATCCTTGCGGCGGCGACCGTCCTGGCGTTCATGACGTCCCGCGTTACAGACCGAACTGCCGGGACATCCAACACACTGTCCAGCAACCCCGACTAACAGGAGGAGAACATGAAGTACACCAAAAGCGGCGGCCAGACCGGCGCCGGACCGGCGGAATGGTTCACCGGAACCGTGCAGATCGACGGCATCCGGAACCCTGACGAGCAGTCGGCCATCGGCTGTGCGCATGTGCGGTTCGCCCCCGGTGCCCGCACCGGTTGGCACCACCATCCCAAGGGCCAGACCCTCTACGTGACCGACGGGGTTGGGCTCGTGGCCCGGCGCGGCGGCGAAATCCAGGAGATTCGTCCCGGCGATGTGGTCTACATCGAGCCGGGCGAGGAGCACTGGCACGGGGCCACCCCGGAGCGGTTCATGGCACACATCGCCATGCAGGAGGCCGATGCGAATGGGCAGGTGGTCACGTGGCTCCACCACGTTACCGACGAGGAGTACGGCGCCTGACCCTTTCGCCGAAGAAAGCGGGCGGACGACGGCGGGAGGTCCCGCCGTCGTCCGCCCACCTTTGCTGCGCGGTAGGTCAGTCCTCGTAGGTGTTCGCGATGTAGACATCGCACGGGGCGTTGTGCGCCACGCTGTTGGCCACACTGCCCAGGAGCCGGCCGATGCCGCGCATCCTCCGGTTGCCCACCACGATCACGCGGGCATCCAGGCGGACGGCTTCCTTGATGAGGGAATCGGCCGGCTTGCCGCGCTGCGAAGTGCGTGATTTCCACTCCCGGATGCGATGCGGCCAGGGACTTGGCCACCATCTCCGAGCTGTCGGCGTTGGAGATCCGGACCTTGTCCGATCCCACGCCAAAGGTCTCCGCGTTTTCAATTTCAAAACCAGTCACCACGTGCAGTGACGCTCCCAGCGACTGGGCGAGGTCCAGCGCCACCTCCGCAGCCTTCCGTGCCGACTGGCTGGCATCCACACCTACAACAACTACATTGGCCATGCGCCCGCTCCTTCGTATAGTCCTGCTAAACGTCCATCTGTCAGTCTAGGGACTACCCGCGTGGAGCCTCTTGTACTCACACGGCGCTGTGTCAGGAAAATCAATGCACCGCAGCCCCGACCCTGTCTGCCTTCTTCGCATACTGGCTGTTGGGCCGGTCGAGGCCGAAGTGCTCCCGCAAAGTCCGGCCCGTGTACTCGGTGCGGAACAATCCGCGGGCCTGGAGGATGGGAACCACCTCATCAGCGAACGCCTCAAAGCCCCCGGGCAGCCACGGCGGCATGATGTTGAATCCGTCCGCGGCGCCGCCCCCGAACCAGCGCTGGATCTCGTCCGCCACCTGCACGGGGGTTCCGGCGAATACATAATGCCCGCGGGCGCCGGCGAACCGGTGCAGCACCTGGCGGACCGTGAGGTTTTTGCGGCGGATGATGTCCAGCACCAGCTGGCTGCGGCTGCCTGCGTTGCCGGCCGCGGCCAGCAGATCCGGTGGGAATTGCCCGTCCAGCGGCACGCCGTCCAGGTCGATACCCAGCAGCTTCCGCAGGATGCCCAGCCCGTACTCCGGCTGGGTCAGTTCATCGAACTCCTGCTTCAACGCCCGGGCTTCGGCCTCCGTGGAGCCCAGGTAGGGGCTGATTCCGGGGAGCACCAGGAGGTGGCCTGGGTCGCGGCCGAACGCCGCCGCCTGCTCCTTGATGTCGGAGTAAAAGAGGCCAGGGACTGGTGCGCGGTGAACACGGCTTCGGCGTGTTCGGCCGCGAAAGCCTTCCCGTCCGCAGAGGACCCGGCCTGGACGAAGACCGGACGGCCCTGCGGGGACCGCGGGGTGTTGAGCGGACCCGCCACCCGGAAGTACTTGCCCTCATGGCCGATTTTGTGGATCAGGGACGGGTCGGCGAAAAGTCCGCTGCCGGCGTCGGCCACCACGGCGCCGTCCTCCCAGCTGTCCCACAACTTGCCAACCACGCGGACGAACTCGTCGGCCCGGGAGTAGCGTTCAGCGTGCGGTGGGTGTTCATCCAGTCCGAAGTTCTGCGCCGCACGCTCCGCGCCGGTGGTCACGATGTTCCAGCCTGCGCGGCCCTTGCTGAGGTGGTCCAGTGAGGCGAACAGCCGGGCGGCGTTGTAAGGCTCCAGGTAGGTGGTGCTGGCCGTGCCAATCAAGCCGATTCGTTCAGTGGCCACCGCGACGGCGGACAGCCACGTGAAGGGTTCGATCCGGAACCGGGTGGCGTACTGCACGTTGCTTTCCAGTGCCGGCCCGTCCGCGTAGAACACTGCATCCAGCTTGGCGGCCTCCGCCCGCTGCGCCAGCTCCTGGTAAAAACCGATGTCCAGCAGCCGGTCCGTCTGCGACTTCGGGTGCCGCCACGCAGCCTCGTGGTGGCCGCCCGGGTAGATGAAGAGGTTGAGCTTCAACTGCCGGCCCATCAGAACGCCGACCCAATGGACGCCAACTCCGGCACCGCAGCACCCTCGTACTGGTTTTCCGGCCGGCCCAAACCGTAGTGCTCCCGCAGCGTTTTTCCGGCGTACCCGGTCCGGAACAGGCCTCGCTCCTGCAGGATGGGCACCACCTGGTCCACGAAGGTTTCCAAGCCGGACGGGAGCACCGGCGGCATGATGTTGAAGCCGTCCGCCGCGCCGCCGTCGAACCATTCCTGGATGGCGTCCGCCACCTGCACGGGGGTCCCCGTGAAGGTCCGGTGCCCGCGGCCGCCGCCCAGCCGGCCGATCAACTGGCGGACAGTGAGCTGCTCGCGGCGGGCCAGCTGCACGATGAGCGTATAGCGGCTCTTGGCTCCTTCTATCTCGTCCTCGCTGGGCAGGTCTTCCGGCAGCTGGCGGTCCAACGGCAGGTCCTCGGGGTCCACGCGAAGAGTCCTGGCAAGCTGGATCCGCGCGTACTCGGGTTTAATCAGGCGGTCCAACTCCCGCTCGAGCTCCAGTGCCTCTTCCCCGGTGGCGCCGATGACCGGCACAATTCCCGGGAGGATCTTGATGGTTTCCGGGTCCCGCCCGGCGGAAGCGGTGCGGGCCTTCAGGTCGCGGTAGAACTCCTGCGCGTCCGCGAGGGTCTGGTGGGCGGTGAAGACGGCGTCGGCGTACTTCGCGGCCAGGCCCTTGCCGTCTTCCGACGATCCCGCCTGCACGATCAGCGGGTGTCCCTGTGGGGAACGCGGAACATTGAGCGGGCCACGGACCTTGAAGTGTTTGCCTTGGTGGTCGATGGCGCGGATTTTTTCCCCGTCGCCCCACACGCCCTCCGCCTTGTCCGCCAGCACGGCGTCGTCCTGCCAGCTGTCCCACAGCTTCTGCGCCACCTCGATGAATTCGGCAGCACGCTCGTACCGGACGGCGTGGGCGGGCTGGTCGTCCACGCCAAAGTTGCGTGCGGCGTCCGGGCCAGCAGTGGTCACCACGTTCCAGCCGGCCCGCCCGCTGCTGGCCCAGTCCACCGACGCGAAGCGGCGGGCCAGGTTGAAGGGTTCGTTGTAGGTGGTCGAGGCAGTGGCGATCAGCCCGATGCGCTCCGTCGCGCCGGCGATGGCGGTGAGCAACACCGTGGGTTCCAGTTTGCCGGCCGGGCGCCTGCCCACCTCGCCGAAGAGGACGGGGGAGTCGGCAAAGAAGATTGAGTCCAGCTTACCGCGCTCGGCGGTACGTGCCAGCTGCTTGTAGTGCTCCACGTCGGTGCTGGCCTGCGGGTCGCTCTCCGGCAGCCGCCACGATGCTTCATGGTGGCCCGTGCTCATGAGGAAGGCGTTGAGGTGGAGTTTGCGGTTTTTGGGCTGGCTATGGGAAGTCATGGGAGTCCTTTTCAGCTATCAGCGGCCGACGGCGGCCGGTTCAGGGGTGTGCGCGGGCTCGACGCCCAGCGCGGTGAGGAGGTCGCGGCGGAGGGCTTCATGCCCTGCGGCGTCCGCGGAAGAGCGGATTTCCGGCGACACCGGGCGGACGGTGGCGATGCGGCCGTGGTCCAGGACCACGATCCGGTCGGCCAGCGCGATGGCCTCGTCCACATCGTGGGTGACCAGCAGAACGGCGGGCCGGTGTGCGGCCACCAGGTCCTGGAGCAGGCCGTGCATCTTGATCCGGGTCAGCGCGTCAAGGGCGCCGAAGGGTTCGTCGGCCAGCAGCAGCTGCGGTTCGCGGACCAGGGACCGCGCCAGCGCCACGCGCTGCTGCTCGCCGCCGGAAAGCTGGTGCGGCCAGGCCTTTTCCCGCCCGGCGAGTCCCACCTCGGCGAGGGCCTTGCGGCCCCGGGCCTCGGCGTCGTGCTCCCGGATACCCAGGGTGACGTTGCCCAGCACGGTGTCCCAGGGCAGCAGCCGGGAGTCCTGGAAGACCACGGAGACGCGCTCAGGCACGCTGATCACGCCGCTGCCGCGGACGTCGTGATCCAGCCCGGCGAGGGCGCGCAGCAGGGTGCTCTTGCCGCAGCCGCTGGGGCCAAGGAGGGCCACGAATTCGCCCGGGTCGATGTCCAGGTCCACCCCGTTCAGAACGCCTTTCGGGCCGAAACCGCGGATGAGGTCCCGGACGGAAACTGCGGAGGCGGTGGTCAGCCCGCCAGGGTGCGCTGCCATGAAAGGGCCTTTCGTTCGATGAAGCGGACAATGCCGTCGGAGAGCAGGCCAAGGATGCCGTAGACGGCCAGGCCCAGGACGATGATGTTTGTTTGGCCGTAGGTGCGGGCGAGCTCCATCATGTAGCCGATCCCGCTGGTGGCATTGATCTGTTCCACCACCACCAGGGATACCCAGGCGCCGGTGACCGCGAAGCGGAGGCCCAGGAAGAACCCGGGAAGCGCGCCGGGGAGGACCACCTTGCGGATGAAGCCGGCCCGGCTCAGGCCCACCGTCTGGGCGAGCTCCACGAAGCGCAGGTCGATCCCGCGCAGCCCTGCGTGGGTCTGCAGGTAGACCGGGACGAAGACGCCGAGGGTGATGGTGAGGACCTTCATGGTTTCGTCGATGCCGAACCAGAGGATGAGCAGCGGGATCAGGGCCAGGCCCGGGATGGCGCGCTTGATCTGCACCGGCCCGTCGATGAGCGCCTCACCCACCCGGCTCAGCCCGGACAGGAGCGCCAGGGCGGCGCCCACCAGGATGCCGAAGAACAAGCCCAGGCCGGCGCGCTGGGCGGAGATGGCCAGGTTTTCCTGCAGCTTGCCGTCCGCGATCAGTTCACCGGCGGTGGCCACCACAGTCCAGGGTTCGGACATGATCCTGGGGTCAAGGAGCCCCGTGGCGGAAAAGACTGTCCAGAGCAGCAGCAAAACGGACGGACCCACCCAGGCGAGCCGCCGTCGTCGTCCGGGCCCCAGCTTCTTGGCCGCGGGCCGGACGTCTTCCCGCCCGGACAGCACCGGGTCCTGGTGCGGCGCCACGGTGGTGCGCTCCAGTACGGCGCTCATGCCGCACCTGCCTTTCCGGCGGAAGCAAACGCAGTGCCGGCAATGGACTCGAAGCGGGTGTCATAGAGGTCTGCCGCCTTCAGTTGTGGCTTCTTCTGCTCGCGGGACAGGAGATCGACGGTTTCCTGATGCCGTTCGATCGCGTCGGTCCACGAGGTGGGCAGGTCGCGCTTGCCCGTTGCGTCGATCAGGTACTGGCCGTCCTCCCGGGACAGGCCCTGGTCCTTGACGTAGTAGCCCTCCAGCCACTCGGCCGGGTGGTCCTCGATCCAGCGCTGCGCCTTGCCCCACACCTTCGCATACGCGGCAAGGGCTGCCGCCTTCGCGGGATCGGCCAGGACCTTGGCGGGGGAATAGAGGAGGCTGGGATCATCCCGAAGGCCGTGGCGGAGGGTGGTGGCGCCGTCGGCCCTGTATTTGGCCAGGTACCGCTTGATCTGCACGCCGCCCAACGGAGCCGCGTCCACCTGCTTGCTGGCCAGGGCGGTGGCGTAGGCGTCCCCGGTGCTGGGCAGTTCCACCAGCTTGACGTCCTCCTGTTTGAGCCCGGCCTTGTCCAGGATCCGCAGGACCAGGGCACCCTGCGCCTGGCCCGGGCTGTAGGCCACCTTTTTGCCGCGCAGGTCCTCAAGCCGGCTGATGCCCGCTCCCGGTGCCACGCCGAGTTCGTAGATGGGGTGGTTCACCGCATCCTGCCGGTAGCCGGCCGCGATGACGCGCACGTCCAATCCGGTCCAGGTGGCGTGGATGGGCGGAATATCCGCCACGGAGCCCACGTCCAGGGCGTTGGCCCGGAAAGCTTCGGTGGTTTGCGGACCGCCGGAGATGTTGGCGAACTCCACGGTGAAGCCGTCAAGGTCCTTGATCAGGCCGGACAGTTCCAGTGCGACCTTGATGCTGGGATCGCCCACCTTGATGCTGGTCCCCGCGGGCACTGAGGCGGCCAATGGTTCCAGGGCGCTTTGGCTGTTGCGCTGGCTGCCTGCGGTTGCCGTTCCCCCGCAGGCAGCCAGCAAGCCGGCGCCGGGGACCGCCAGGAGAGCCACCAGGGCGCGGCGGCGGGTGAAGGACGGGGCTTGTTGGCGGGAGCGGGGCGGCGGGGATGACGGGAAGGACATGGTGTTCCTTTCGGGAAAGATTCCGGGTACGACGACGAGACCCGGGATGTGTGCCCGGGTGGACGTGCAAGGTGAGTGGGTCCGCCTTGAACGGCGGGGTGCGCGAGCTTGTGGGTGGTGCTTCGTGGTGCTGCATGCGGCCTGGCCGGTGCCGTGACAACACCTAAACACGGCCCGCCGGGCATTGGCCAGCGTCACGCAACGGACGCTAAACGCGGCGAAATGGCACTACTTATGGCGCCATCCGGAAGACAAATTGGGACCAACGAGGACAATCAGGGCAACCCGGCGCCATAAACCGCAACCCGGGCTCACGTGACTGGCCGTGCCGTGCAAGCAGGCCCTTGGCGACGGGAGAGGCTCCCCGGCCGCGGGCGGACCCCGGTGTCTGTAGGCTGGCGGAATGACCGCACCCCAGATCTACGTCAGCTTTCCCGGCACGGCGCGTGAGGCACTCGGATTCTATGCGTCCGTTTTCGGTGGTGAGCTTACCCTCCACACAAATGCGGAGTTCGGCCGGACGGATGGTGCCCCGGATGCGATAGCGCACGGCGAACTCAGCGGCGTTGTTGCCTTGGCGGGGTCGGACACGCCTCCGGGCGGGACGAGCGCCCGGTTTGAAGGCCTAATGCTCTCCTTGCTCGGTACCGCTGAGCCTGCAGTTCTCCACGACTGGTTCAACAAACTCAGCCTTGGCGGCCGGGTGGTTGACCCTCTTGCGGCCAAGCCTTGGGGCGCCTCTGATGGCCAGGTCATCGACCGCTACGGGCTCCACTGGCTCATTGGCTATGAGCCCGGCGCCGACGCTTAGTGCCAGCCCAAGGGCTGCGGGCCGGGGCAGGTTCCTAGCTGCCCACCTTTGCCTGCGCCGTTTCCACAATGTTTTCAGTGACCGCCCACGACGCCAGGAGCTTCAGGGCCTCAGCGGACGGGCTTCCGGGTGTGGCCGGATAGACCGTAAGGGTATGTCCGGGGTCCTCTTCCAGCCCCAGGACCTGGTAGTTCAGCTCAAGAAGGCCCACCACGGGGTGCTGGAAGAACTTGGTCCCGGCGTAGTGGCGGCGGACGTTGTGGGCGGCCCACAGGGTGCGGAACTCGTCGCTGCGCATGGACAGCTCCCCAATCAGTTCGGCGATGCCCTTGTCATGCGGGTTGCGGCCGGCCTCGCGGCGGAGGATGGCCACGTTGGTGTTAGCCGCCCGGTCCCAGTCCGTGTAGAAATTGTGGGCGCGCGGATCCAGGAAGATGAACCGGGAGTGGTTGGCCGGCCGGGACGGATTGCGGTACATGTCCGAGTAGAGGGCGTAGCCCAGGGTGTTGGCGGCCACGATGTCCAGCCGGTTGTTGCCGATGAAGGCCGGCGCGTCCGTGATGGCGTCCAGGAGGTACTGCAGCTCCGGCCGAACCTTTGACGGGGACGCGGCACCCGCGCTCGCCGCCCGCTTGCGGCCCGATGTGTTGGCCGCGCGGGCCAGGTCGTAGAGGTGGTCGTGCTCGGCGCGGTCCAGTTCCAGCGCGCCGGCAATGGCATCCAGGACGCTGTCCGAAACACCGCTGAGGTTTCCCCGTTCCAAGCGCGTGTAGTAGTCCACGCTGACACCGGCCAGCCGCGCCACCTCCTCGCGCCGCAGCCCCGGCACCCGCCGCCGGCCACCGTACGGTTCGATGCCTGCCTGCTCCGGGGTGATGCGTCCACGGCGTGAGGACAGGAACTGTCGGACCTCGGCTCGGTTATCCATATGGAACACGTTACGGCGCCCGCGGCGGCGCTAAGGAGGTTCTGCCAGAACCAGTTTCAGCAGGGCCCTCGCAAACGGTTCCCGCGCCGGGTTTGATGGGAGTGTCCGCTTTCAGCCTTTCACCCTTTGGAGGAGTCAGCATGCGCGCAACCATCATGCACGCCCCCGGCGACGTCCGCGTCGAGGACCGGGACAAGCCCGCCATCCAGCAGCCCACGGATGCCGTGATCAAGGTTGTTGCCGCCTGCGTCTGCGGGTCGGACCTGTGGCCCTACCGCGGCGCCGACACCCTGCACGAACCCAGGCCCATGGGCCACGAGTACGTGGGGATGGTCGAAGAGGTGGGCGCGGACGTGAAGAATGTGCAGCCGGGCCAGTTCGTCGTCGGCTCCTTCTTTGCCTCGGACAACACCTGCGAAATCTGCCGCTCCGGCTACCAGAGCGGCTGTGTCCACCGGCAGGGCGTAGGCGGCGCCCAGGCCGAGTACCTGCGCGTCCCGCTGGCGGACGGCACCCTGGTGGCCACCCCGGGAACGCCCGACGCCGGGAAGGTTCCGTCGCTGCTGGCCGCCTCCGATGTGTTGGGAACCGGATGGTTCGCCGCCAAGGCGGCCGAGGCGGGACCCGGCAAGACAGTCGCGGTAGTGGGCGACGGCGCCGTGGGACTTCTGGGCGTCCTCGCGGCGAAGCAGATGGGTGCCGAACGGATCATCGCCATGTCCCGGCACGCGGACCGGCAGGCCCTGGCCCGGGAGTTTGGCGCCACCGACATCGTGGAGGAGCGGGGGGACGCAGGCGTGCAGAAGATCAAGGAGCTCACGGATGGGCTCGGTGCGCACTCCGTCATCGAGGCGGTGGGCACGCAGGAATCGATGATGCAGGCCATCCACGCCACCCGCGCCGGAGGCCACGTGGGGTTCGTAGGAGTATCCCACGATGTGGCGCTGCCCGGCCGGGACCTGTTCTCCTCGCTCGTGCACCTGCACGGCGGGCCCGCTCCCGTCCGGCAGTACCTGCCCGAGCTGATCGACCTGATCCTGGGCGGTGGGATCAACCCTGGAAAGGTGTTCGACCTCGAGCTCCCGCTTGACCGGGCCGCAGAGGGGTACAAGGCCATGGATGAACGCCGCGCCATCAAGGTGCTCCTCCGCCCGTGACAAGTTAGTCCGAATGAAGTCCGCGTCCCATCACTTCTGCCAAAGGTAGGACTCAGAAGACCAGGCACAACAGGGCCACCCTTGCCCGCCCATTTCCGGGGTTTGCTCCGAACAACCCCGGTAGCATTTAGAAGTCCCCCAACAGATCACAGGAGAACCATGACTACCGTCAAGGCTTATGCATCCCCGTCCGCCACGGAGGACCTGGTGGCAACCACCATCGAGCGCCGCGAAGTGGGTCCTCACGATGTCCTGATCGACATCAAGTTCGCCGGCATCTGCCACTCGGACATCCACACCGTCCGCGGTGACTGGGGCCCGCAGCAGTACCCCCTGGTCCCCGGCCACGAAATCGCCGGCATCGTCACCGAGGTCGGCTCCGAGGTGACCAAGCACAAGGTAGGCGACCGCGTTGGTGTTGGCTGCATGGTCAACTCTTGCCGGGAGTGCGTCAACTGCCAAAAGGGCGAGGAACAGTACTGCCTCAAGGGCAACGTTGGCACCTACGGCGCCGTTGACCGCGATGGCACCATCACCCAGGGCGGCTACTCCACCCACGTCGTGGTGACCGAGGACTTCGTCGTGACCATCCCCGAGGGCATCGACCTCGACGTCGCCGCACCGCTGCTGTGCGCCGGCATCACCACGTTCTCACCCCTGCGCCACTGGGGTGCCGGCCCCGGCAAGAACGTTGCCGTCGTCGGCCTTGGCGGGCTGGGCCACATGGCCGTCAAGCTCGCCCACGCCATGGGCGCCGAGGTGACGGTCCTGTCGCAGTCCCTGAAGAAGCAGGAAGACGGCCTGAAGCTGGGCGCTGACCACTACTACGCCACCAGCGACGAGAACACCTTCTCCGAGCTCGCCGGCTCCTTCGACCTGATCATCAACACCGTCAGCGCCTCCATTGACATCAGCTCCTACCTTGGCCTGCTGAAGCTCGACGGCGCCCTGGTGAACGTCGGCGCTCCCGCCGAGCCGCTCCCCGTCAACGCCTTCGCACTGATCGGCGGCCGCCGTTCCTTCGCCGGTTCCATGATCGGCGGCATCCGTGAAACCCAGGAGATGCTCAACTTCTGCGCCGAGCACGGCCTGGGCGCTGAGATCGAGGTCATCCCGGCCGAAAAGATCAACGAAGCCTACGAGCGCGTCCTTGCCTCGGACGTCCGGTACCGGTTCGTGATCGACACCGCCACCCTCTAAGGCACCACGCACGCATGGCGGGCCGGCTCCCAAAAGGGGCGGGCCCGCCGTCGTGCTTTAAGGAGCGGACGACGGCGGGCCAAGCCTTTCGGCAGGGCTTACGGCGCGAGGCTCTTCAGGATTGACGCCGCCGGGCCCTCCACGACGTTCCGGTAATTGATGCCGGCCCACAGATTCAGCCAGTCCGGTTCCCCTGCCGCCGCAGCCGCGGCGCGCAGGGGAGTGGTGAGGTGGTGGATCTCGGGATAGCCGTAGGGGGCGTCGCCATCATGGCGGCGCATGAACTCGTTGTGCAGGCCCCTGGCGTTGCGGCCGGAGAAGACCCGGGTGACGGCCGTGGTGGTGAAACGGTGCGACGACGTCAATGCGGCCCGGTGGGCGGCCTTGGTTCCGGCTTCGTCCGCGCAGAGGAAAGCGGTGCCGGCCTGGACCGCCGCGGCACCGACGGCGAGTGCGGCACGGGTGTGCTCCGCAGTGGCGATGCCGCCGGCGGCAATGAGCGGCACCTCAAGGTCGGACAGCTCGCCCAGGATCCCGTGCAGGGGCACCAGCGGGGGAGGCGCGTCGGCCTTGAATGTGCCACGGTGGCCGCCGGCCTCGGGGCCCTGCACGCACAAGGCGTCGGCGCCTGCCGCCAGCGCCCGAAGCGCCTCTTCACGGCCCGTGACCGTGGCTATCACGTACATCCCGCGCTTCCGGAGTTCCTCCACCACACTGGATTCGGGGAAATCGAAAGTGAATGAGACCACGGCCGGTGCGAGCTCCAGGAGTACTTGGAGCTTTTGGTCCCAGTCGTCATCGTCGTGCTTGGGCTCTCCCAGGCTGACACCAAACCGCTCAGCGTCAGCCGCCAGCAAATCGGCGTACTGCTGCAGGGCTTCGGGGCTGATGACCGAGGGCTGGGGGACAAAGAGGTTGACACCGAAAGGGTGCGTTGTGAGCGACCTGACTGCTTCGATCTCTGCACGCATGGCCGCGGCACTCTTGTAGCCCGCCCCAAGGAAGCCGAGCCCGCCGGCGGAGCTCACCGCAGCCGCCAATTGGGCTGTGGAGGGTCCGCCGGCCATCGGGGCCTGGACGACGGGCAGCGCCAATGACTTGAGACTGAACCTTTGGCCGTGGTGCTGCGTGTCCATCTGCCCTCCCAATCGTCTGCGCGTACCTGACGAATGCTACGCCGCTACGCTCTTTCGTTCGACGAGGCAGGGGCCTGTCGCCACGATCAGCTTTGGCCGGCTTCGACCAGGAGCTTGAGGTTCTCGAGGGTCTGTTGGCGCGCCCGTTCCTGCATGCGCTCAATGATCAGTTCATCAGCGAACTTCCCCACGGCGCTGCCCGGAACGTTGTAGTCGAACTCTGCGGTCACCATGGTGGTCCCGTTTCCGTCCGGGGTGTAGTCCCATGTTTGCCAGCCCTTGAGCGGGCCATCGAACTCCAGCCGCAGTCGCTGTCCACCGTTCGGAGTCTGCTCCCTGCCGGTCACGCGGGTGGTCACGTGGAACGGGACACCCGCCATGAGGTACTTGTGCTCGACGACGGTTCCCACACCGCCGTCGCCCTCAATCTTCTCCGCCTCACCGAGGTTGACCCACCACGACGCCCAGTGCTTCGGGTCCGACGCAACCTCGACAACGCGGTCCACCGATGCGTTGATCGGCGTGCTCACCTTGATATGGCCCATGGGAATCTCCTCGTGCTCGCGGCCGGATAGTTGGTGATGAGCAGACGCTATCGGCAGCCTGCCGGGCCAAACAGGGGCCAAAGCCCCGATGGGGCCCTTGGGCGCGGGCAGCAAAAAGGACGCGGACGACGGCGGGTGGGTCCCGCCGTCGTCCGCGTCCTCTGTTTGGGGCTGCTTACAGCGCCAGTGCCGGCTCGTCCCCGCGCACGCTCAGCGTGAAGGTGTTCGGTCCGCTGCAGTGGACTGCAATGCGGCACGTGGTGGTGTTGTGACGGGAAGAGAGGTCGGAGACCGCGGAATCAAGGGTCTCGTGGAGCGACGCCCGGTCCCAGATCTTAAGCGTCACGGATTCGGCAGTGTTAAACGTCATTGTTCAGTACTTTCCTGTGTCTAGCCGGTTGTCTGCCGGCGGTGGCCTGTCCGCGCTTGGAGGGTCGGTGGCCTGTGCTCACCGGTGGGCCTCGTTGCGTCACCAGGATGTCAAGGGCGGATGGTTCCCGCCCTGCCCATCCATAGTGCCCATGCCGAAAGGCGAGACTCAACCGGACGGCACAGTTATTGCGAGTGTTTCTCATCACGTGTGAGCCACGCCACAGCTTCTATTCCTCGAAGTGGGTGGTGATGCGTTCTTCCCCCGAGATGGAAGCGATGACCATCGCGGCAACATCGCGGAGCTTGACGTTCCTGGTGCTCGAGGCCCTGGTCAGGATGTTGAAGGCCGTGTCCCGGTCGCATCGGTTCTCGGCCATGATGGCGCCCACTGCCATGTCGATCACGGTGCGGGACTGCATGGCCGCTGCAAGGTCATTCCTCGCATCACTGAGCTGGGTAATCCGCAAAATCAGCCGCAACGAACTCGCCGCCTGGCCGGCAAATGACTCCACAAGGGCGATGTCCTGCGATGAGAACCCGTTGCTGCGGCCTGAGTACAGATTGAGCACCGACTCGGCGTCCCCGGCCAGGTCCAGGGGAACGGCAAGGATGGAGTACACGCCGTGCTGCATCGCAGTCCGTACATAGGGACCCCAACGGGTTTCGGCGGCCAGGTCCGGCACAAGGAGCGTGGTCTTGTGCCGGAGCGCGGTGAGGCACGGCCCCTCGCCAAACCCGTTTTGCAGCTCATCGAGGGCCTTGGCTGCAGCATCACTGGAAGCTACTGCCTCCGGCTTCTTGCGCCGGAGGACGGTGACCCCGCTGTGGATGGTGTTGCCCGGGGCGGACAGCCGCGCCGAAGCCAGGATGGCCAGTTCCCCGAGGAAGCCCTTGATGCTGGGGTTTTCCAGGACCAGCCGCTGCAGCGAAACTTCCGGTTCAGCTGCGGCCAAGCCATCAGTTTCCCGGAAGGGACCCTCGTCGGCGCTCATTCGTCCTCATTTGCGCTTAATTCCGTCATGGCCGTGGTGATCAGTCCCACCTGGGCAGCCGGGAGGTGCAGCGCCTCATTGAGGTACGCATCCAGTGACATCTCGTCGGCATCTCCGCCGAGGCCGAAATAGTACGTCCACAGCTTGACCAGGGGGACCTCACCCTGGTGGAAACGCTGTGCCACTGCCCGGCGCTGTTCGTCTGCTTCCAGCAGGTTGTCCGGGCCGCCGGTCCAGTCGGCGTTCATGGCCGGCCTCCGTTTGCTGAAGCGGCCACTGGCACCACCTTTGGCGGGGCCTGGCGCAGCGGGGCGCCGCAGCTGATAAAGGAATCTTGGGGCAGAAGCTCCGGGAACCCCTCACGGACTCCTGGTGGATGGTAGCTGGCCATAAGGCCTCAATCCCTGATTACGCCTGAAGGTTTAGGCCCCGGCTGGCGGCCGCCGCTCTTGGCGCGGACGGCCCGTACATTCAACCCCTGGACCTGCGCGCAATCCCGAAATCTCCTACCTTTGACACTACGCGCCTTGGCGGATTTCTGATACAGGAACTTATTCGCCTCCGGTTCACCTCCGTTTCGCCCGGCCGGAGCACGCCCGTGGCCGCTTGAACTCAAGTAAGCTGGGCGAATGTTGAGTTCATCGGACCACGAATCTGTACAGGTACTTCAAAGTATTCTGGTGGGCTCAGAGAACGGGGTCGAGTTCCTTTCGGGACTGTCCAGCCTTGCCGCTGCTGCGGTGTCTGAAGCGGCCGGGGACACGATTGAGTGCGCTGTCACGCTGAAAATGCAACGTAAGCCTGCAACCGCTGCCGGCAGTAGCGCACGGGCTATCGAGATTGACCATATCGAGCAGGAGTTGGGCGACGGCCCCTGCGTCCGGGCGCTCAGGGAGATGGCCCCGGTAATCATCGATGACGTGGACAGGGATCCGCGCTGGCAAACGCTGAACCAGAAGCTGGCTGAGTACAATGTGCACAGTACTTTGGGTGTGCCGCTGGAGATCACCGACAATGCCAGAGCTGCGCTGAACTTCTTCGCCACAAAACCGGGGGTGTTCACAGCTGACGTGTACGACAAAGCAGTTGGCTTCGCCGCTGCCGCCCACAACACCCTGAACCTTTCCGTTCGAATCAACAACGCGCAGAGCAGGGCGGACGACCTCGAAGCGGCAATGCAAAGCCGCACCGCCATCAACCTGGCATGCGGGGTGATCATGGCGCAGAACCGGTGTTCACAGGAAGAAGCGATGGAAATCCTCACCAAGGTCTCCAGCAACCGCAACAGGAAGCTCCGGGATGTGGCCAGCGAGCTGATCGAGCAGTTGTCAGGAAGCAGCGCCAGGACGCACTTCGACGGATAACCCGGCTGCACCGGGAATTAGCCCCGCGCCGTCGCTTTAACCGGGCCAGTCAGCTCAGTCGCCTTTCAGTACGGAGACCGAAGTGGCCGCGCCGCCGGTGCCCCGGATGTCCCAGCAGTTTCCGGCACCAATGACCCTGTAGTCGACGTCGCCCGCTGATTCCACCACCACTGCTGTGTTCTCGTCGATGGCCACTGCCCGCTCCGCCAGTCCGGCTGCCACGGCACCAAGTGCACGGCTCAGCGTACCGGCCTGGGCGGCGTGGACATCCACTGTGAACGGGACCAGCCCCAGGCCCTTGCGGAGATCCACGGAATCCAGGCCTTCTGAACACTCCTCCCCGCAGACCTCTACCCCATCGATCCGGTATCCGCCGATCAGTGCCAGGCGCGGTGCCATCATTGCCCCGGCGGAAAAACCCAGGTAGGGCACGCCGGCAGTGACGAGGTTGGATATGGCGCTGGCCGCGGGGTGGAGCCATTCCCAGTAGCCGGGCGTCAGCCCGCCACCCACCACCAAGCCGTCGACTCCATCAAATGTGGCCGGATCCGCAGGCTTGCCCGGCGCCAGCGGTACAACAACGATCCGGCAGTCGATCCGGCCCTGCAGGGGTTCCGCGTAAGCTGCCACGAGGTCCTGCAGGTTGACCCCCGTGCCATGCACGGCGACGGCGACATGGGCGGGCCGGCGCTGCCCGGCCTGCTGCCGGACTTGAGCTGCAAACGCGTCGAAGACGTCCGGAAAGGCATCCGGATCCGGGCCCGCTCCGGCGAGGAAGATGGTCATGCGGCCCAAGATACCGTGACCGGCTCGCGTCCTCCCGGCAGCGGGGCATGTCCACGCAGAAAACCCATTGACGCCAGTGAGCGGGCGGACTAATCTACAACCAAATGGTTGTAGATCAGCTCCGTGAGACCGAAGTGGATCGCCTCTTCCAGGCGTTCGCGGATTCCACCCGCCGGGACATTGTCCGCCGGGTCACCGTCGGCGAGTACTCCATCTCCGGCCTGACAGCCCTCTACGCCATGAGTTTTGCCGCCGTACAGAAGCATGTGGCGGTGTTGGAGCGCGCATCCCTGGTCAGCAAGGAAAAGCGCGGAAGGGAGCAGATCGTGCGGGGCAATCATGAAGGACTGCAAAAGGCCCGGCGGCTGCTCGACGAATATGAACAGGTCTGGCGGCAGCGCGCCGCCAAGATGGCAGACATTCTCGCTGAAGGTTAGGACGGCATTGCCATGACAGTCATCAGTACGGAAAAAAATCCTGAGGCCCTGAGCCTTACCGTTGTCGCCGAGTTTGACGCCGGAGTCGAACGCGTCTGGCAGCTCTGGGAAGACCCCCGCCAGCTTGAGCGGTGGTGGGGACCGCCCACCTATCCGGCAACCTTCTACCTGCATGATTTCGTGCCGGGCGGCAAGGCCAAGTACTACATGACAGGGCCTGAAGGGGATAAGGCGCACGGCTGGTGGGAGTTCACCAGCATTGAGTCACCGCGCAGGCTGCAGTTCGACGACGGGTTCGCGGACAATGACGGCAATCCCACCGGGGAATACGGCACTGCCCACGCCACGGTGACGCTGGAAACAGTGGGGGAGTGGACGCGCATGACCATCCTGTCCACTTTCGAATCCGAGGAACAGCTGGAGCAGATGGTGCAGATGGGTATGGAAGAAGGCATGAAGCAGGCAGTCGGACAGATTGACAGCATCCTCGCCGAGCACGCCAACGCCTGACTGCACAGCATCAACCAGGAACCTTTCCACGGCGCCAGGTGGAGCGGACGACGGCGGCACGTCCCGCCGTCGTCCGCTCGCCCTGGGCGTTGAACGTGCAAGCTGCCCGCTGAATACTGGAAGGTGGGGATTGAGCGAGGGAAGGCGGTGGCAGCGATGAACGGCGGCGCAGGGGATTTCCGGAAGCGGCTGGAGCGGGCGTCGGAGCTGCGTTCATACCGCGGCGCCGGCATCAGTGCCGAGGAAGAAGCAGCGCTGGATGCCCTCGAGGCGCAGGAGCGGGAGAAGCGCCGGAAGGTCAGCGACGCGGCCCGCGCCGAATACCTGGTCCGGGACGCCATGGCGCAGGGCAAGTTCGACAACCTCAAGTACGCGGGCAAGCCGATTCCAGGCCTGGGCGAAAGCTATGACCCCGACTGGTGGGTCAAGGGATTGATCCAGCGCGAGAACATCAGCGGCCTGGGCCCGGCCGCCATCCTGCTCCGCACCGAGGACGCGGAACTGGATGCAAAGCTGGACGTCCAGTACACGGAGCAGCAGGTCCGGGACGTTTTGCAGGACTTCAACCGCCGGGTAATCGATGCCCGCCGCCAGCTGCAGGGCGGACCGCCGGTGATCACCAAGACCCGCGACGTCGAGGAGGAAGTGCAGCGCTGGCGTGGCAGGCGGGCCGCGCGCGTTGAGGACGCTCCCGCCGAGCCCGAGCCCGAGCGGTCCTGGTGGAAGCGGCTCTGGAAGGGAACCGGCTAGGAGCCCGGGTTCATGCCCTCAAAAAGCTCGCATACGGCGTTGTAGTACATGTCCGTCTGCCCCCGGTGGCTCAGCCCGATCCTGGTGCACACCCGCTGTGAGGCTGCATTCGCGGGGTTGGTGACCGCAACAACCCGTGGCAGGCCGCGCGCGAAGGCATGGTCGAGGACCACCCGGGCGGCCTCGGTAGCGTAGCCCTTTCCCCAGTGGTCCGGGTGAAAATGCCATCCGATCTCCGTGTCGCCCGAGGGCTGGAGCGGCAATTCGCTACCCGACGCCGGAATGGACTTGAGGAGCAACGTTCCGGCGAGCTGGGGCTTTGCCGACCCGGGCTGGGAGGGCTCCGGTCGGGCGAGCCCGGGATGGGTCTTGAGCTCGACAGCCCAGATCCCGTGGACGGGGTGGTCAAGTGCGCGCCATTTCCCTATAAGTTCCACAGCATCGCCCATGCCCACCATGACGCGGGGCTGGTTGCCAATGAAACGCTGCACTTCCCAGCGCGAGTATAGGTCAAGCACGAATTCCGCGTCGTCCGTATGCCAGGGGCGCAGAATGAGCCGCTCAGTCTCCAGGATCGTCACGCCACCCATCGTGCCAGAGTAATCGGAACGGCTGACTTTGCGTTTTCCACATAGGGGTTTTGGGTGGCTGTCGATGTCACACCTTGGTGGGGGACTGTGGAATTAACGGTGTATCCGGCTCGACACGCCAGGCGGTCTGCTTGGCAGGAATGAGCTGGATATGCCGGTGACACTGGATGCCGTGAAGACTGCGGACACCACTGGGAAACCGAAGGAAGATTCGGAGGCTGAGGCCGCCCGTGAGCTGGTGAGGATGGCCCGTGAACAGGGATTGTCTCTGACTGGTCCGGACGGGCTGCTCAAACAGCTGACCAAGACGGTCATA